>NZ_JBMPXW010000001.1:2162994-2471993 GCF_049367455.1 Acinetobacter lwoffii
TATGGAATGATGTGCAAGGTGGTCCACCACGTTTGGTTCATGGCTTCTATACTCAAGCAGAACTCAAACGCTTGATCGAAAGACGTAAGAACAACCCTGATTTAAGTAGCTTCCCTATCAATACGAACATTGTTGAGCGCTACTATCAAACTCGTGCCATCAAAGCCATGCTTGCAGCCTATCAACGTAAAGAACGTGCAGGCTTACTGATTATGGCAACAGGGACAGGTAAAACTCGTACCGCCATTGCACTGGTCGATGTATTGATGAAAGCCAATGTGGTGCAAAAGGCATTATTCCTTGCAGACCGCACTTCACTGGTAAATCAGGCGCACAACGCCTTTAAAGCCAATTTAAAAGATGCCTCATTTGTCAATTTACTTGAAGATAAGAGCCAAGTTGGACGAGTCTATTTCTCGACGTATCAAACCATGATGGGCTTGATTGATGAAAAAAATGCCGATGGCACACGCCAATTCGGCACAGGTATGTTCGACCTGATTATTGTCGATGAAGCACACCGTAGCGTGTACCAAAAGTTTGGTGAGATTTTTAAATATTTCGATAGCTTGCTGGTCGGTTTAACCGCAACACCACGAGATGAAGTTGACCGTGATACCTACGCATTGTTTGGTTTAGAAAGTGGTGTACCGACTGATTACTACGATCTCGATCAAGCCATTGCCGATGGTTATCTCGTCCCACCTAAAGCCTATTCCGTACCGCTTAAATTCATGCGTGAAGGCGTGAAATACGACGAACTTTCCGAAGAAGAAAAACAACACTGGGATAGTCTAAATTGGGGCGATGAAGAAGCTCCCGAAGAAGTTTCAGCATCCAAGATTAATAAAGAGCTGTTTAATACAGGCACGATTGATTTAATGCTCAAGCACTTGATGGAAAATGGTATTAAGACCGAAGGCGGTGATCGTCTTGGCAAAACCATTATCTTTGCCGTCAATCAAAAACATGCCCAGTTTATTGCTGATCGCTTCAATGAAAACTATCCGCAATATGATGGCAAGTTTGCCCGTGTCATTACACATGCCACTAAGTATCCACAAAGCTTAATTGATGACTTTAGCAAGAAAGATTTACCTGAGCCACAGATTGCGATTTCAGTGGATATGCTCGATACAGGCATTGATGTACCTGAAGTGGTCAACTTAGTATTCTTTAAAGCTGTACGTTCTAAAGTGAAGTTTATGCAGATGATTGGGCGTGGTACACGACTCTGCAAAGAATTGTTTAGCCCTGAAAAAGATAAAAAAGAATTCTTTATTTTCGATTATTGCTCTAACTTTGAATACTTCAATGAAAATCCAGATGGTGCGCCTGTATCGACCACAGAGCCACTCGGACAACGCTTGTTTAAAGCACGTTTAAATATCCTGAGTCTGCTCAATGCTAAAGACTATAACACCGAAGAATTGAAAGCTGTACAGCAAGATATGCGTCAGAGTTTACAGACTGAAGTAAAGTCCATGAACAATGAGAATTTCATTGTGAAATCTGAACTTGAGCATGTTGAACATTTCAAAAATGATGATGCTTGGAACAACTTAGATGATCTTGCCATCGGTACGTTACGAGAACACATTTCTAAATTACCAAACCAGCTTGAGCCTGAAACCTTAGAAGCCAAACTGTTTGATATGTTGTGTTATAACCTTGAACTAGCAGTATTAGAAAAGAACAATACAGCAGCTCAAAGCTATGCCAATAAAGTGATTGAAATTGCTTCTAAACTGGAAAGCAAAGAAAATATTCCTGTTGTTGCAGAACAGATTGCGCTGATTCAAGACATTCAAACCGTTGAATACTGGAAAGGCATCACCTTGCCAATGCTCGAAGCGATGCGTAAACGTATTCGCGATTTGGTGAAACTGATTGAAAAATCGACCTCGACCATTGTGTATTCTATGCTCGATGATGAAATTGGACAGATGCAAGCGGTTGATATTCCTGTCGTATCAAGTGGTGTCAATCTTGCACAGTACCGTAAACGTGTAGAAAGCTTTATTAAGGCGAATGAAAATCATATTACGATTGCAAAGTTAAAACGTGGTTTGACTCTTACACCGACTGATTTAAGTGAGCTAGAGCGTTTTGTTTTTGAAGCTCAAGAAGTAGAAAGCCGAGATAAGTTTGAAGAATGTTTTGGTACAGAAAAGTCACTACCATTATTCATTCGCTCTTTGGTGGGGTTGGATCGTCAAGCGGTACAAGAAGCATTCTCAAAGTATCTACAAGGTTCAACGTATAACGAAAAACAGATACGTTTTGTGGAAATGTTAATCGAACATTTAACACAAAATGGTGTATTAGAGGCTGCTCAATTATATGAACCACCGTTTAACCAAATTCACTATGAAGGGATCGATGGTGTGTTTGGTGATGGGGATGCAGACAGTATATTTGGGGTGGTTGAAGCGTTTAATGAAGCGGTGGCTTAAATTTTTGAAGAAGGTAAGAAATGAGTGATTGAGCCTCTAAATAAGAATGTGTAATCATCTAAAATTTTTCTCTGCATGGGAGGGGATTGCTCTATCTAAATCTTCTAAAGATAGACCTCTATTCGTAGCATTTGTTGCCCATACTACAAACTTTTCAGTCAGCAGATTATTTTCATTTTCAAGGCGTTCAATTGTAGCTTCTAGCTTTTCAATTTTTTCTAAAGCTGTTTGTAATCCATAATTGCCAAAACCTTTTGCTATATTTTTATCGGGATTTTCATTCCACCGTCTTTTATCCCAAGCATCTTTGAATTTTGGATGTCTTAATAAAGCAGCTTTTGTATATTTGTGTCCTATATCTAATTCTAGCAATGCTAAAAAGCGAGACCACGTTAATGTTGTTCAATTGGATCGGCTAAAGTAAACATCGTATTGTTGGGGATAGAGTCATCCTCTAAAAAAGCTTTAATTTTTTGCCAGCGCTCATATTTGGGTTCGTTTAGTTCAATCCATTTTCTTGCACCTGGATGACCATCTTTTTCTGCTTGTTTGGCATTTAAAAGCGCTTTAGAAAGCAATTCGACTTGTTGATTGGCTTTTGTAAAATGTGCTTCATTTCCTTTCATTACCGAAAACTCACTACAATTTCCGCAATCCTTGTCTTTGGGGCAAGGAGTGAGCGAGTAATCATGTCTACAGATGCCATATTGCGTGATATGAATGGATCCTAATTCAATTTTTAACGCTTCTTCATAGTTAATTGGATTGAGGTGTATAATTTTTTTTATTTTTTCGTCTAAATATCCTGTCTGTGAAATTTTTTGGAATTTATCTTCTATATTAGTGAAAGCCTCAATATAAGCATCTTGAGAGATGTGGTTGTAAACATCATTTTGTTTAATACTTTTCCTGCCAGACCAAAATGCAATAAGTTCCTGTGGTAATGCTTTTAGCTGTGCCAAAGTATTTAGTAAGTGTCTAAACTGATGTGTAGTGATATACATTTTTTGTTTATCACCTTGAGTATTTAGGAACTTATGATTTCTTGTAAAGATTGTATTACCATTTGGATTACTTCCTAATTGTTTGTTAATTTGGCCTAAGTTAATAGGTTCAGGGACATTTTGAAGATTATCTGCATCAGGTTTTAGAATGTTTTTAGGTAATACAAATAATGAATCGTGCCAATATTGTTGAGTAGAGCCATTTAATACAGGAAAAGTCTTCGGAAATTTGGAAATGATAAATTTCTCAAGTTCTTCAAATTGATATAGGTTAACCCAAGAGCTGTCCTTATCGAACATTCTTCCTTTATCAGAGGTTCTTCCAATATTTTTTGAGAAACCATATCTAAAGGCATGGCATCCTTTGATTGAATTTTCTTTTCCTAAAATTTGTGCAACTTCCCAAAGGGTAATGGGTTGATTTCTGAGGTGAGTTAGATGCTCTGGTAGATATAAGTTTTGAGGGTTTTCACTGTACCATTTTGCTGCTATACGTGCAGAAGCTCCAAGTCTAGTTAAATAGTCAATGGATTTTGATGCTATATCATCCCATTCAGGGCTAATGCTAAATTTAGTAATTGGGTCACCACCTTTTGATGGAAGCCATTTTAGTCCCATAATTTCTTGCTCATCTTGGGAAGCGAATGTCTTGCAATCTATATGTAGTGTTAGTATTTCAGTTCCTCTGCTAGGTGCGAACATGGCTAGGGAAACAAAAGATGTAACGATTTTATCTGAGGTGTGAGTACTTGAGCAGTGTATGTCAGCGAGCGCTATAATCTCTTCTAAATGTGGAAGTTTAGATTTTTTTTGATTGATATGTTCTCTTTGTGTACGGTCACTTCTTATTGGTGCTGTATATTTGATACTAGTAGACCATTGGTAAACTTCTGTATTTAGCCCCTTTGCAATAATAAAATTGTTGATAATATTCTCTAGATTTTTAGCAACAGACCAAGCATCTTGAAATCTTGATAAAAGATATGCTTCAGCTAAATTTAGAGTTTCAATATTAATTTCAGTCACGCAGATTTCACGGTTTTGTTTATGTAATGCATGCTCTAAGGCTTGGTATGCATAAATAATCCGTCTAGATTCTAGTAGTTTTTTGGCCAACATAATTTCGCAAAACGATGCCTTAACAAAATCTAAGAGCGGCTTTGAAATGGGTTTTTCAACTATCGATTTGATTTTTGAGTCATCAACATAAGATCTGAAATGTACTCTTTGTGATTGATGATTTCTTATCTTGTTTTTTAAAAAGTCTGTAATGTCCCATATAGAATCATCCCAATGATTGTCTTGAAATATAAAGTTATTTTTATACTTTAAAATATATGTATTTAATTTTTTCTTAGCTTCTAGCTTTCTAGAATCATTGAAGTCTATAAATGAATGCATTAGTTATTTGACTCCTCAACGATTGACATAATTTCTTTGACTGCTTCAATAGCTCTAGTGGTAATTTCTTTAATCCTTTCCTCTTGTTCTTTCGCTTGGTCATCCAGTAAAAATTCTAAAAGGCTATTCCATGGAGCATCAGCTAAAGGTTCAAAATAAGGACAAGTCAAACATGAAATAGGGGCATTCTGATAGCATTTTGCTTGTGTGCCACAGGAGCCAATGCTTTTTCCTGCTAAGCGAAAGAAATCGGCAATAGCCGAGTTTTTGAACGTTGCATCATCAAGAGAGGTGATGATTTTTCCTTTGAATGCATGCGCAAAAAAGCTCATTTCCTCTGATAACGCATCTTGTATTGGTTTCTGCAGCTCAGGTAAAGATGCACGATAGTATTTAATACAGCTTAAAGAACGATGTGTAAGTAATCGCGCAACTTCATGGTCTGAAGCACCATTTTTCAAGGCTCTGGTTGCAAGGGTGTATCTAAAGCGATATGCGTTGACAGGAATTTCTCCCTCTAATCTTGAAGAGTAGGTGTCTAAATTTTCAAAAATTACTTTTATTTTCTTACTAATTTCATTGGGGTTTAAACCAAAAAGGGGGATGTCTATATTTTTATGATTAGAATTGGAAATGTATCTAATAAGGCAATCCGCTAATATTGTTGGAGCTTTTCTTAAAAAAAATCCTTGATCAATTATACCTTCGCCTTTTGCTAATGGCATTTTGATCATGACATCATTTTCAATGATATTTATATCATTGAATTTTAATCTTGAAAGCTGTACAGGCCTTGCACCTGTTGCAATAACAAACCATGCAAGTGTGTAATCGTACTGACTTAATTTTTTTTGGCTAAAAGCCAAGTTTAAATTGTCATGTAGGTTTACAAGCTCTTGTGTAGTAAAAACTCCTTTTTCAGGGTCATTTACAATTAATTTGAAGTATGCAGGGTTTCGTTCTTCCCATTTGTTCGTATTTTTAAAAAAATCTATAAGTTCTTCTGTCATCAAATCTTTATGACGTAGACTTAATTTTCTCAAAAGTGGGATTAGGAAAGGCTGATAGCTAGGATTAATATTATTCAGTGTTTCCAAGCAATTAATATCAAGGTGGCTTTCTTGAAATATATTTGAATTAAACCATTTTTTTAAGGCTCTTGTTGTGGCTGAAACATAAGTTATCGATTTTGTTTGAATCATATCAATAACTAGGTTTGATAATGCGGTGTGTAGTGGATTACCGCTGTCAAAAATATCTAAGTTTAGTGTGAATATTTGATTATCGTGATTGGTAATTTTAAATTTTTGAAAAAGAGGAACTTTTAATAATTGTCCATCTAAACTAATGATTTTCCGTACTGATACCGATGGGCTAAAAAGATCCAAACTATATTGCATTATTTTCTCCTTTGTTTTGAGCAATTGAGTTTGCTAGTAGTTCACCCAATTCATCAGCCTTTTCTCTGATTGATCGTCTGCTATATCTGCTACTCATTTCAGAAATTGAACTCCAACCCATTAGTCTATTTCTTATTTGCTTTTCTAACTCTTGGTTTGGTTTCTGATCTGGTGGAAGGCTATCAATAAGTATATTTAGATTGTCATTCCATGTTCTTCTCATAGTATGAGGTGTAATACATGTTGAAATATTTACTTGTTTTTTTAATGTCCTAAAAATTAAATTGATCGCATCATTGGACAAGTGTTGACCTGTTTCAGTTGTGAATAGATAACCATGTTTTCTATTTTTGAAAGGCACTTTAGATAAATGCCGTGTGATGAATTGATGAAACAGTTCACAGGTATTGGATGAGCATGGAACAGTTCGTTCTTTTGTTTTGGACACACGAATATGGATTTGATGTGTTCTAAAGTCGACATCTTCAATTTTTAAGAATCTAAGCTCACTGCGTCTCATTCCAGTGCCTCAAAGCATCTCATAAATTAGTTGATTACGATGCCTGTTAAAGTTACTTCTAAATGGGTTGTCTGGGTGGGTTGGGTTCATGATTTCGATAATAATATTTTGCTCTGATCGGCTAAGCCCTTCTAGTACGTCTTGATCACCCTTGTTCTTATTTTTTGGTGCAAGGGTATAGAAGTAGTTGAGGCTTTGTTCAAAATTATCAATTTTCTCTTTATTAAAGCGATGCTTCGATCTTTGCAGTAAAAACTTAAAATATTGATGAACAGCTTTAATCGAAAAGCCCCCTCTGTTGCAGTCGTGGTAGTTTTTTGAATGGAGACCTGGGTGGGCATGTAAATTATATTTTCAATTTTTTTGGCAATTTTTTTTGGGGTTAAGGGTTGAGATCCTATTTTTTGTATCAGTAGCTCATTTTGTTTCGTTCTTTTTAATCTTAGAAAAAAAGCTAAATCTTGAAGTTGTTCAATAGTTAAAAACTGAGCATTTAAAATTGTATGTTCCAAGTCAATATTATGAATAGTTGCCCACAGGTGGGCCATGCCAATGCAGTAGAGATTTTTTTCTGTAGTACTAACTTGACGACCTAAAGTTCGAAACTTTGTCATGGCATAAATATTAGGATGAAACAGAGGGATTCTATTTTCATCAATGAGAACAACCATAGGTTGACCATCACTTGCAATAAAGTTCTTTATGCTACGTTTTATCATTAATATATACGTTTTCTAATTGTCATCTACCTTGTATTTTATTAAATACAAAAATATACCCCTTGTAAAGAGCTTAAGTATAAGATTTACAAGGGGTATACTAAAATATTGTATACTATTTAAAGTATATCATCCCTATTGACAAGCTTCACAATCAGGATTGTCAATTGAACATGCCATTGGCACTGGCGCCGCTTGAGCAAAACCTTCTTCCTCTGCAGGAGCTTCAGGTTTTTGCGCTTCAACGACAGGAGCTGCTGCTACAACAGGAGCCGCAACTGTTGCAGGTTTAACTGCATTCAATGCGCCCGTATTAATGGTTGATTTCTCGGCAGACGTCGCACCCAATGCACGAAGGTAATAAGTTGTCTTAAGACCACGTAACCAGGCCATCTTGTAAGTGATGTCCAGTTTCTTACCGTTTGCACCAGCGATGTAAAGGTTAAGAGACTGTGCTTGGTCGATCCATTTTTGACGACGTGAAGCAGCATCCACGATCCAGCGAGTTTCAACTTCAAACGCAGTCGCGAAGATGGCTTTAAGCTCTTCCGGAATACGGGAAATCTTCTGCACAGAACCTTCGAAGTGTTTCAGGTCATTGACCATCACAGCATCCCAAAGACCACGTTCTTTCAACGCACGTACCAGATACGGGTTGATTACAGTGAATTCACCAGACAAGTTAGATTTCACATATAAGTTCTGGAATGTAGGCTCAATAGATTGAGACACGCCACAAATGTTTGAAATCGTAGCAGTCGGAGCAATTGCCATCACATTCGAGTTACGCATACCGTCTTTTTGAACTTTGGCACGTAAAGTATCCCAGTCCAGACGTTGAGTGCGGTCGACTTCGAACATGCGTTCTGGACGAGTTTTCGCAACCAGATCAAGCGAGTCGATTGGCAGGATACCTTGATCCCACAATGAACCCTTGAATGTTTCGTATGTACCACGTTCAACAGCCAAATCGCTAGATGTTGAAATCGCGTAGTACGAAATCACTTCCATTGATTCATCTGCAAACTCAACCGCAGCATCAGAACCATAAGCCAGGTTCATTTCATATAGTGCATCCTGGAAGCCCATGATACCCATACCAACCGGACGGTGTTTCAAGTTCGAGTTACGCGCTTGTGGAACAGCGTAGTAGTTGATGTCGATCACGTTATCGAGCATACGAACCGCAGTTTTAACTGTGCGTGCCAGTTTTTCGCGATCAAGTACACCACCTTGAACGTGTTGTACCAGGTTGATCGAACCCAGGTTACATACTGCGATTTCTTCTTTGCTGGTATTCAGGGTAATTTCTGTACACAGGTTAGAAGAGTGCACCACACCTACGTGTTGCTGTGGTGAGCGTAAGTTACATACGTCTTTGAATGTGATCCACGGGTGACCAGTTTCGAACAGCATAGACAGCATTTTGCGCCACAAATCTTTTGCACGGATTTTCTTGTGCAACATGTTTGTTTCTTTGGCAATCGCTTCGTAATGTGCATAACGCTCAGCGAATGCTGCACCCGTCAAATCATGCAGATCAGGCGTTTCAGAAGGCGTGAACAGAGTCCATTCCGCATCTTCGAATACACGTTGCATGAACAGATCAGGAACCCAGTTCGCAGTGTTCATGTCATGGGTACGACGACGGTCATCACCGGTGTTCTTACGCAGTTCCAGGAATTCTTCGATGTCCAGGTGCCAGGTTTCTAAGTATGCACAAACTGCACCTTTACGCTTACCACCCTGGTTAACCGCAACAGCCGTATCGTTCGCCACTTTCAGGAACGGAACTACACCTTGAGATTTACCGTTAGTCCCTTTGATGTATGAGTTCAAGGCACGAACTGGCGTCCAGTCATTCCCTAAACCGCCTGCCCATTTAGACAGCATTGCGTTATCACGCATTGCGCCGTAAATGTCGTACAGGTCATCATCAATGGTTGTTAAGTAGCAGCTAGACAATTGTGGACGTAACGTACCTGAGTTAAACAGGGTAGGCGTCGAAGCCATGTAGTCGAAGCTAGACAATAAGTTATAGAACTCAATCGCGCGGTCTTCACGGTTTTCTTCATTGAGCGACAAGCCCATAGAAACACGCATAAAGAACAATTGCGGAAGTTCGAAACGCACACCATCTGAATGGATGAAGTAACGGTCAAATAAGGTTTGCAGACCCAGGTAAGTAAACTGGTTAGAACGTTCCGGTTGAATCGCAGCAGCCAGTTTCGCCAGGTCAAAGTTCAACAATTCTGGAGAAAGCAGCTCAAGCTCAATCCCTTTTTTCAGGTAAGTTTCCAGCGCATCGCCTTCAACTGTATCTACAGGTAGACCCAGGAATTTCAAACCAGTCGCAACCAGGTCATCACGCAACAAACGTGCAGTCACATACGTATAGTTAGGCTCTTGTTCAATACGGGTACGGGTCGCCATCATCATCGTGGTCGAGATGTCAGACTCTTTTACGCCGTTGTACAAGTTTTTCACGGTCTCATCGACAATGGCTTGTACATCAATGCCTTCAAGGCCTTCGGCTGCTTTAGTAACATGCGCAGTTAAAGCACTTAAATCCAGTGGCTTGAGTTTGCCTTCAGCATCGGTAATTTGCAGGGTCGGGTGATGATGTGCGCCCAACTGTTTACGTGCTTCAGAACGTTGTTCACGGTAAATGACATAAGAGCGTGCAACTTTCTGTTCGCCCGTACGCATTAGCGCAAGTTCAACTTGGTCTTGAATTTCTTCAATATGAATCGTTCCGCCAGAAGGTAAACGACGTTTAAAGGTATTTAATACCATTTCCGTCAGTTGCTCGATACGATCATGGATCCGGCTCGAGTCAGCGCTTTGTTGGCCTTCAACCGCCAAAAACGCTTTACCAATTGCGACAGAAATTTTTTCTGCATCAAAAGCGGCAACATCACCGGTGCGTTTAATCACCTGAAGTTGACCAGGAGTTGAAGTGATTACGCTCATTTAGCATAGCTCCATTGTCATCTATTTTTATGTTTATGGACCGTTTGAACTGGGCAAATTTTATGCCACAGTATTTGAGGAATAAACACAAGACCTAGTGGTTTTAAAATTAATTGCACACAAGATACGGGAAAATTTAGGGTAGATCAATATTGACATTTAGCTAAATATTTTTCTTAAGTTGTGCTTTAATCATTGCAAAAATATCGCTATTTTTATTGATTTTTGTATAAGCCTTATCCGGCAAGGCATAGCATAACAAAGTCCAAAGAAAGTGCTTATAGATAACACTGTGGATAACTAAAAAGTGCTGAATCAAGCAGTCATATTTTGTCCATGTAATAGTTGTGTAAATCGAAAATCAGATCTAAGCCACTGTTTCAAGCATAATTGTCCAAAAAATGCACGATAAAATATTACAAAATGCTATCTTGATGTATCAGTTTGGTGAACGCTATCTTGTTTACAATGTAAACGTGTGTATATTGCAAGCATATTAAAAACGTATCTATTGGATTTCAAAAGGATACGCCTATAGCGTAGATCCACCAAATAAGGGGCAATACATGAGCCAAGAAGAAAAGTTACCCAAGATTTTAATTGTTGAAGATGACGAGCGTCTTGCTCGTTTAACGCAAGAATACCTCATTCGTAATGGACTTGAGGTGGGGGTAGAGCCGGATGGTAACCGTGCCATTCGTCGGATTATTGCCGAGCAGCCAGATATGGTGGTGCTGGATGTGATGTTACCAGGTGCTGATGGCTTGACCATTTGCCGTGAAGTGCGCCCACATTATCATCAACCGATTTTGATGTTGACTGCGCGTACTGAAGACATGGATCAGGTTTTGGGTCTGGAAATGGGTGCAGATGACTATGTCGCGAAGCCTGTTCAGCCGCGTGTATTGCTGGCGCGTATCCGTGCATTGTTGCGTCGTACTGACAAGGTGCCTGAAGATGAAGTGGCACAGCGCATCGAATTTGATGATCTGGTCATCGACAATGGCGGCCGTTCAGTGACCTTAAATGGCGATCTGGTTGATTTTACCAGTGCAGAATATGACCTGTTATGGTTGCTTGCATCGAATGCTGGCCGTATTCTCTCTCGCGAAGATATTTTCGAGCGTTTACGTGGTATCGAATATGATGGTCAAGACCGCTCAATCGATGTGCGTATTTCTCGTATCCGTCCAAAAATCGGTGACGATCCAGAAAATCCGAAGCGTATTAAAACAGTACGTAGTAAAGGTTATCTTTTCGTTAAAGAGACCAATGGTCTTTAAGCAAATGTGGTTTGTTGCTTGAACAAGCAGGATAAATTATAGGTGTTTAAACACAGTATATTTTTGCGTATATACGCAGGACTCGTCATCCTTGTCGTCTTGGTGGCGGTGTTCGGCTATTTGTTGGTACAGATTATCAACTATCAGCGTGCGCAAGAATATCGCGAATCCTTGACTGATGGTATGGCATATATCATCAGTGAAGGGGTTGCACGCCAGCCAAATCTCCAGCAAAAGATGGATTGGGTTTCTGATGCCTCCGATTTGCTGGAATTGCCCATTCACTATGTAGAAGCCAGCAAGGTCGACATTACCCGTGCTGAAGGGCGCCGTATTGCCGAACGAAAAGCGGTGGTGCGTTGGGACGCTGAATCGGGTATTGCCTATATTGTAGTTGGGCTGCGTGATGACCCGGGTCATTACCTTTATATTAAGGCCGACAGTATTACTGAGCGCCAGATGAAGGCCTTACCAGTCTTTATTCTGGACTATCTGGTCTACTATCCAGGTCAGGAAAAAGAATATCTGGCTCGTATTCAGGATTATTTTTCTTATCCGGTTTCTATCGAAAATGTCCAGAATCTACCTTTAGACTCCGAGCAAATCGGACGTCTGCGTCTGGATCACAGCATCATTTTATACCGCGATAATGCCTCTATTCGTGGTACCACAATTTCAATTATTTCACCGATTCCTGGTTCGACCTCGCAAGTATTGGTCATGGGGCCGGTACCCTTGTTTAACTGGATGCCATTCCAGTTGGCGACCGGTATTACCTTATTAAGCCTGTTTGTGTTGAGTCTGGGTGTTTATGGTCTGCTGGTTCCGATGCAGCGCAAGTTACGTGAAGTCAGCTATGCCTTAAACAAAATGAAATCGGGTAACATGTCATTGCGTCTTCCTGTGGAAGGCAGTGACGAGATGTCTACACTGGCATCTAGCTATAACAATATGTCAGACCATATCCAGCGTTTGATCGAAGCACAGCGTGAGCTGATGCGTGCAGTGTCGCATGAGTTGCGTACACCGGTGGCACGGATCCGTTTTGGTGTGGAAATGATGGCAGATGAAGACGACTACGATTATCGTCTGCAACAGGTGGAGCAGATTGATAAGGACATCGAAGCACTGAATACCTTAATTGATGAGATCATGACCTATGCCAGACTGGAACAGGGCATGCCGTCGATTGAGTTTGAGCAGATTGATCTGTATGACGTACTGAATCAGGTAGCTCAGGAAACTGAAGCACTGAAAACCCAGAAAATCATTGAATTACATCCAATGCCTGTTGCTGTAACGGTAGAGGCGGAGCGTCGCTATCTGCATCGTGTGATTCAGAATCTGGTGGGGAATGCCATCCGTTATTGTGATCATAAAATCTTGATTAGCGGTGGTCTGGACCAAGATGGTCAGGCCTATGTTTGCGTTGAAGATGACGGGCCGGGGATTCCGGAAATAGATCGTGCCCGAATTTTTGAAGCCTTTGCCCGACTGGATGATAGCCGTACCCGTGCTTCGGGTGGTTATGGTTTAGGTTTGTCGATTGTCAGTCGGATTGCGTACTGGTTTGGTGGCACGATTCAGGTTGATCAAAGTCCGACCCTGGGTGGCGCGCGTTTTACCATGACCTGGCCGGCACAGCGTTATGTCAAGAAGAGTAAGCGCAAGATGCTAGAAAAAAAGCCTGATGAAGCGAGTGATCATTTGGCTTGATATTGTGGGAATGATTTTAGTCATAAAAAAAACGATGCATCGGCATCGTTTTTTTATTGGGAGAAATTTTATTCCTGAATGGTCGCATCAGGTTCAATGAGGGATTTGCCCTCTTTTAAGCTTTGTAGCGCTTCAGGATTAAAGTCGATCAATAGTTTGGTGTTTTTCGCATCGACGTTATAGCGCTGAATCAGTTTCTGGTCACCTGATAAGGTTTCGACTTTATATTCGTCAGCGATATTCATAATGCCATCCAGATTGATGCTGGAGGAAGCGTGATCCTCTTGAAAAAGTGCATGGATGTCACGTAAGTCAAAAGCTGCCTGGTTTATATTAGGATTTTTCTGGATGTAATTTTCTATATGTCGAACCAGTAATTGAGCAAATAAAAAATAATTCGGCTTATGGGAAAAGCGTAGAGACATGCAAGGACTCCTTATTGTTACTTTATTAATGTCATGATGTGGTTTAGAAATAGAAATAACATATTCTGAATCAGTCCGTTGAGCATGTTGCAAAAAGACACAATTGCCAATCTAAGATTAGCAAGTGGCTGTAGGGGGTAAATCAGCAGTTAAATGTAAAAAATCACATTAAATATTAAGTTAAATCAATTGGTTTGAAAGAAAAAATAGTTGTTAAAATAAGTTTTTATCAGATTTAACTTGGATTCAGTAGTGAAAAGGGCTATATCTAAATGGGTGGGCGAGAAAAGCAGCTCATCGATCAGCCTATTTTCTGCTAGCGCTATTTATAGAAAAATTAATAGATAATTAAAATTTAATTTGGGAAAACGATTAAAACGAATTCTGAATGATTAAAGTCAAATTAAATGCTGAAATGTCTAAAAAATCATCCCAAAGACTAAGGCTTATAAACTAGCAAGTGAAATCCAAAATCAGGTACAATTGGCGGGATTAATTTTGTGTTTGGTGTATTTGAAGGCCAATACATACATTCTTTGTTAACAAATAGGCCTGCCAGGAGTTATCCCCGCATGAGTGCTATTACTCCATACGAATGGGCAATTATTGCCTTCGTGATCGGTGTTACATTTTTATGCGTCTTTATGCTGACTGTCCCATTACTCCTCGGGGGTAAATCATGGGGCCGTGCCAAGCAGGAGCAGTTTGAGTCAGGTGTAGTTAGCGCAGGTGGAGCTCGTATCCGCTTGTCTGCAAAGTTCTATTTAGTTGCAATTTTCTTTGTGGTGTTTGATTTAGAAGCACTTTATCTATATGCATGGGCGGTTTCTGTTCGTGAAGTAGGTTGGATTGGTTTTGCAACTGCAGCTATCTTTATCATAGTTTTACTTGTTGGTTTGATTTACGAATTATCGACAGGCGCACTCAATTGGGCACCTTCAGACAGACGTAAGGCAGCAGGAATTAAAGCTAAGATTGGTTCGCCAAATATGGATCTTGCAGAAATTACGCGCTTCAACTCGGTTGAAGAATTGGTGATGGATCCAACGGGTCAAATCCCGGCTCAATCATCTGGTTTTGTGAAAAAGTCACAAACTCAATTATCTGATAAGGAGTAAGACGGGATGAAATATACATTAACCCGTGCGAATCCGAATGCTGACCAATATCCACTTCAGGAACGTATTGTTGTAGAAGATCCGTTGCTAGAAGAAGAAGTGAATAAAAATGTATTCATGACTCGCTTAGAGGATGTGGTACATACAGCAGTCAACTGGGGTCGTAAAAACTCAGTTTGGCCATTTAACTTTGGTACATCTTGCTGCTACGTGGAATATGCAACGACCTTGACCGGCGTGCATGACTTGTCACGTTTTGGTGCCGAGGTTATCCGTGCTTCACCGCGTCAGGCGGACTTAATGATTGTGGCGGGTACATGCTTTGTGAAAATGGCGCCGGTAATTCAGCGTCTGTATGAACAGATGCTTGAACCGAAATGGGTCATTTCAATGGGTGCATGTGCCAACTCAGGTGGTATGTACGATATTTATTCAGTCGTACAAGGTGTGGATAAAATCATCCCGGTCGATGTGTATATTCCAGGTTGCCCACCACGTCCTGAAGCTTTGATTCAGGCATTGATGCTGTTGCAAGACCAGATTCAACTAGAGCGTCGTCCGCTTTCTGCGGTGATCGGTGATGATCTTAAGCCAGTGTATAAGCCAAAGATGATGCCGGAACGTGACCGTAAGAAAGACCAGCGTGTTGCTGTGAAGAACTTACGCTCTATGGATGAAATTAAATAATTTAAACGACAGGTTGTTTTGTTGTGCACCCGCTATGGGTGTAATTGTCGTTTAGGTTGACTGAATTTGTATTAAATAGGAAGCCAAGCCAATGGCTGAAACTGACATTGCTATGCCAGAATCAACGCCTGTTGATTCACGCCCAGCATTTGCCATCATTGAAGAACTCAAAACCAAATTTGGTGAGAACTTCTTTGTGCAAACGACTTTCGAGGATTTCCCGACAGTCTGGGTTGAGCGCGCACGTGTACAAGAAGTTTTAATGTTCTTGCGTACAGTGTCACGTCCTTACGTGATGTTGTTCGACTTGTCAGCGGTAGATGAGCGTCTGCGTACGCACCGCGACGGTTTACCTGCGTCTGACTTCACCGTGTTCTATCACCTGTTGTCGCTCGAGCGTAATACTGACATTCGTATTAAAGTTGCCTTAGCAGAAAGCGATTTGAATCTTCCAACGGCAACCAATATTTGGCCAAATGCCAACTGGTACGAACGTGAAGCTTACGATATGTTCGGGATCAATTTCGAAGGGCATCCAATGCTCCGTCGTATCTTGTTGCCAACCTATTGGGAAGGTCATCCGCTACGTAAAGAATATTCTGCACGTGCGACTGAATATACGCCGTATTTGCAAGATAAAGCCAAACAGGACTACGAACAGGAACATCTTCGCTTTGTCCCTGAAGATTGGGGTATGAAGCGCGGCAATGCCGATGAGGACTTCATGTTCCTGAACTTGGGTCCGAACCATCCATCTGCGCACGGTGCGTTCCGTGTGATCTTGCAGCTGGACGGTGAAGAAGTGAAAGACTGTGTGCCTGATATTGGTTATCACCACCGTGGTGTGGAAAAGATGGCTGAACGTCAAACCTGGCATTCATTCATTCCGTATACAGACCGTGTCGACTACCTCGGTGGTTGTGCGCAAAACATGCCTTATGTGCTTGGCGTAGAGCAAATGGCGGGTATTACTGTACCTGACCGTGCGCAATGTATCCGCGTGATGATGTCTGAACTGTTCCGTATCAATAACCACTTGCTGTTCATTGGTACTGCGATTCAGGATGCCGGCGGTATGACGCCAGTCTTCTATATGTTCGCTGACCGTCAGAAAATCTATGACGCGATTGAAGCGATCACTGGTTACCGTATGCATCCGGCATGGTTCCGTATCGGTGGTACCGCACATGACCTTCCAAATAACTGGCAGCACCTGATCCGTGAAATCCTGGATTGGATGCCGAAACGTTTGAAGGAATACCATACTGCAGCGCTAAAAAACTCGGTGTTTGTGGGTCGTACCCGTAATGTTGCGCAATACGATGCAAAATCTGCATTGGCTTGGGGTGTAACAGGTACAGGTCTGCGTGCTACAGGTATTGACTTTGACGTACGTAAATACCGCCCATATAGCGGTTATGAAAATTACGACTTCGAAGTGCCAGTGGAGTACGAAGGCGATGCCTATGCACGTGTCATCGTTCACTACCGTGAAATTGAAGAATCACTGAAAATTATCAAACAATGTTTAGATAATATGCCGTCTGGTGCGTATAAAGCAGACCATCCACTGGCTGTTCCACCACCAAAAGACAAGACATTACAAGATATTGAAACCTTGATTACGCACTTCCTGAGTGTATCTTGGGGTCCTGTAATGCCGGCGGGTGAAGCATCTGTGATGGCGGAAGTGGTGAAAGGCGCGTCGAACTACTACTTGACTTCAGACAAGTCAACCATGAGTTACCGTACCCGTATTCGTACACCAACCTTCACGCATTTACAGCAAATGCCTTCTGTGATTAACGGCAGCTTAATGTCTGACTTAATCATTTATTTAGCGACCATTGACGTCGTAATGGCTGACGTGGATCGCTAAGGGGTAAACGCATTATGATGATTTTGACTGATAAAAAGCCACGTGTGAATGTTGAAGGGATTTTGACTGCGGACGAAATTCACGATATCAAACATCACATGGGGCACTACCCATACCCACGTGCAGCGTGTCTAGATGCGCTGAAGTGTGTACAACGCCGTAATGGCTGGGTAGATGATGCGCAAATGAATGCCATCGCACAAATGCTGAGCATGAGCGTTGCGGACCTTGAAGGTGTGGCAACGTTCTATAACCGTATTTACCGTCAGCCGGTCGGTCGTCACGTAATTTTGTTATGTGATTCGATTGCGTGTTTCTTGATGGGTGCGGAAACTTTGGCAGAAGCATTCCAGCGCGAATTAGGAATCCAATTTGGTCAAACGACTGCAGATGGTCGTTTCACTTTGCTGCCAATTTGCTGTCTGGGCAACTGTGACAAAGGTCCAACCTTAATGATTGATGAAGACACGCACGGTCTGGTTGAAGTGACTTCGGTGAAACAGCTGTTGGAGAAGTATGTATGAATACTGAACCAAAACCAATTTATGGCGACGGTAACCCGGAAACGCATCCATTAACATGGCGTTTAAGCAAGCAGGCCAACGTACGTAATGCAGATGATTACGAAGCGCTGGAAGGTTATGCAGGCTTTAAAAAAGCACTGACCATGTCGCCTAAAGATGTATTGGAAGTGGTTAAGGCAGCGACTGTAAAAGGTCGTGGTGGTGCAGGCTTCCCGGCAGGCATTAAATGGTCACTTATGGCGCCAAATGACAACTCGGGTCCACGTTACCTGATTTGTAATGCCGATGAGATGGAACCAGGTACCTTTAAAGACCGTTTGCTGATGGAAGATCTTCCTCATCAATTGATCGAAGGGATGCTGATTGCGGGTTATACGCTTGAAGCAACACACGGTTATATCTTTATCCGCGGCGAGTACATCGAAGCTGCTCAGTACTTAAATGAAGCACTTGAGCAAGTTCGTGCCAAAGGTTACTTAGGGGATAATATCCTTGGTACAGGCTGGAACTTCGAGTTACACGTGCATACCGGTGCGGGTCGTTATATCTGCGGTGAAGAAACTGCATTGATTAACTCGCTAGAAGGTCGCCGTGCCAACCCGCGTACTAAGCCACCATTCCCGCAAGTTGCAGGTGCTTGGGGTCGTCCTACGATTGTCAACAACGTAGAGACCTACAACAACTTACCAGCCATCATGCTGCGTGGTCCTGAATGGTATATCAACTTGTCTGCGGGTAAGTCGAAAGATCCAGGTACCAAAATTTATGGTGCTTCAGGTAAGGTGAAATTCCCGGGTCTATGGGAGCTTCCATTTGGTACGACAGCACGTGAAGTGATTGAAGAACATGCTGGTGGTATGCGCGACGGTTTGAAACTGAAAGCATGGTTACCGGGCGGTGCATCAACTGACTTCCTGGCTGCCGAGCATATTGATCTTCCTATGGATGCGGAAAGCATCATGAAGGCAGGTTCGCGTTTAGGAACTTGCTTATTGATGGTGGTAGATGAAACCCAATGTATGGTTTCAGCGACACGTAACCTAGAAGAATTCTTTGCACGCGAATCATGTGGTTTCTGTACGCCTTGCCGTGATGGCTTACCTTGGGCTGTGAAAGCGCTGAAAGCACTGGAAGATGGCACAGGTAAGAAAGAAGATATCGATCACTTACAAGAACTGACTCGTAAGCTTTGGATTGGTAAAACTTTCTGTGCCCACGCACCGGGTGCAATGGAGCCGCTTATGGGCGCACTCAAATATTTCCGTGGCGAATTTGAAGCGAAGGTTGTGAATGCCGCCGCTCAAACCAGCAACGTAGAACAAGCTTAAGGAATTCGACTATGGCTACAATTCATGTCGATGGCAAATCGTATGAAGTCAACGGCTCGGAAAACTTGCTACAAGCATGTTTGAGTCTTGGCATTGATATCCCATACTTTTGTTGGCATCCATCCTTAGGTTCTGTCGGCTCTTGCCGTCAATGTGCCGTGACCCAGTACGCGAATCCAGAAGATACGCGTGGCCGTTTGGTCATGTCATGTATGACGCCTGCATCTGACAATACCTACATCTCGATTGAAGACAAAGAAGCCAAAGATTTCCGTGCTTCGATTGTTGAATTCTTGATGACCAACCACCCGCACGACTGTCCAGTCTGTGAAGAAGGTGGTCACTGTCATTTACAAGATATGACTGTAATGACGCAGCATGACCGTCGTCGCTACCGTTTCACCAAACGTACCCATTACAACCAGGAGCTTGGCTCATTCATTTCCCACGAAATGAACCGTTGTATCGCGTGTTACCGTTGTGTGCGTTATTACAAAGACTACGCAGGTGGTACGGACTTCGGCGTGTATGCCAACGCATCACGTGTATACTTCGGTCGTCCGGAATCAGGCACTTTAGAGTCTGAATTCTCGGGTAACCTGACTGAAGTATGTCCAACAGGTGTATTCACCGACAAAACTCATTCGGCTCGCTACAACCGTAAATGGGACATGCAGTATGCGCCAAGCGTATGCCAAGGTTGTTCTTCAGGTTGTAACATCTCTCCGGGTGAACGTTATGGCGAACTTCGCCGCGTAGAAAACCGTTATAACGGTGAAGTCAACCAATACTTCCTATGCGACAAAGGCCGTTTCGGTACAGGTTATGTGAACCGTGCAGACCGTCCACGTCAACCACAATTCCGTCAAGGTGCAACTGTTGAAACTGTTTCAGTGGATGCAGCACTCGACACGGTCATTGCAAATATCCAGGGCAAAAAAGTACTGGGTATTGGTTCACCGCGTGCATCACTTGAATCAAACTTCGCACTTCGTGAGTTGGTGGGTCAAGAGAACTTCTCTACAGGTCTGTCTCAAAAAGAGCAAAACCTGGTTGAGTTGGCAGCTTCTATCATGCAAACCGAGGGTGTTTACAACCCGAACATGCGTGAAATTGAAAGCTACGATGCAGTGCTGATCTTAGGTGAAGACCTGACCCAAACTGCGCCTCGTATGGCTTTATCTGTTCGCCAGGCTGCGAAAAATAAAGGCAAAGAGATGGCGGCAGAGCGCCGTACGCAAGAATGGTTGGCTGAACCGGTACAACGTATTGCCCAAGATGCCAAATCTCCGATTTACATCCTGGCTGCGACACAAACCCGTTTGTCTGATGTTGCCGAAGGTGAAGTGGTTGCTTCTCCAAACGATATTGCGCGTTTAGGTTTTGCGGTTGCTGCAGCAGTTGCGGGTGAAACGATTCTTGGTTTAGATGACGATGCCAAAGCATTTGCACAAACCATTGCGGACACTTTAAAAGCTGCGAAGAAACCACTGATCATCTCAGGTACAAGCTTGCAAGATCCTGCCATTATGGAAGCTGCTGCACAAGTTGCACAGAATCTGGGTAATGCAGGTCTGACTTTGACGGTTCCTGAAGTGAACTCGATGGGTATGGCAATCTTTGGTGGTCAAAGCCTAGAGCAAGCATTTGCACAAGATTACGATACTGTGATTGTGGTTGAAAACGACCTTTACCGTCGTCTTCCTGCTGCACAGGTCGATGCTGCACTTGCAGGTAAAGATGTGATCGTACTGGATCACTCTGAAACTGCAACAGTGAAAAAAGCCGACATCGTACTTTCTGCTGCATCGTTTGCTGAAGGTGATGGTACTGTCGTTTCTCAAGAAGGCCGTGCACAACGTTTCTACCAAGTGTATGACCCAAGCTACTACAATCCTGAATTGGCGATCAAGGAATCTTGGCGCTGGTTACACGCTCTGGAAACAGGCGTAAAAGGCAAAGCGATTTCTTGGACTTTACTGGATGATGTGATCGAGTCAGTGGCGAAAAACGTTCCTGCGCTTGAAGGCATTCTGGATGTTGCACCTGATGCGGGCTTCCGTGTTCATGGCTTGAAAGTGGCACGTGAACCACGTCGTTACTCAGGTCGTACTTCAATGCGTTCGCCATTGTCTGTACATGAGCCGAAACAGCCTACAGATAAAGACTCCGCATTAACATTCTCGATGGAAGGTTATGTCGGAGACCAGACTCCATCTCCACTGGTTCCATTTGCATGGTCTGCAGGCTGGAACTCGCCACAAGCTTGGAACAAGTTCCAGGAAACTGTGGGTGGTTCACTGAAAGGTGGTGATTCAGGCGTTCGTTTATTCGACCGTTTGGCAAAGCGTCCGGCACGTACATTCGTTGCACCGGCACCTGTTCTGGTCAATGCTGAAAGCTTCCGTCTAGTACCGATGCACCATATTTTTGGTTCAGGTGAATTTACCATCAAAACACCAGCGATGGAAACACGTATTCCTGAAGCGGTATTTGCAGTGGGTGAGCAGGATGCAGCGCGCCTGAATGTTCAAGATGGTCAGACAATCACGGTGAAAGCAGGTGAGACGTCAATCGTTCTTCCAGTTCAAGTGATTGAATATTTACCGACAGGTTATATTGGCTACCCAATCGGTCTGGCACCGACGGTATCTCTTGCAGAGCCTGTTTCAGTCGCGGTAGGAGTGTAATTCATGGAACAAGAATTAATCCGTCAAACGCCGTTGTGGGCTGAAAACTGGCCAATTGCCTATTCAGTCATTCAAGCGATTGTGATCTTGCTGGTTGTAGTACTGATCGCTGCGTTGATGTCTTTTATTGAACGTCGTTTACTCGGCTTGTGGCAAGACCGTTATGGTCCGAACCGTGTTGGTCCGGGCGGTATGTTCCAGATTGTTGCCGACATGCTGAAAATCATGTTCAAGGAAGACTGGACACCTAAGTTTGCTGACAAATTGACGTTCCGTATGGCGCCAGCAGTTGCGATGGCAACTGCGGTGCTGTCGTTCATGGTTATTCCTGTATCACCTTATTTAGGTGTAGCAGACATGAACATCGGCCTGTTGTTCTTTATGGCAATGGCGGGTATTGCAGTTTATGCAGTCCTGTTCGGTGGCTGGTCATCAAACAACAAATATGCCTTACTGGGCGGTTTACGTTCTGCGGCTCAGACCATTTCTTATGAAGTGTTCTTGGGTATCTCGTTGATGGGTGTGGTGGCAATTGCCGGCTCATTCAACATGCGTGAAATCGTTGAAGCGCAAAAAGATGTCTGGTTTGTGATTCCTCAGTTCCTAGGCTTCCTGATCTTCGTGGTTGCGGGTGTTGCGGTAACGCATCGTCACCCATTTGACCAACCAGAAGCAGAACAGGAACTGGCAGAAGGTTACCATGTCGAATACGGCGGTATGAAGTGGGGGATGTTCTTCGTTGCGGAATACGTCAACGTAGTCCTGATCTCTGCATTGATCGTGACTTTATTCTTCGGTGGCTGGCTTGCGCCATTCAACCTTGATATTCCGTTCCTTCCAGCAGCATTCTGGTTCATTATCAAAACAGCATTCTTTGTAATGATGTTTGTACTGGCGCGTGGTTCATTAATGCGTCCACGTTATGACCAGGTGATGAACTTTGGTTGGAAAATTTGCTTGCCATTGGCGTTGGTTAACCTTTTGGTGACTGGTGCTGTGATTCTGATGAATCAGGCCTAAGACAGCAGGGAGAACAAAATGTTTAAATTTCTAGCTGGATTCGGGTCAATCGTTCGTTCGTTGTGGATGGTATTCAGCCACGCAACACGTAAACGTGACACCATTTTATATCCGGAAGTGCCGGCCGAAGAAATCGTGCCACCACGCTTCCGTGGTCGTATCGTATTGACGCGCGATCCTGATGGCGAAGAACGCTGTGTGGCATGTAACCTGTGTGCGGTTGCCTGTCCGGTAGGCTGTATTTCACTACAAAAAGCAGAACGTGAAGATGGTCGCTGGTATCCGGAATTTTTCCGTATCAACTTCTCGCGTTGTATTTTCTGCGGTATGTGTGAAGAAGCGTGTCCAACCACTGCGATTCAGATGACCCCGGACTTCGAGCTTGGCGAATATGTTCGTCAGGACTTGGTCTATGAAAAAGAACACCTGCTGATTTCTGGTCCTGGTAAATATCCTGACTATAACTTCTACCGTGTAACCGGTATGGCAGTTGCAGGCAAGGACAAAGGTCAAGCACAGCGTGAAAGTGCACCTGTTGATGTACGGAGTCTATTACCATGATGTGGCCATTTTATTTAATGGCCCTCGTGGCCATTGTCTCTACGGTTCGCGTTGTTACTAACGCGAATCCGGTACATGCTTTATTAAGCCTGATCGTGTCATTGCTTGCAGTCGCAGGCATGTTCCTGATCGTCGGTGCGCCATTCGCTGGTGCGCTGGAAGTGATCGTTTATGCGGGCGCGATCATGGTGTTGTTCGTGTTCGTGGTAATGATGCTGAACCTGGGTGAGCAGACCGTTGAACAAGAACGTAAATGGTTGACTTCATCGGCTTGGGCTTATCCGGCGTTGATGAGCTTCCTGATCGGTTTGGTGCTGGTATGGGTATTAAACTCTGATTACACACAAGCTTCACTGGTAATGGGTACAGAAATGGTGGGCCCGAAAGCAGTGGGTCAAGCACTCTTTACGCAATACTTGTTGTTGGTTGAAGTTGCCGCGATGTTATTGCTTGCTGCCTTGGTAGCTGCATTCCATTTGGGTAAACGTGAACCAGATGCAGAAGAGGAAAAAGAATAATGGGCAACATCCCTTTAGAGCATGGTTTGATCGTTGCATCTATTCTCTTTGCACTGGGTTTTTACGGTGTAATGGTGCGACGCAACCTACTATTTATTTTAATGAGCCTTGAAATCATGATGAACGCTGCTGCTTTAGCGTTCGTCCTGGCGGGCAGTGCATGGGCACAGCCAGATGGTCAGATCATGTTTATCCTGATCCTGACGCTTGCTGCGGCAGAGGCTTGTATTGGTCTTGCGATCGTCCTTCAGTTCTATCATCGCTTCCATCACCTGGATGTGGATGCTGCTAGTGAGATGCGCGGATGAGTTATTTATATCTAACAATTTTATTTCCGCTCATTGGTTTTGTCCTGTTAGCGGCGGGGCGCAACAAGCTTCCTGAAAATGTTGCAGCGATAATTGGTGTCGGTGCTGTTGGTTTATCGGCACTGTTTGCACTGATTGCAGGTCTGGACTTTGTTAACAATGGTAAAGAACTCTATGTTCAGCACCTGTGGACCTGGTTCAATGTCGGTGGTTTTGCACCGGGCATCAGCTTGCAACTCGACGGTTTGTCTTTACTGATGCTGGGCATGGTGACAGGTGTGGGTTTCTTAATTCACATCTTTGCTTCATGGTACATGCGCGGTGAAGAAGACTTTGCACGTTTCTTCTCTTACTTCAACCTGTTCGTTGCAAGCATGTTGCTTCTCGTGCTTGGCGATAACTTGGCGTTATTGTTCTTAGGTTGGGAAGGTGTAGGTCTGTGTTCATACCTGCTGATTGGTTATTACTACCAGAACCCTGCAAATGGTCTGGCGGCAATCAAGGCGTTTACTGTTACCCGTATCGGTGACGTATTCCTGCTGATTGCCATGTTCCTGATCTTCCAGCAATTTGGTACCTTGAACATTCAGTACATCGTTGAAAATGCAGCGACTGTAATGACCCAAAGTTCATCTTTGACCATCTGGACAGCATTGTTATTGTTCTTGGGTGCGGCGGGTAAATCTGCACAGATCCCGTTACAAACATGGTTAGCCGATGCGATGGCAGGTCCGACACCTGTTTCTGCATTGATCCATGCTGCAACGATGGTAACAGCGGGTGTTTACCTGTGTTGCCGTCTGTTCGCAGTCTTTGAACTTGCACCAGAAGTGATGGTATTTATTTCGATCACAGGTGCGGTGACATTGCTTGTAGCTGGTTTTGCTGCACTGGTTCAAACCGACATCAAACGTATTTTGGCTTACTCAACTATGAGTCAGCTCGGTTATATGTTTATGGCGGTGGGTGCTGAAGCATACCAAGCAGGTCTGTTCCATATGCTGACTCACGCATTCTTCAAGGCATTATTGTTCTTGTCATCTGGTGCGGTGATTCTGGCTTACCATCACGAACAAAACATCTTCAAGATGGGCGGTCTGTTCTACAAGAACAAATTCCTGTTTGCATGTTTCGCGATTGGTGGCGGTGCATTGGCAGCGATTCCATTCCTAACGATTGGTTTCTTCTCCAAAGATGCGATTCTTGCTGCAGTCTGGACGCAAAGTCATATTGCTGGTTTACCAGTGTATAACACGCTGTACTGGGTGGGTGTTGCAGGTGCATTCTTAACGTCTATTTATACATTCCGTTTAATCTGGGTTGTATTCTTCGGCAAAGAAAACACGCCTTATCATGAAATCAAAGGTGCAACTTACTGGGCGCCACTGGCGATTCTTGCTGTACTTTCAACAGGTCTGGCGATCGTACTAAAAGCACCGGTAATGAGTATTCTAGATGCTGCACAAATTCCAGCCTTCATTATTCCTGAAGCGCTTGAAGCAGGTGCACATGGTGCTGAATACATCGCAATTGCTGTTGCTTTAACAGGTCTTGCAGTGGGTGTCGTGCTGTTCGCTTTTGCTTACAATGCAGTCAAACGTTTTGCAGCCACTTCTGTAGGTGCTGGCTTGGTCAATATCTGCCGTAATGCATTAGGTTTCGATACGCTGTATGACATCATTTTCGTGAAGCCATATTTAATGTTCGCGAAGATCTTTGGTCGTGATCCAATTGATGGCCTATGGCTGGTACTTCCTGCACTTGTTAAAGGTGGTCACAGCTTTACAAGTTCACGTCAAACCGGTTCACTGCGTGAATATGCATCTAGTATGGGGCTCGGTGTCGTTGTCCTACTGATGATCTTGATCGTGATTCAGGTCGTGGGGAAATAAAATGGAAGCTCCAAACAATATTATTTTGCCGGCTCTGATCCTCATTCCGTTCATTGCAGGTTTCATATGCTGGTTGGTCGATAAACTCGACCAACACTTGCCGCGTTATATCGCGCTGATCGGTATGCTGGTGACCTTGGTCTTGACCATCGTCCTTTGGCAGACTGGTACCTATAACTATGAATTAGGCGGTGCTACACCTTCGTGGGCTGCCGAATTCAAATTGCCTTGGATTCAAACCCTGGGCATTAACATTCACTTGGCAGTGGATGGTTTATCACTTCTTATGGTTGGCTTGACTGCACTCCTGGGTGTGCTGGCAGTAGGCTGTTCATGGGGCGAGATTCAAAAGAACGTTGGTTTCTTCCACTTGAACCTTTTATGGTCGTTGGGTGGCGTCATCGGTGTGTTCCTTGCGATTGACCTGTTCCTGTTCTTCTTCTTCTGGGAGATGATGCTAGTACCGATCTACTTCCTGATTGCCCTTTGGGGTCATAAAGGGGCAGAAGGCAAGTCACGTGTTTATGCAGCTAACAAGTTCTTCATTTACACGCAGGTTGCCGGTTTGGTGATGCTGATTGGTATCCTGGGTCTGGTGACTGTGGGCTATACCATGACGGGTGAAATCCGTTTCGACTACAACTATTTATTAGGTGTGGCGAATACGCTTGATGCTCAGGCGCCAGCGGTTGCTTATGCATTCATGATCTGTTTATTCATCGGTTTTGCGGTAAAACTTCCAGTTTTCCCATTACACGGCTGGTTACCAGATGCGCATGCGCAAGCACCAACAGCGGGTTCTGTCGATCTTGCAGGTATCTTGATTAAGACTGCGGCGTACGGTTTATTACGTTTCGTGATTCCGTTCTTCCCGGCAGCATCTGCACAGTTTGCAGACTTCGCAATCATTCTTGGTTTAATCGGTATTTTCTACGGTGCTTGGTGTGCTTTCCAGCAAACCGACATGAAACGCCTGTTGGCTTATACCTCTATTTCACACATGGGCTTCGTTTTACTTGCGATCTACGCAGGTAACATCCTGACCTTCCAGGGTCTGATGATCATGATGTTGGCACATGGTATTTCATCTGCTGCACTGTTCATTATGTGTGGTCAGGTATATGAGCGTGTACATACGCGTGATATGCGTTTGATGGGTGGTATGCGTGGTCAATTCCCGTATCTTGCATTCTTCCTGATGTTCTTCGTTGCGGCGTTGGTGGGTATTCCAGGTCTAGGTAACTTCATTGGTGAGTTCCTGATCCTGATGGGTGCTTATGCGAAATTCCCGGCGTTTACCATTCTTGCGGCAATCAGCTTGGTATTTGCGGGTCTGTACGGTCTGATCCTGATTCACAAAGCCTTGTTTGGTGTACCAAATGAAGCGCAACAGCAGCATTATACAAATCCGTTAAAAGATCTAAATGCACGTGAAATCGCATTATTGTTGATCTGTGCGTTTGGTCTACTTTGGCTTGGTCTATATCCACAAAGCTTCCTTGACGTTTCTAACTCAAGCATGGCGTGGTTAGCGAATAGCTACATTCCAGTTCAAGAAGTGGTTGAAGTTGCTGATCAAGTAACGACTCAACTTGAAAATGTGGAGATCCAATAAGCCATGAACTTCACAATGTCTTTTTCTGAGCTTATGCCTCTAGCACCTGTGATGATCGTGTCGTTAACTGCGATCGTCGTGATGTTGCTGACCGCAATCAAGCGTAACCATAACTTGGTGGCTACCACCACGGTGATTGGTTTAAACCTTGCTGCGTTCTATATCATTTTCGTTTTGTTGGCAGGCGTGTTTGCACCTGCCAACGTGATGAATCTGTTCATCGTAGATCCATTTACGATGCTGTACCAGTTTGTGATCCTGATTGCTGCACTTGCATGTGCAACGCTATCTCACGCGTATATCGAAACCTATAAAGATAACCGTGAAGAGCTGTATATCCTGATGCTGACATCCGTTGCGGGTGCCATGCTGATGGTAGCAAGCTCACACTATGCATCATTCTTTATCAGCCTTGAGTTGATGTCGATTCCTGTATATGGTTTGTTGGCATATACACATCAACGTTCTCAATCGCTTGAAGCGGGTGTGAAATATCTGGTGCTTTCAGCAACTGCGTCTGCAATGCTGCTCATGGGTATGGCATATATTTATGCATATACAGGTACTTTAAGTTTCGTTGCTGAACCAGGCAAACTGTTTACCGTATTCAGTCAACCGGCTGTCGTGATTGGTCTGGCATTAATTGTATTTGCAGTAGCATTTAAATTATCGCTGGCACCATTCCACAAATGGACACCAGACGTATACGCTGGTGCACCAGCGCCAATCGCGACTTTCCTTGCGACAGTTGCAAAAGTGGCGATGATTGGTCTTTTTGTTCGTTATGCATTGTCTTCAGGTTTAATTTTGGCAGACAGCTTCGTCACCATCATTTCGATTATTGCGGTTCTGTCTATCCTTGCAGGTAACTTGCTGGCGGTTCGCCAGGTGAACTTGAAACGTATCTTGGCATACTCTTCAATTGCACACTTTGGTTATTTGCTGGTTGCCATCGTAAGTTCACGTAATACGGATTTCTTACAGGTTCAAGGTTTCGCGACTTTTGAAAGTGTAAACGTCTACGTGATTACCTATGTATTAACCACGATCGGTGCGTTCGGTGTTGTTACGCTGATGTCTAGTCCGTATAACAATACGGATGAAGCGGGTAGTCTGGCTGAATACCGTGGTCTGTTCTGGCGCCGTCCAGTATTGACTGCTGTATTGACGGTGATGATGCTGTCTCTTGCAGGTATTCCATTAACTGCCGGCTTTATCGGTAAGTTCCTGGTGATAAAAACTGCGGTTGCAGGCGAAGCCTGGTTCCTGACTGCGATGGTCATCTTGGGTTCTGGTATCGGTCTGTACTACTACCTGCGTGTGATGGTTGTGCTTTACATGACACCACCTGAAACACCACGTCTAGATGCGGTGAATCATTGGGGCCAAAAAGTGGGTGGTATCATGGTACTTCTTGCTGCGCTTGCGGTACTTGTGATTGGTGTCTACCCAGATCCAGTGATTGCAGTATCTAAATATGCATTCTTTGCCATGTCACCTGAATTGCAACAGTTCATTTTCACTTTGGTTCAAAGTGGTTTTAACTAATATCTGCAAAGATTGACGTTATTACAAAAAAGCCTCCATGATTGGGGGCTTTTTTATTTATACAAATCAATAAAAGCCTTTATAATAGCGGAAATTTATCTTTAACCTTTTAGGTGTTCTCCCGTGGCAATCCATGAAATCCGTCATCCACTCATTCGACATAAGCTTGGTTTACTCCGTCGTGCAGATATCAGTACCAAGAATTTCCGTGAGTTAGCTCAAGAAGTGACCATGCTTCTGACTTATGAAGCAACTAAAGACCTGCCAATGGTTGAACATGATATTGATGGCTGGAATGGTGCTGTTACAGTTGATCGTATTGCGGGTAAAAAAATCACGGTTGTGCCAATTCTACGTGCCGGTATTGGCATGCTTGACGGTTTCCTGAACCTGATTCCAAGTGCGAAAGTATCGGTACTTGGTTTAGAGCGTGATGAAGAAACTCTGGAAGCACGTACCTATTATAAAAAACTGGTTCCAGACGTACAAAACCGTATCGCAATGATCATTGATCCAATGTTGGCGACCGGTTCTTCTTTAGTGGCTGCAATTGATGTACTGAAAGCCAGCGGCTGTAAAGATATTCGTGTGATGGTTCTAGTTGCTGCACCAGAAGGCATTAAGCGTGTAGAAGCTACGCATCCGGATGTTGTGATTTTTACTGCTTCTATCGATAATGGCTTAAATGAAAATGGTTATATCGTTCCAGGTCTTGGCGATGCTGGCGACAAAATCTTCGGTTCAGTTCAAAAAGACTAATTTTTGAATATGATGAAAAAAGGGGCTACTACAGCCTCTTTTTTATATAATGTAGACAGGGCATTTTCAGGATAGGACAATAGCATGAAAGATGAATTGTATCAGGGCAAAATCAAACAGTATGACCCTGCCAAAGGTTTCGGTTTTATTGGCTGCGCTGAGGGAGATGTATTCTTCCATATTTCAGACTTCCCTGCGGCAGAAGGCGAGCCAAAACGCAATGAACGTGTGAAATTTAATGTTGTTGAAAATGGCGATAAGTACAAAGCGATCAAGATTGAACGTGTCGAAGACAACTCAAAGAAAGCTAAAAAAACCAAAGTGGCGACACACAATAAATCAATTACATCGGCATTGCTAAACAACTTCCGTGGTTAATGGATTATTCTCATACTTAATCCTTTTTTAATCACATTTAAAAAGAGGCTTCCGAGCCTCTTTTTTTATAGTATCACCGCTTACATATTCAAAGAGACAGACAACACATAAAAAGTCCACTAAACAGCAACAATGCTGAACATTTCCTTTGGCTTAGAATACAAATTAAATGAATTCTATAGAGAAAAGTGTCATGTTTACGGATGGAAAAATTAAAACTTACGATTCCGAACGTGGTATGGGTACTTTGGAGTTGATAGGGGAAGCTCAAGAGTTAAGTTTCAAGTTGCAGGATTTACCTTCGCCTGAAATTGAGCTACAAATTGGAGAGCGGCTTAAATTTAGAATCATTCTCCAACAAGGCAGTATGACATTAGACAACATGGTACGTCTGGATATTAAAGTACAGGATGAATTTGTGCCAGAAGTCGTCGCCTTGCAATCCTTGGCACCTACAGTGTCTGTTCCGGTACGTAATTCAATTTTCTTTAGTCCGACCCTATGGCTGGCATTGGTATCAGCTGTTGGCTTTATGATTTTTGGAGAAGTATAAATAAAAAAGAAATTTTAATTTTTTACTTTTAACTTGGGATCTATTCTTCTGTCATAAAAAAACTTCTAGTTTTTTGTTTCTGCTTTAGAGAATTTGACAAAAGCTTTTCAGTCTCTTTTTGATTACAATCATAAAAAATATTAAAGATAAGAGCGAATTATGTTTCAAGAGGGGAAAATCAAAACCTATAACGAAGATCGTGGTTTTGGTTTTATTCAGATCGAAGGGCAATCCAAAGATTTATTTTTCCATGTCAAAGACTTTCCCAATAAAAATATTCCGCCAAAAATGGGAGAAAAATTAAAGTTTTTGATTGTGGAAGATAATGGAAAGTTTAAGGCAAACCATATTGTTCGCTTGGATATTAAGCAAGAAGTTCCTGTTACACAAAACAATGATCTACATGGAGATATTGAAACCAGAGCTTCTCTACATTATGAAAAGAAAAAATCATCAACTACATTAAAAATAATCACACTATCAGGACTGGTGATTATTGTGATTCTTGCTGGTCTTGTTTATAACAAATATCAAAGCTACCAAATTCAAAAACAGCAAAAGCTTGAAGGACTGATGGTAGAGCAGCAACGAATTGTCGCTGAGCAGCGAGCAGCGCAAGGTGATCTACCTATGCAAGGATTATCTGAGCAGGGCAGGAAGAACCTGGAAAATCACGGCACTGAGTTAAGAAGCCAAAGTAACCCCATTAATCCGAAAATTTCAGAAACGGCTTCGCCATCTGTGTCTCAATTTAAATGCGATGGTCGAGAACACTGTGGTCAGATGGGTTCTTATGAGGAAGCATTATTTTTTATTCGTAACTGTCCAAATACTAAAATGGATGGTGACGGAGATGGGATACCATGTGAAAGTCAATTTTGATGAATCATAAAAAAAGCACCTTGAGGTGCTTTTAATATTTTAGCTTTCACAAAAATTCATAAAGGCTCTTAGACCTGGGCCCTGATATTTCTGGCGATGTACCAGCATAAACAGAGGACGAGTCAGTGACCAGAATGGTGTATCCAGAATCACCAATTGACCTTTTTCACGTAAAGGCTCAATTGCAAGTTTGGAAATGCAGGACATACCAATTCCGCCCGCTACAATTTTTAAAATCGCTTCATTATGACCGAGTGTCAGACGGATATTAGCATCTGGCACATCTTTTAAAATGGCATTATCAAACACCTCACGGGTACCTGAACCTTCTTCACGCAAAATCCATTCAACAGATTTGAAATCTTCAGCGGTTAGTTCACGGTTCAATTGCGCAAGAGGATGGTCTGGCGCACAGCACACGGCCAGCTCATCATCACGCCAATGGATACATTGTAGCTGTGGCAGATGACAAGATCCTTCGATCAGGGCAAGATCCAGCTGGAACTGATTCACTGCTTCAATCATTTGACGGGTATTACCGACTTGAAGCTGTAAATGTGCTTGCGGCTTGATTTTCAAGAAATCGGCCATGAGGTCAGGAATCAGGTAATCAGAAATCGTCAGGGTCGCACCTAAACGTAAATCGATACTTTGAAGCTCACCTTTAGCGACTTGTTCAAAAGATTCACAACGACCTAAAATTTCCAGGGCTTGAGGGAGAAGAAAGCGCCCCAGGTCATTTAGCTGTAAACGTTTGCCTAGACGGTCAAATAGTGGAGCACCCAGACCATCTTCCAGATCTGCTAAAGCCATACTAGCCGCACTTTGTGTAAGCTTGACGGCATCGCTAGCCTTCGTTACGGTACCCTCTTGTGCCACTGCTACAAAAACAGCCAATTGGCGTAAAGTCATGCGCATGAGTAGAGCCTTAACATTTAAAAAATATTAATAAATTATGTTGCCATGCTACCATGAGCACAGTCTTTCATGCCACGTTGAAATCATGTCAATTGAAAAATTTACCCGAGAAAAAGTTTTATCTGTACACCGTTGGACCAATACATTATTTAGTTTTACGATGACACGCCCGGCACATTTTAAGTTTACCGCAGGGCAGTTTGCGCGTATTGGTTTGCAAGTGGGGGATGAACTGGTGGTTCGTGCCTATTCGGTAGTGTCATCTCCTTTTGATGAAACTCTGGAGTTTTTCTCGATTGTCGTTCCTGAAGGTAAATTTACCTCCAATTTACAGCACCTCAAAGTCGGGGATGAGCTGCATCTGGAAAAAATTCCTTATGGTTATCTGACTCTGGCACGTTATCAATTGCCTTTGCCTAAAGATCTATGGTTACTGGGTACCGGTACGGGGCTGGCACCGTTTATTTGCATGTTGCAAGACTTTGAAACCTGGAGCAAATACGAAAAAATTAATCTGGTTTATAGTGTACGCACCCGGGCAGAACTCGCTTATGTAGACCGGATTCAAGAAATCGCTGAAACCTTTGGCGAAGGACATACTGGTTTTAAATTTATCCCGATTATTACCCGTGAACCCGATGCACCTTTACACGAACGTTTGCCGATTCTAATTGCCAATGGTGAGCTGGAAAAGGCAGCAGGTCTAATGCTTAATCCTGAAACAACGCATGTCATGCTTTGTGGTAACCCGGATATGGTCGATGATACCAAAGAAGCTTTAAAAGCCCGTGGCCTGACCATGAACCGCCGTGGTGAAGGAAATATTGCAGTCGAGAATTACTGGTAAGGTTGAAGGATTTATGAGCAAAACCCCCTGCTTGAAGGCAATGCGGTTCCTTTAACAGGAGCGGCATTGTGATCTAAGGGATAACGGTTTTTTAACATTTTGACTCTCCGAAGCCTTGTAGGCCTCTCTAAAACAAACTACCTATCCCTGTCTAAGTTCCGACAGCCCAGCCGGATAATGCTCTTGTCCCCAGTGCTGATCGGTCTGGTGAAATAGCCACTCCACAGAATCTGCACCAAGATGTTTACGTGTATTGGTTAGACTAATGCGCGTCAGTAAGTCATAAGAGGCTAACCACTGAGTGCAAATATTGAGTCTTCTTGCTGCTTCATGGATGAGGACATCACGGAAAATCGCCATTCCAAGAACCAGCCAAAGTACCTGATCCGCAGGCAAGCACCGCCTGCGAATAGTCGCGGGACTGCTCAACCTGAGTGTGGACTTGACCCACTCAACGGGGATATTGTGAATAAAAGTACTCAGATTCGAGAGCTTAAACAGATTGTTAAGATCTAAAATATCCTGCTGAAATACCATAAAAAAATCCGATGCCAAACCTGACATCGGATTCTCTAATGAATTCCAAAATGATTCAAATGCTTAAGTAAACAGCATTGCCCATTGCGGAGGTTTTTTCGATTCAAGCTTAATGCACAAACATATCCATTGATTCACGGATTTCCTGAATGGCGGTTTCGACATCGGGACTGAGCCAGGTCGGTTCAAAAAATCCGGCATAGTGCTCAATACGGTCTGCAGGCACCACCAGGCGCACTGGACAGTCTTCTTCCAGTAAACGCCATGGAATAATCGGCACTTCATTATCCAGCCATGCCGTTACATCTCGAATATCGATAATCATCGCATTGATACAGTCCGGAAAAGGCATCACGGAAAATTCTTCGGTACGACGACGGAAATATTCCAGATCCTGCCAGCGAAGCAGGAAGCTTGGCTTGCTAAATTCAATAATTCCAATCAGATGCTGATCACGGCTGTAGTGCAGCGTACATTGATGTGTGACGTCAGTATCAAGATCAAGCGATACACTTTGTTGACGATACGCCATATAACTCGGGTGTATAAATGAGAAGGTGGATAATTATAACGCATTTCATCGCTGAAAGGCAGCGTCTCAACTGTCTTCACTAAAGCCTGCGGAACCGGTATGGCTTATGCATATCTTCAGGGAACAACGATAAAAACAACGAGGTTGCTATGTCAGAGTCAAAAAGTGTGATTGATACCAGTGTGACTGAAACAGCAGTACAAGAAGATTATTTTGCCTTGCGCCAGCTCAAGAAAGGCGCCGTAGGTTGGCTGCTTCTCGTCGGTCTGGGGGGCGCGTATGTGATTTCCGGTGACTTCGCTGGCTGGAATTTTGGTTTGGCACAGGGGGGGTGGGGAGGCATGTTTATTGCGACCATTGTGGTGGCATTCATGTATCTGTGTATGTGTCTGGCCATGTCCGAAATGTCGACCATGCTGCCGACTGCAGGTGGGGGTTACAGTTTTGCTCGTACTGCTTTTGGTCCCTTTGGCGGCTATCTGACCGGGAGTGCCATCCTGATTGAATATGCCATTGCTCCGGCAGCAATTGCCTGTTTCATTGGTGCCTATTGCGAAGCCTTGTTTGGTATTGGCGGCTGGATCATTTATCTGGTGAGCTATCTGGTTTTTATGGGCTTGCATCTGAAAGGTGCAGGTGAAGCACTCAAGATCATGTTTGTGATTACCGCAATTGCTGCGGTTGCCTTGATGGTGTTTATCTTTGGCATGTTGCCTCATTTTAATAGTGCAAACCTGTTTGATATTGCGGTCAGTACGGAAGCGGCGGGTGCAAGCAGTTTCCTGCCATTGGGCTATCTGGGCATCTAGGAAGCAGTGCCTTATGCGATCTGGTTTTTTCTGGCAGTTGAAGGTGTCCCGCTGGCAGCAGAGGAGGCCAAAGAGCCAGCTAAATCCTTGCCGCGTGGCCTGATTGGTTCCATGCTGATTCTGGCATTCTTTGCGCTAAGTATTTTGTTACTCGGTCCTGGCGCAGCAGGTGCAGATACGCTGAAAAATTCCGGTGCACCGCTGGTGGATGCCTTGGTGGCGGTCTATGGTGCCAATACCTGGATGGCAAGTTTCGTGAATTTTGTCGGTCTCGCTGGTCTGATTGCCAGTTTCTTCTCGATTATCTATGCCTATTCCCGTCAAATTTTTGCGCTCTCACGTGCCGGTTATTTACCGAAAAAATTGTCCTTAACCAACAGCAATCATGCACCTTATTTGGCCATCATTATTCCGGGGATTATTGGCTTCCTGCTGTCCCTTTCAGGTGAAGGTGATCTGCTGATTCTGATGGCGGTCTTTGGTGCCACCATTTCCTATGTTTTGATGATGATGTCTTATATCAAACTGAAATTGTCCCGGCCGAATCTGGTACGTCCTTATCAGGCACCGGGCGGTATTGTGACTGCGTCCATTGCGCTGGTACTTGCTGCGATTGCCGTGGTGGCAGGCTTTCTGGTCGATCCAAAAGTCTGGTTAATGGCAGCTGCCATTTACGTTGCACTGATTCTCTATTTTCTGCTGTATAGCCGCCATCATCTGGTGGCCGGGACACCGGAAGAAGAATTTGCCCGTATCGAGGCAGCAGAAAAGGAATTGAAATAAATTATCTAGCAGGGAGAACTTGCTTATGTTGTATCAGATTAATGTGGCCAGTCAGCATTATGTCTTTGAGGATTTAAAAACCCTGTTGGCCAAGGCTACGCCTGAACGTTCTGGCGATCAGCTGGCAGGGATTGTGGCCACTGATGCAACCGAGCGTGTTACTGCACAAATGTGTCTGGCAGAAGTACCATTACAGCAGTTTTTGCAAGAAGCTGTGGTTCCTTATGAAGAGGATGAAATCACCCGCCTGATTATGGATGAACATGATGCTGATGTCTTTTATCCGATCTCGCATTTTACTGTGGGGGATTTTCGTAACTGGCTGCTCAGTGCAGATGCCACCACAGAAAAGATTACGGCCTTAAAAATGGGCCTGATTCCAGAAATGGTCGCAGCGGTTAGTAAAATCATGCGCAATCAGGATCTGATTCTGGTGGCAAAAAAATGCCGAGTAGTGACTCGGTTCAGAAATACCATCGGGCTGGCAGGGCATCTTTCTACCCGCTTGCAGCCGAACCACCCGACTGATGATCTGATAGGCATTTCAGCTTCGATTCTGGATGGACTAATGTATGGCAATGGTGATGCCGTGATCGGGATTAATCCGGCCACAGATAATCTGCAGAATTTGACTGAGCTGCTCAAACTGCTCGATCATGTCATTCAGGAATATGAGATTCCGACTCAATCTTGTGTTTTGACCCATATTACTTCTGGCATTCAGCTGGCAAATAAAAATGTTCCGATTGATCTGATGTTCCAGTCCATTGCGGGAACCTAAACAGCCAATACTGGTTTCGGTATCAATCTGGCGCTGCTGCAGGAAGGCTATGAAGCTGCCTTAAGCCTGCAACGCGGCACAGTGGGCCAAAATGTCATGTATTTTGAAACCGGACAGGGCAGTGCCTTATCCAGCAATGGCCATCATGGCGTGGATCAACAGACCCTGGAAGCGCGTGCCTACGCCGTGGCGCGTAAGTTTAATCCCTTGCTGGTCAATACTGTAGTCGGCTTTATCGGGCCAGAATATCTGTATAACGGCAAGCAGATTATCCGGGCCGGGCTGGAAGATCATTTCTGTGGCAAGCTGCTCGGTGTGCCAATGGGCTGTGATATTTGCTACACCAACCATGCCGACGCCGATCAGGATGATATGGATATACTGCTGACCTTGCTTGCCAATGCCGGATTGAATTTTATCATGGGTATTCCCGGTTCAGATGATGTGATGCTGAATTATCAGACGACCTCCTTTCATGATGCTCTTTATATTCGACAGTTATTAGGACTGAAACCGGCTCCTGAATTTGACCACTGGCTGGAGCAGCAGGGAATTTTGGCGCAACAGTCTAATCAGTTGCACTGGCCGACCGAGCTACCGAAGCAATTTTCACGTCTAATCTTGTCTTGAGGAAGTACTATGAAACTAATTGCTGATGTGAAATTTGAGTCTCAATTGCAGGATAATCCCTGGCAGAAGTTAAAAGCCTTTACTGATGCACGGATTGCCTTAGGCCGAACTGGGGGCAGCTTGCCGACTCGACCAAGTCTGGAATTTCAACTGGCGCATGCCCAGGCCAAAGATGCGGTACTGAAGCCACTCAATGTTGAATCCTTAAAAGATGACTTAGCTAAAACCGGACTGCCCATCCTGGAAATTGAAAGCCAAGCGGTGGAAAAGGATCTTTATCTGAAGCGTCCTGATCTGGGGCGGGTGCTTTCAGAGCAGTCCAAAAACATGTTGCGACAATATCGGACTGAACATCAGGAACATTGGGATGTGGTCATCATTTTAGGAGATGGGCTCTCGGCACGTGCCATTGAGGAAAATAGCCCGCATTTTATTTCGGCGTTGCTGGAGGCTTGTAAAGAACAAGGCTGGCAGATTGCCCCCTTGGTGATAGCCCGTGGCAGTCGTGTGGCACTTGGCGATGAAGTGGCAGAAATTTTACAGGCGAAAATGCTGGTCATGCTGATTGGCGAACGGCCGGGTTTGAGCTCACCGGACAGTATGGGAATTTACTACACTTATAATGCTTTTAAAGGTTGTCATGATGCCTTGCGTAACTGTATTTCCAATGTCCGTCCTGCCGGCTTGACCTATCCACTTGCCATCCAGCGACTGGTGGCATTGATGCGTAAATCCTGTGAGTTACAGCTTTCAGGAGTACAGTTGAAAGATGAACACCAAACCCCAGTCGACATACAACATAGCCCGGCCAAACGGCTATTTTAAAGCAGTAACCAGCAGAGAATTCTGATGGATTAGTGACTTACATCCCGTCACCATCTCACCATGTTTTGTCACAGAAGCCCTATTCACAGCTTGTTATTCTAAAAATCTACTTATGAATAACAAAGAGTGAGGATGGTTATGGTCGATGATTTCAATAAAAAGCCACCTTTAAATCATCAAGCAGACGTGACGCAAAAAAAGCGTATCCCTGTTTATATCTTGATTTTGGTAGGTATTTTTTTACTCGCACTACTGTTCTATATGTTTGCTGACATGAATCCAGATGCGAATGATGCTCCTGCAGGACATCCAAATCCGAATGTACAGCCTGCTACCCCAAATAATTCAACTCCAGTCGGTGAGCCTACACAAGGCACCGCCACCATGAATGATGGAACGGAAGCCACAGCAACCGTAGGTGATAGCACAGAAGCAACAGCAACTGCGACTGATGGACAGGCGACTCAATAACTGAAAATACCTGAAAAGCTCTAGTGAACCACTGGCGCTTTTTTGCAATGGATGGTGATGTTTTAAGGTAGTGCCATCTACCTGGCTTGAGTCTGAAAACATCAAATCTAATATGAATTCGGAAGAAGAAGGGGCTGATTGTTTCAGGGAGATGCCCCCGATTTCAGATAAATAGCTTAATAACAAAGAGGGTAGAACAACATGAATGATTATATGAGAAGCCCACGTGGAGGCTTCGATGCCATGTACTACTGGGATCAGTTTCATCCCATTCTTAGTGCAATTGCCATATTAGTAATTGGCTGGATCATTGCGTTACTGGTCTCGGCAGGCGTTAAAAAGCTCTTGCAAAAACTGGGCACCAATACACATTTAAATACGGCGACAGGTCATCACTCCAATGTGGAGAGCATTATCGCCCGCGTCGTGTTCTGGATTATTCTGATTATTGCCGTGATTGGTGCGCTGAACGTACTTAATCTGACCAGTGTCAGCGGTCCATTCAGTAATATGATCCAGCAGTTCCTGTTATTTATCCCGCAGTTACTAGGTGCAATTGCAGTCGGATTCATAGGTTGGATTGTGGCCAATCTGGTCAAAATAGGGCTACAAAAGCTGCTGGACCGAACGCAACTGGATGAAAAACTCAGTGCGGAAGTCGGTGTCAGTCCGATTAGTAAAAATATCAGTGAAATTGCTTACTGGTTAATTTTATTACTGTTCTTGCCAATCGTGCTGTCTATTCTGGGTCTCAACGGTCTGTTGTTACCAGTTCAGAATATGCTGACCGATGTCGTAAGCTACTTACCAAACATCTTCATTGCTGCAGTGATCATTTTTGTCGGTTATATTCTGGCAAAAATTGTGCGCGGTATTGTCGAAGGACTATTAAACAGTCTGAACGTACAGCAACATGCTGAAAAAGTAGGGATCTTCAAAAACTCGAATGTTTCTCAGGTGATTGGTTCATTCATCTTCGCCGTGGTGATCATTACTGCACTGATCATTGCATTTGAAGCATTGGGTATTGAGGCTATTTCTCAGCCTGCTACAGCCATGCTGTATGAAATCATGAACGCCATTCCGAATATCATCGCTGCTGCGTTGATTCTGATTCTGGCGTATGTGGTGTCTAAACTGGTGGCACGTCTGGTGGTTGAAGTAGTTGCCGGTACAGGTGTTGATGAAATTCCTGCCAAACTGGATATCCAGCGCTTTTTAGGCACGACTAAACTTTCCAGTGTAGTCGGTTTCCTGATCGTTTTATTTACCATGTTATTTGCGGTATCTGAAGCAGCGAACCGTCTTGGCTTTGAACAGATCAGTGGTCTGATTGCAATGTTCATCTACTTCGGTGCCAACATTCTGCTTGGTGCGGTGATTCTGGTAATCGGTTTCTGGCTGGCGAATATCGTTGCGAATATCGTACAACGTGGTGAATATAACAGCTCACGCTGGTTAGCGAATTTGGTTCGTGTCCTGATCATGGGTCTGGTTGTCGCAATGGGTCTGCGTGCCATGGGTATTGCCGATTCGATTGTTAACCTGGCATTTGGTTTAACTTTGGGTGCTGTAGCAGTAGCATTTGCCTTGGCATTTGGTCTGGGTGGCCGTCAACCTGCGGAGCGTGTACTCACAGATTTGATTGATAAAGCCAAACGAGAGGCCAAAGAACCCAATCCAGTCAAAGAAAAAGCTGAGAACAGCATATTTTCTGGATTAGGTGGCAAGACCACAGCTACAAGTGCAACCGACATGTCAGGTACTACAGGTGCGGCGATGGGTATGAGTTCTACAGATAGCTCAATGAGTCAGTCCTCTGGTGGTTCGCAAATTGTTACGGGTACTACCGATTCTTCAATCACAACTCCAGGAGCAGGCATCGTGCCAAATCAGGATTCAGACAAGAGTACGCCTATGGGTACGGATTTATCTCATACCACCCCGGCAATCCTTACAACTGCACCGCAGGATGATGAATCATTGGGTATTGATCCGGTCAATCCGGATGCGGATCAAGCCGTACCGGATTCACTAAAAGTCGATCCGACTCATCCGCCAGTCAATAATCCATTTGGTTCAACTGGAGAAAAAGAGCCGGATGTCGATATTGATCGTTCTACTCAGAAAAAAGATGACCTGAAATAACCTGTTATCTTTAAGCAAAATCGACCACGCTCATGTGGTCGATTTTGTTCAGTCATAAGGAAAAATGAATGAATACCAAGAAACCTAACAAAGTTCTGGCTCCTTTAATCATTGCAGGAATTACGATTGGCTTTTTTACCGCTGCCTATCGATTTATTTTTGTGAAGAGCACACAGGAAGAGCAGTCTGAGCGAGAGCTGGATAAGAAAATACCAGAGACAGACGAATTTAACTGAGAATAAAATTTTTCTGAGTACGAGAAATAGAATTTTCTTTTTAAAAAATATAGAATATTCAAATGAATACTAAAATGATTTTGGTATTTTTCTTGCATTAAAAATATAAAGAAAAGGAGATCAACACGATGTGGAAAGCACTGCAACATAAATTCATGACATCTTCAACAGATGACGTACCGCTATGTCTGCGAGAAGCTAAAAAAATGCAGCTGGCGATTGACCGTCTAACAAATACGGCCAATCTTAACCTGTTTAAAACAGATTATCTGGAATGAGTTAAGTAGCCATCCAGATTATCTATTGATTAAATATATTCCGATGCGGCATGTGCCGATGACCATGCCCATTGGAAATTATAGCCGCCTAAATGTCCGGTAACATCCAGTACTTCACCAATAAAATACAAGCCTTTTTGTTTTTTACTTTCCATGGTTTTTGAGGATACTTCCGTAGTGTCTACACCACCCAAAGTCACCTCCGCCGTACGGTAGCCTTCTGTTCCTGAAGGTTTCACTTCAAAGCCATGCAGACGTGCCGCAATCTGTTCCAGCTTGTCATCGCTGATATTACCAATGGCAGTTTCAACGCTTTCAGTCCAGATCAGACTTTGTAATTCAGCCACCACACTTTTCGGTAAATATTCATTGAGGAGTGTACGCAGCAAGACTTTGGGCTGGCTTTGTTTTTTTGCTTTAAAGAAATCCAGTAAGTCTACGCTCGGTAAGAAATCGACCTTAAAGCTTTGACCGACATTCCAGTAGTTGGAAAGTTGTAAGGAGCTTGGCCCACTTAAACCGCGATGGGTAAATAAGAGGGCTTCGGTAAAGCTATTAAGCTCATTCGAGAGTGTTGCTTCTACGGCATTTCCGCTTAAGCGCGTGGTGACTTCTTTAAATCCGTCAGAGAAGGTAAATGGAACCAGTCCGGCACGAGTCGGATAGACGTGATGTCCAAACTGTTTTGCAATCTCATAGCCAATGCCTGAACCGCCAAGCGTAGGAATAGATAAACCGCCAGATGCCACGACGACAGATTCAACTTCAAAATATCCCAGTGAGGTCGCCACCTGAAAGCCTTGATCATCGACTGGATTCACTGCTTTCACTTCGCAACTGGTCTTAATATCGACCAGACCGGTTTTATCACATTCTGCCAGCAGCATCGACAAGATATCTTTTGCACCATTTAAGGTAAACAGCTGTCCATGTTTGCGCTCTTCATAAGCAATGCCATATTCACAAACCAAGCCGATAAAGTCCCAGTTGGTATAACGCGTTAAAGCTGAAATCACAAAATGTGGATTGTGTGAAATATAATTGCTCGGTTCGACTTCCAGATTGGTGAAATTACATTTACCACCGCCAGACATCAGGATTTTTTTGCCAACCTTGTTGGCTTTTTCCACCACCACGACTTTACGCCCACGTTGCGCAGCCATATACGCCGTCATTAAACCTGAGGCACCGGCACCTATGACTAGAACATCGTATTGCTTGGAAGACATCACACACTCAAGGGAGAAGAAAAGGGAAGCATTATAGACAATTTTATTTCAGCTTTCTCTATTCCAGAAAAATCAGTTCCGTGATTGCAGATTTGCAGCGCATTTTAAACATAAAATATTTGAAAGCTGCTTAAAACTCATGCATAGTTTTTGTACAAACTAAAAACATAATAACAAGGAAAAGCGAATGGCAAGTGCGGAAGATTTAAAACAATATAATCTGATTACATATATTCTTTATATTTTAGGATTTTTTCTTGGTCTTACCCCATTTATTGCGATTGTGATGAATTATATCAAGCGTGATGAAATGCGCGGTACCTGGCTGGAAAGTCATGTCGATTGGCAAATTAAAACCTTCTGGATCAGTTTGCTGGGTTATATCGTCGGTGGCTTATTGACTGTGATCTTGATTGGCTTCCTGATCGTGTTTCTGGTCTTTATCTGGCATATCTACCGCTTGGTCAAAGGGTTAATTGCCTTAAATAACAATCAACCAATTCAAGCTTAGGTTGCTGTAAAACCAAAGGGAATATTACGACCTTGCAGACCACCACTATGAATGACCAGCAGTTTTGATCCAGCCGGAAAATAATTTTTCTCGATCAAATCAAAAATTCCCATCAGCATTTTAGCCGTGTAGATCTGCTCCAGTGGAATTGAAAATTCGGCCTCAAAATCCCGGATAAACTGTACCAAGGCTGCACTAGTTTTGGCATAGCCACCACAGCAATAATCATCGAGAATGTTCCAGTTGGTTTTATTCATTAGTTGGGCGACTTCATCTTTTAAAAATGAACCTTTCAGTGCGGAAAATCCTAAGATCTGTTGATGCGCGTGACTGGCTTCGATCAATCCGCTGATGGTGCCACCGGTGCCTACTGCACAACAAATCACATCAAATTGCGCATCGCTATCTTTTAATATTTCCTGACACCCTTGAATCGCCAAAGCATTGGTTCCACCTTCAGGAATCACATAATGTTCAGGAAATTGTCGAGCGAGTTCGGCCAAATACTCAGGCTGTTGCTTGCGCCGATATTCATCACGACTGACGAAATGCAACTGCATCCCGAATTCTTGGGCGGTGGCTAATGTTGGATTCAATGGTCGATCAGCCAGTTCTTCACCCCGAATCACTCCAACACTCTGAAAACTAAACTGCTGTGCGGCAAATGCAGTAGCAGCAATATGATTGGAATAAGCACCTCCAAAACTCAGAATATGCTGATAACCCTGTCTTTTGGCTTCAAGAAAATTATATTTCAGTTTAAAAAACTTGTTGCCCGAGATTTGTGGATGCACCAGATCCAGACGACGTATTATTAAAGTAATATCGTGAAAATTAATCTGTTGATCTGGAATATTTTGGGCAATGGTTTCAAACATAAAAGTTCGCAAAGTTCATGATAGAGGCATTATAGCGGAAGTGCTAAAAATCAAAGTTTTTCAATAAGCCATTATTCGCTGAAAGCTATGGAATTAGTTGTAGATTGTCACAAATATTCCGCTGATTATTTAAACAACAATACTAATCTAAACAGAGGAAACCCTGAGGAGGGTAGAATAATGAAAATATTATCCTGTGCTGTGTGGGTCGGCATGCTGCTCAGTCTGTCGGGCTGTGATGATGCGTTGAATAAACCTAAAACAGAAACCCGTACCATGATTATTGGTGGCGTACCTGTATATGAGCAGGATTATCAACTGCTAGACAAGCATTTGAGTGCTCAGGATCAGTTGAAACCTTAAGTAATTGCTATAGTTGAAATTCATGACAAATCCAGAAATTTTTACAGCAAATTGTCAGGTTTCTGCTTAAAATAGCCCTTCGATTTTTAAGTCAGGTTATCTCGTGGAATCATTCTGGATTTTAGGTTCGATTGCTTTTGCCCTGATGTTAGGCGCAATGAGTCCAGGGCCAACTTCTATTTATGTGGCAAAAAATTCAATTGCCATTTCACGTAAACATGGTTTATTTACTGCATTGGGTACTGGTCTCGGTGCAGCGATTTTTGGTCTGCTGGCGGTTCTCGGTTTGCAGGCATTTTTACTGGCTGTACCCTCAGCGTACCTGGCCTTAAAAATTTGTGGTGGTTTATATTTACTTTGGTTGGCGTTTAAAATCATTAAACATGCCAAAGATCCGATCGAAGCGGATACAACCATTAGCAAACAGATGTCTTTACGTCGTGCCTTTATCACCGGTTTAATCACGCAGTTGTCCAATCCCAAAATTGCGATTGTGCTAGCCAGTATTTTTACCGCGTTATTGCCCAAAGAAATTCCAACATATTTTTATTTTGTTTTGCCTGTCTTATGTTTCTTTATTGATGCGGGCTGGTGTTCATTGGTCGCAGTTGCATTATCTGCTGAAAAGCCACGTTGTGTTTATTTGAAGTTTAAGGCCTTATTTGACCGCGCAGCAGGCGCAGTTATGACGGTACTTGGCTTAAAACTGATCTTTGGTATGAAGTAATTATTTCGTATAAACGCTCTGCTTATAAATAAAAAAAGCCCCTAGTCATAGAGGCTTTTTTATATCAATTAAAAAGTATTTTCTTCCGAATTAGCAGAAATACGATGAATCGACAAGTCTGCACCGTTGAACTCTTCTTCCTCAGTCAGGCGAATACCCATCAAAACCTTAAGCAAGCCATACACCAAAAAACCACCCGCCAAAGCAATGACAATCGCCAGCACTGTACCTATGAGTTGTGAAATTAAAGACACTCCTCCCATTCCTCCAAGCCATTGCTGACCGAAGATACCCACAGCTAATCCGCCAAAAGCACCACAAACGCCATGCAAAGGCCAAACCCCCAATACATCATCCACTTTGAGTTTATTTTGGGTATAGGTAAAGAGTTTTACAAAAATAATGCCGGCGCTGATCCCGATAAAAAAAGCACCCAAGGGATGAACGACGTCTGATCCTGCACAAATCGCCACCAGACCTGCTAAGGGACCATTATGCAGGAAGCCCGGGTCATCTTTCCCCGCAACTTTGGCTGCTATTGTTCCACCGACCATGGCCATCAAAGAGTTAATAGCGACCAGTCCAGAAATGGCATCCAGCCGCTGCGCGCTCATGACATTGAAGCCGAACCATCCCACAATCAGAATCCATGAACCCAAAGCCAAAAAAGGAATTGATGAAGGAGGATGCGCGGTGATCCGGCCATCATTTTTGTAACGGCCATGACGCGCACCAAGTAGGATTATTGCGGCGAGTGCCATCCAGCCGCCCATTGCATGAACGACAACTGAGCCGGCAAAATCATGAAAACTTGCACCAAATGCATGGGTCAGCCAATCCTGAAAACCAAGGTTGCCATTCCAGATCATACCCTCAAAAAACGGATAGATCAGCGCAACCAGAAATAATGTCGCTAAAGCCTGTGAACGCATTTTGGCACGCTCTGCAATCCCTCCAGAGATAATCGCTGGAATTGCTGCAGCAAAAGTCAACAGGAAAAAACAGCGCATCAGATTGTAGCCATGATCGGCAGACAAGGTTGCAGCATCATGGAAAAAGTGCTGACCGTAGGCAATATAGTAGCCCACTAAAAAATAGGCGATGGCGGAGATGGCAAAGTCGGTTAGAATTTTACTTAGGGCATTGACCTGGTTTTTATGTCGAACTGTTCCAAGCTCTAAAAAAGCAAATCCAGCATGCATGGCAAGCACTAGAACTGCACCGAGAAGAAGAAATAATAAGTCTATATTTTGCATGGTGCGTTCCAATTTAGTGCGCGGGATCACAAAAGAAAATCAGTATATAGAGGCAAATTGATTGTAGAAGAGGGCTAAGCAAGGGAAATTTTGATGAAGAATTTCTTGAAATTGATAAGACTCGATATAAAGCACGTTACTATTTTTTTGCACCAAACTAAGACATGGCGAGAGTTCATAAAATTCAGATTTATATTATATTTTTAGGTGTTTATATTTATCGTAAGAAAAACGGTGCTAAAAAAGCATGCTAAAGGTGCACGTAAAAAGTAAAAGATTTTTAAGAAAAAATTTAAAAATAAACGAAACTATTGCTTTTAAATTTCAAAGCGTCATTCAAGTTTTAAATTTACCAAGTCATAGGGAATCTGGCTGAAGGATATTTAAAATAAATGAAACCCTAAAAAATTAGGGTTTCATGCTTAGATAAAATTATTGAAGTATTCAATTAATCTTTAAAATGTACCGGAATCCATTGATAGCTTTTATTGTCTTTAGAATAAATATGTCCAATCCCCGGAAATGGCAAATGTGGTGCTGCTACCGTCTGACCATTTTTCGCATATTCAGCAAAATATTTTAAGCGAGTCTCAATTGCCTTTTTCGGATCGACATCGAAGTCAACACCGGTCTGTGGGCGATCAAACTGAAGTGTATGTGAGTGCACAATATCTCCAATAAACACCATCTGCTGACCTTTAGATTTTAAGCTAAAACCAAAATGCCCCGGTGTATGTCCAGCCGAACTGATCACATCAAAAGCATGAATTTTATCGCCAGTTTTAAAGGTTTTGAGCTGATTCTTGGCCTGATAGGGTGCAATGGCTTTCTTGATTTTATCGACTGTGCCCAAAAAACCTGCCTGCTTGGCTTTTGGTAATTTGTCCACCGTTTTGGGATTCATCCAGAAATCCAGTTCAGCTTGAGATACATAAATGTTGGCATTGGGGAAATTGACAACGCCGTTATTACTGATGCCGCATACATGGTCTGGATGTAAATGAGTGAGCAGGATGGCATTGACCTGTTCAGGTTTATGTCCTGAAGCCTGTAAATTGGAATAGACTGAACCTAGGTGTGGACCATTACAGCTTGAAGTCCCGCTATCGATCAGAACCAGTTCTTTGGCTGTATTGACCAGAAAGGCATTCACGGAGGTCTGGATGCCTTTGGCCTGATCCACGTAGTATTTTTTCAAGATCTGGTCGGCTTGGGCTGCTGGAATATCTTTAAATAAGGCTTTGGACAGATAATTGGTGCCATCTAGCAGGGCAGTAATTTTGTAATCCCCGAAGTTATGTTGATAATAACCGGGAACCTGTTTTTGTTGTTGGGTGCTAGAAACGGATTGTGCATGTGTTTGAGAGATACCCGCCATTGAACCTAAAGCAAGCAATGACACGACGAGAGAAGAAGTGAAGTATTTCATAGCTATTCTTATGTAATTAAAGTCAATTCTATGTATTAGCACGGATGCCAGCAAAAAAGAATATGAATATATTTACCATTTTTTAAAATGGAAGTGCTGATTTGTCATCTGTACTAAAAAATCAGTCTGAATCTGTATATTGATTTTTTGAAAGTAAAGAATTTATTTTTAATGAAAATATTATTATAAATAAAATGCTTAGATACATTTCACTTTTTATGAAAAGCTCGTTAACATGGGGTATTACGAACAAGCTTTGGGTGTCGCGATGAGTTTTTGGAAAAGAAAAAACAATGCCAGCTTTGTATTTTTCATTATTACCTTATATTCACTACTTGGTTTTGGACTGGGCTATGTGATTTGGGAATTTGTGTTGCAAGGCTAAGTGACCCAGCAATAAAAAAGCCTCTAGAGATAGAGTAATGCCAGTCAGTTAAGAAATTGACTGGCATTTTCTTGGGTATTTCTGTGGTTTTCCTTTCACAACTCGTGGGCAACTTCTAACCCTCCTCTCAGGCAACACATACCTCCTCGATTTCTCCAGTAAACTTTCTAGATGTTTGGGTAAATTCCCTGCGGAGTCTAAAGAGTCAAATCTTAATATATTCAGGATACCGATAGATGCAATATGAAAGCTGATTCTCAAAGGACTGACTTTTGCTCGTTGAGCCATATGTTTCATTTGTCTTCTTAGAATATTATAGGCAATGAAGACCCCCCATAATTCTTGATAAATTAAATCAGGTTGCTTGCTCCTCAAATGCTTGCCTTCCTGTAAATCACTTTTGATTTCTCGGTAACACATTTCTATTTCCCAGCGCTGGGCATAAAGCTTCGCCAAGCCTATCAGTGGATATGCCTTTGAATCCATTAATGAAGTGATATAACGTCTAATTTTCCCTGCCTGCTCAACTTCAATCAAACGCGCTTCCCAATATTCTCCTAATGATGGATTTAGCTTCCTGGCTCTAGCTGAAAGAGGCATTTTGATTTGAAAGTCATGCGGGGAATTACGTTTAATGATCTCATAGCGTAAATTATCTTTTGCTCTCATTAACCAATGACTGGCTTCTACTCGTGTTTGCCAGTCAATCAAGAAATCAGCAGAGAAATAGGCTCGATCAAACAAGGTAATACTATGCGATGGAGGACATAATCGATTTGCCAGTGTAAGTTCACCCTGATCCATGCTACCTATTTGGGCATCAATGATTTCATGGGTGCTGGTATTTACCAGGCAGGTTGCTCTCACTTGTGGATAAGGGGCTGCAGCGGTTTTACCCTTAGATGAGCCAAAGTGTTCAAAATTCTCGTCTGTATAAGGCATAGACCAAACCACCCCGTCAACAGCACATACACTAAGGCCATGAAAGTTTGAGTATTGCTGTTGGGATTCTTCAAACCAGGCTTGGCTGAGTAGAGAAAACAAGGTATTCAAGGGCTCTCGTCCTAAACGTTGTCGTGCTTGCACTGCTGCACTGGGGACACAATATTCTGTTGTACCAAACACAAGTTTTAGTTGCTCTACGACATACCCGATCGGTTGATCTCGAAATAGGGCAAGCCCAATTACCAGCCATACCACATGTTCGGCAGGTAATTTTCTTCTCCTGATAGAAGCCTTACCTGTTTGATGTAGGCTTTCTTTAATCCAGTTTAAATCAATGAGTTCACTGAAATGGCTGAGTGAAGGCAAAGAATGTTGAAGGGTGCAATCTAAATTTTCAGATAAAGTCATAAAAAAAATGAGCGTATTGGCATACACTCATTTTTACTACATTTTTCTAATGTCTGCTTAACTGACTGGCATTATCTAGAGATAGAGGCTTTTTTATATTTATAACTTATTTAGCACATTCAGGCTGAGAACGGTCAATCACTTGAGTGCCTTCTACACGATAGCCAATCTGGCCAATAATAAATGCTTGATTAAGCTGAGTAATTACCACATCAGAAAGTGCAACAGCACAACGGTCTTTTTCAATTGCGCGATCTACTGCTGTTTTGAAGTTAGGAATACCAAGTGGGAATAAAATCACTGGAACTTTATCTTCACCTTTAACACGTTCACCTTTCACAAACTGGTTTGAGTTTAGGTTGTAGTTTTTAGTAGATGCAACTGTCATGTCAGCCATACGTACCGAACAACCTGTAAATGCAATTATAGACATCGCTAGAACTGAAACTAATAATTTTTTCATGCTTACCCCGAATAATTATAAAAGAATAAAAAAGCGCATTGATTTTATATTGAAAATATTAAAAATCAAGAAAGTAAATTTAACTGATGATATAAAAAAGCCCCTACATACGTAGAGGCTTTTCTTTTCTCAAAACCTAAACTTAAGACACTTTATCACCCGGTTTAGCACCAGATTCAGGTGAAATCACCCAAACACCGTCGCCATTACCCGCAGCTAGCACCATACCGTTCGAAATACCAAAACGCATCTTACGTGGCGCAAGGTTCGCCACCATCACCACCAGTTTGCCTTTTAAGTCTTCAGGTTGGTAGAACTCACGAATACCACTGAACACATTACGTGGCTCAGCTTCACCAACGTTTAAAGTGAGTTGAAGCAATTTGTCAGAACCTTCAACCGTAGCCGCTTCTAAAACTTCAGCAACACGCAGGTCAACTTTCATAAAATCATCAATATTAATGATTTCAGCTTCACCGACTTTAGGTTCAGCTTTCTTTTCTACCTTCTTCTCTTTTTTCTTTTCAGCTTTAGCTGGTTCAGCAGCAGGAGCAGCTAAAGAATCTTTAGATGCATCCACCATGGCAGCAACAGCTTTTGGATCTACACGTTGCATCAACGGTTGGAAGAATGCAATTTCATGACCCACTAGAATTGTTTCGCGAGAAGCAAAATCGAAGCTTTCAAGTTGTAAGAAATCTTGAACCTGTTGAGCCAAAGTTGGCAATACAGGCGCTAAATACACTGCCAATTGACGGAACAGGTTGATCCCCACAGAGCATACATCATGCACTTGTTGTTCCTGACCTTCCTGTTTCGCAAGTGCCCAAGGCTTTTTCTCATCAATATACTGGTTGGCTTTGTCTGCCAGTGCCATGATTTCACGAATCGCAGCAGAGAATTCACGTGCTTCATAAGCCTGAGCAATTGAGCTACCGGCATCAATAAAGCTTTGTACTAATTCAGGTTCAGCACATGTCGCACTTAACTTGTTATCAAATTTGGTGTTAATAAATTTCGCACAACGGCTGGCAATATTCACCACTTTACCGACTAGATCTGAATTTACTTTTTGTACGAAGTCATCCAGATTTAAGTCTGAATCTTCAACTTTGTCAGAAAGTTTCGACGCGAAGTAGTAGCGTAAATATTCAGGGTTTAAATGCTCTAAGTAGGTTTCTGCTTTAATAAAGGTGCCGCGAGATTTAGACATCTTCTGACCGTTGACAGTCAGGAAGCCATTTACGAATAAGCCTGATGGCGTACGGTAATTTGCACCTTCCAGCATTGCCGGCCAGAACAGGGCGTGGAAATAAACGATGTCTTTACCAATGAAGTGATAGACCTCATTTTCAGAATCTTTTTTCCAGTAGTCATCAAAATTCAATTCAGGACGTTTGGTTTTGATGTAGTTTTCAAAGCTCGACATATAACCAATCGGCGCATCCACCCAAACATAGAAATATTTGTTTGGCGCATCTGGAATTTCAAAACCGAAGTATGGCGCATCACGTGAGATGTCCCAGTCATTCAAGCCATTTTCAAACCATTCGTCCAGCTTGTTGGCAATCGATACCGGCAAGCGACCTTCATCACGAGTCCATTTTTGCAGGTATTCACCAAAATTTGGCAATTTAAAGAAGTAATGATCAGATGATTTTTCGACTGGAGTTGCGCCACTTAAAGTGGAATGCGGATTCAACAACTCTGTCGCATTATAAGTTGCACCGCAGACTTCACATGAGTCGCCGTACTGATCTTCCGCCTTACATTTAGGACAGGTGCCTTTAATGAAACGGTCTGACAGGAACATGCCTTTTTCAGGATCAAAAAGCTGGGTCACCGGACGAACTGCAATATTGCCCGCATCACGGTTTTTCACATAGATTTCTGACGCACGGGCACGGTTGGTATCGCTATGTGTAGAATCATAATGATCGAAATGCACACCGAAACCGTCAAAGTCACGAATGTGTTCTTTTTGCACATTGGCAATTTGCGCTTCAGGTGAAATGCCATTCGCTTCGGCACGTAGCATGATCGCGGTTCCGTGAGCATCATCCGCACAGACATAAGTCACATCATGACCCATCGCACGCATGGCACGTACCCAAATATCTGCTTGGATATAGCCAAGTAAGTGACCCATATGAATCGGGCCATTGGCGTAAGGAAGGGCATTGGTGACTAAAATTTTACGCACGGATTCACTCTCTCATTCGTATTCATTATGCAATGGGCCATAATTTTACATGATGCCGAGGGGATTACAAAGAAATGCTTTGCTGAAACCCTGCGAATAGATGGACTTGGACAGCCCGAATACAAAAGCCTGCATCATCTTTAGCATATAGCTTTTCAATACAGATTTGACTCAGCTCATGCTACATCCTGCAAACAATAGCAACAACTTGTACAGGCTTTGTTGCAGTTTGCTTACTTCGCCCGATTCGCGTAATGCTTTGTGCTAAAAAAATGGCTGATTGTTTATATGATATGCCTAAGGAGGGTACCTCATGACTCAGCAGAACCAAAACAATACGTCGAAGCAAAATCAAGATAAAGAACAACATGCACGCGAATTGAATGATCAGCTTGCAAAAGAGCAAAAGCAAAACGAGCTGGATAAACAGCATAATCAGGAACATAAGAACGGGCAAAGTGCCCAGACCCATGCTGATCAGAAGTCTGATACCCAGCATAACGGTAAAGAGGAAAATGCTGAGCAATCAGCGCAAAAAGACAGTTCTCAAGAGAATCAGTCTGATAAAAAAACTGAAAGCTTTAAGATGGATGACTTAAAAGCCAAAGCGATAGCGATTGGTGAAGAGCTATTGCAAAAAGGTGAAAAGCTTCTGAATGAGCTGAAACATGGCAAATCTGACAACCAGCAAAATGCTGAGCAAGGTTCGGATGATGCGAAAAAAGCCAAAGCGGATCATACCTCTCAAGATAAGTCATCTAACAAGTCAGATAAACAAAATGCTAAAGATGGTCAGACCGATCAGCAGGCAGGTATGGCAAATTTAAAAGATGAAGCCATGCATAAGTTTGAAGATACCAGACAGAAAATCACAGACTTATTCAGCGAAGCCTCGGTTAAGTTCGCTGAGCTGAAACAGATGGCAACTGATACGATGAATAAAATGAAAGATAATCAATCGAAGGAAGGTGATTCTGATCAGCAGCAAGATGCCAAAGATACAGATTCAGAAAGCAACTCTCAGTCTAAAAAGGATGAATCGAAACAAGATCAGGATAAAAATACCAAGGATCAACAGGACAAATCTGAAAACAATAAAAATCATAAATAGTCTGTGATCGTTAAGCCACTTTAATCATAGAAGGTTAAAGTGGCTTAACACGCTCGAGATAAATAAAAAAAATTTATTACATCAAAATAGTCCATCTCTCTTTTCTTTCATTATTTCTATTCACCAAGATTCCATAAAATATTTCACAAAACCGAGTAAAATGGTTGGAAATTGAAGATATCTGTTTCATCTTCTCCAATACAGTGCTTAACCTTCGCCTAAAACCCCGTTAAACTAAGCGATTCAGATGTCGATCTACATTTTTGGAGTAACCTATGTCTTGGCTTTCTTCGCTTAAATCGGTTTTTTCGCCTTCCAAGGAGGTGAACGAAGAAGCTGTGCAAAACGTACTGCAAAACTATATCTTGCCAAATTCCAGCAATGCCTTGAAAGATCGTATTACGCAGGTCAATGTACAGGGTGAGATTCTGCAAATCACTTTGAATACCTATCCAGAAGAAAAAGCGCAGCTGCAACAGATTCATGATGAACTGGCGGAAGCTTTGCAAAAATGTGGTATTCAAGAACTGAATATGCATGTGATTCAGCAGAAAACTGGACATAAGAAAGAAGGGGGTTGCGGGCATAACCATGCTGAAGGTGAAAACTGTTCAAGCGAGCCTAAAGCGGAAGCAAAACCCAATCTTCCGCCTGTGGTTGATGCGTCAGCTCAGCCTGCAAAAACAGAAGATGTTGACCCGAATAATCCACCGATTCAAAAAGCTGCGCCGCAACAGCGTGATGTCCCGAAACATCCTCGTATTCAGAATGTGATTCTGGTGTCATCCGGCAAAGGTGGTGTAGGTAAATCGACCACGACTGTCAATCTGGCCCTGGCTTTACAAAAATTAGGCCTGCGCGTAGGCGTACTCGATGCCGATATTTACGGTCCAAGTATTCCGACCATGCTCGGCAATGCCGGTAAAACCCCAATGATCGAAGCTGAGCATTTTGTTCCCTTGGATGCTTACGGTCTGGCTGTACTCTCGATTGGGCATCTAACCGGTGATCACAATACTCCAGTTGCCTGGCGTGGTCCAAAAGCCACGGGTGCATTAATGCAGTTATTCAATCAGACCCTATGGCCAGACCTTGATGTGCTGATGATTGATATGCCACCTGGCACAGGCGATATCCAGTTAACTCTCGCACAGCGTATTCCGGTGACGGGTGCAGTGATTGTGACGACACCACAAAACGTGGCCTTGCTAGATGCGACCAAAGGTATCGAATTGTTTAATCGGGTGCAGATTCCGATCATGGGCGTGATTGAAAACATGTCGACCCATATCTGCTCAAATTGTGGTTTTGAGGAACAGATTTTTGGTACAGGCGGTGGCGATAAACTGTCTGAGCAATATCAAATTCCATTATTGGGCCGTTTACCTTTGGATGCTAAAATTCGTGAAAATGCGGATGCCGGTACACCTTCTGTCATTGCCGAAGATGCTGCTGCAGAAAGCTATATGCTGATTGCAGAGAAAATTGCCGCACAGCTACCCAAAGCAGAAAAAGATCATAGCCGAATTTTCTAATTCTATAGACAATTCAGATATTTAAGCCTTAGCTAAAAGCTAGGGCTTTTTATTTCTTATTTTTAAAATTAGCTCGATTTAAATGATCGAAATTGACTGAAATGACTATCGGGTGTTTATCCTGAAAGCTTATATAAACATTTGAATTAATTAAAATAAATAAATTTAAATTTTAGATCATATGTTCTCTTACAATTATTTTTTTGCAGCACTGACCGAATTCTTCTATGCTACTCGGATTAGAGCGAGGTCAAACTATGATTTCATGGTTTTTTATTGGTTTAGTGGCAACCATTCTTTTAACACCAGGCCCAACCAATACCTTATTGGCATCTTCAGGCATTCAGGTCGGATTTAAAAAAACATTTCGTTTAATTCCTGCGGAAGCCTTTGGTTATCTGATTGCCATTAGCTTATGGGGCATTCTGATCGGAAAAATTTCCGTTCATCTTCCGCTTTTACCGACCATTCTCAAACTTTTTAGTGCTGGCTATATTCTATTTCTCGCTGTGAAATTATGGCGGACTGCAGAAATAAGCGAAAATCTTGAAAATGTCTCGATTCGCGCACGAGAATTATTTTTGGCAACCTTGCTTAATCCTAAAGCACTTTTATTTGCCTCAGCGATCTTTCCTGTCATTGTCTGGAAAAGCGGCCAACATTATGTGACTCATATGCTGGTTTTCTTGCTTCTGTTGATCCCGATTGCATTCTTCTGGACTTTTCTGGGTTCAATCCTGGCCAGAAAAAACAGTCGCTGGCTCAATCAGAAAAACCTGCAGAAAACGGCTTCGCTGGTATTAATGAGCTTTTCCATTCCTTTAAGCTATTCTGCACTTTTAAGTTTATAAGCTGATCTCAATCAGCAATTTTTTGGCAACTTTAGCTCTAAGCCTTTCACTTATTTTCATTAGTGTCAATTTCAGTTAAAGTACGTCGCAATAACTTGTTCTTAAGATTTTTGGATTATATCAATGGCAATTAAGTCTGATCGTTGGATTCGCGAAATGAGCGAAAAACACGGCATGATTGAACCGTATGCAGAAAACCAGGTACGTTTGGATGAAAATGGTCAAAAGCTGATTTCGTATGGCGTATCCAGCTATGGTTATGACGTGCGTTGTGCACGTGAATTTAAAGTATTCACCAATGTGCATTCTGCAATTGTCGATCCGAAGAACTTTGATGAACGCAGCTTTATTGATATCGAGTCGGATGTCTGTATCATTCCGCCTAACTCGTTTGCTTTGGCGCGTACCATCGAATATTTCCGCATTCCACGTAATGTCTTGACCGTGTGCTTGGGCAAGTCTACTTATGCGCGTTGTGGCATCATTGTTAACGTGACTCCGCTTGAGCCAGAGTGGGAAGGACACGTCACTTTAGAGTTTTCAAATACTACCAATCTTCCTGCGCGTATTTATGCAGGTGAAGGTGTAGCGCAGATGCTGTTTTTTGAATCTGATGAAGTCTGTGAAACCTCATATAAAGATCGTGGTGGTAAATATCAAGGTCAGACAGGCGTTACTTTGCCGAAGACCTAATTGTTTTAAAATATTGAATGACGGGACTTTATGTCCCGTTTATTTTTTTGAGATTTTCATTCATCGGAAACTGCTATTTTTCGCCTAATTGGCTTTGGCATCTGTATCAAAAATCAGCATAATGGATTCCGCATAACCATAAAAAAGATGCGATGCATTATAAAAAATCAAAGATTGGCGGCTGGGAAGCTGAAGCATAAGGTGCGGAGCATCGAATAAAAAGGAAAGAGTGAGATGGCTCAGATAAAAGATATATTTAAATTTCGCAAAAGTTATTTGGCGATGACAATCGGTTTCAGCCTGTTGCCTTCTGCACATGCGATGCAGGAATTATCAGATTCTTCTCTTTCTGACACCACCGGTGAGGGTGTTGCGCTGGTACTTGATGATTTTAAAATGGTGTTTCAAGGTCCTAAAGATCTTTCTGCTAGTTCTAGTTATGCCAGAGGCATTGAAAACCCCGGACAAGCAGATACAGGCTTTATCCGGATCATTCCAACAGGGGAAAACTATGAGAAGTTAGGGGAGAATGTATATGATAAAATTTATAAAACATCTTATGATAATAATGTTCTTCAAGGAAAAATCGATAGCGGCTATAACATTTTATATACCTCTACCTACAATTCCACTTATGACACGAGTTATACGAGTTTATACAGCACCTATACCCAGCCTATTCCGGATAAACTGACTGCTGAAAGGACCAAATTAAAGTCTGAAATTCCTGATCGTTATTTTAATTCAGATGCAATTATTCAACGCTATTTTAATGAACGGCATAATTACTATCGAAATGGAACAAATAGAGGATTGTTTGACCCGGATGGTAGGGCTGTCAATGATGGTACGACTGTTTATACGACGAGACCAGTCAGTGAAGATCCCACAGGGCTTTTGAATTATGCTGAAAAAGCATTGGAACATGCCACTACAAATACCTATGAAATGATTCAGCTGTTATATGGTGGTCGTGCGAGTGAAGCGAATGCGAATTTAGCCAATTCTACTTTTTACAAAAGTTTGACTGGTTTCACGCGTAACAATGTTATTGGATCAGAAATTAATAGCTTAGTGCAGCGACTAAGTGATGCCTCATATGCGGCAGCAGATATTCGAGCTAAATTTCAAGCAGGGCAAATTGCAGAAGCAGAAGCGAAAAAACAGACAGAAGAACTGTATGCAGGCATTCTTAGTGATGCGAAAACTGACGCTTTGTTAGAAGCAAAAAATACCACAGTCGGTTCTTTAAGAACCAAAGCCGATGTATTTATTTATGGTCTGGCATTGTCAAAAAGCGATGGCTCTCTAAGCACACGATACAGTAATCAGGGTTTTAGCTGGGGATCAGCCGAGAATCCCTGGTTGTTTCGTGCGGGAACTGAAAATGTTAAACAGTTCAAGGATGCTGCTAAAGATGTAGGCTATATTGCTTTGGAGGCTCCATTAAGCCCGATTGCAGGTGTGGAAAGTGATAATAATATCAAGTTGGGTTTCTGGAGTGATATTTTTGCGCGTGAGCTTAATTCTTCTAATGTGGTAGATCCTATAACAGGTGGGCCGACTTCGGGGCTTGATAAAGAACACCGTTTGAGAACCCAATTTGTTGCCAATGGTCTTAGCCTTAATGGCTCACAAATTCGGCTGTTTCAAACTTTAGAATCTGACAATAAGGATTATAATCAAACATTAGGTTTGGCAAGTATTATTCGCTTAAATACTGATGATAATCCTTCGGCAACTGGTTATTTTGATACTCGATTGTTATCAAGGCTTGATAAAGTAAAAAATAAAACTGATGCAGAAATTGCGGTATTACGAACCCTTACAGATAAGCAATTAGAAGCAGAAGGTTTTGATCGGGAGATGATCTCGGCTGAAAGTGTAACTTTAGCCAGAACATATGCTGGAAATACAGATTCAATCAATACTCGTAATAATGCTCTAAACAGGAAAGGTATTCGTTTAAGTACTGCAGCAAAAACAGAGGGGCTTGATGGTGATGGCCCAACCCCAGCCTTGAATGGAAGTATTGCTCCAGTCTTTCATGATTTTGAGGGTCTATATTTATATAGCCCCAATATTAACTTGGTGCTCGGAAATATGTACCAGCCTTTCGTGGTGGGTTCGGAAGGCAATAACATTATTTTAGAAGTGACACGTATTCCCAATATTGCTTCTATTTATAATCAAATCTATCAAAATTACGGTGGTGGACTCGGAACAACCGATTTAAAGGGTTCTACCTGTAATGTCTATAGTTGTGGCACACCAATTAAAAATAATGTTTCAGATATTACTGCACTTTATCAAGGCCGTAATGCAACTCACAGTAGTATTGCTATAGGCACCACAGAACGGATTCCAGAGACAAATATGCTGCGAGCGAAGGATGGTGTTGATTCAACCGGCATCGTATTTAAAAGCATTGATGGCTCAAGTAAAAACTTTGGTTCGGCAGTCATTGATGGTGTGCTGATTCAACATTTAAAAATAAAAACTACAGGTCTATAAGGGAGTACGAACATGTCCAAATTATTGACTCTTTGTACACTGTTATGTACTTCGATGTTCAGCTATGCCGGATTAGAGATTCTGGATCAGCAAGCATTAACTGATACCGTAGGACAGGGTGGAGCAGATCTTAACTGGACTTTATCTTTAAACCATGTTTATGCGACAGATTTAAGTAAAGATAAAATTTCTCGGCTTGATGGAAATGGTAACCCACTAGAAGTATTTTATGTTCTCGATCCGACAGCTTGTGGGTTAACAAAACAATTTTGCCGTCTGGCAATAGCGCCGAATAACCATGTCGATGCCAATGGAAATAAAAAGTGGTTAGTCTTTAAAGGCATTCAAGGCACGATTCAGATTGATAAGTTTTCAATCGATGGGACAACTATCATTAATCATCGTAATGAACCACAAACGGCGATGCAAATTACCTTTTATGATAACCAGCCTTTAAAAATCAGGAATTTGGGTTTTAATACAGTTTCCATTGAAACGGGCACAGGTGCTGGAGCCTTGGAAGGTTATACCAATACAGGTGTTTATAGTACGTATACAGGGCGTACCTATAATGCCGATGGAACTTATACAACCGCACCCCAAGATGTTCCTTCGTTTGATAAAGGTGCTGAAAAAGGATTTATGGGGTTGAACGTTCATGGAAATCTGCATATGTCAGGCAATTTGAAAATATTTGGTTATAACTGTACAGGTGGGGCACAAAGTCGTTGTTAATAACAATGTCAAGTACAGCATAAGGATATAAAAATGAAAAAAACAACAATAAAGTTGAAATTGCTAACGGTATGCATGTGTCTTGTACAACAAGGTTATGCACTTGAAACTATTGAAGAGCAAGAATTGAGTGAAGTCACTGGACAGGATGGTATGGTGATTACTCATGAAATTTCTAAAGCCAGTATTGCTCAAGTCAATTGGTATGATCCAAATCCAACGACTAATACAAAAATGGGTTTAGGTCTGCATAACGTTGAAATTTATGGAAAAGATAATAATCCCATCATTAGCAAACTGGAAATAGATGTAGGTGCAACTTCAGAGGGGGCAGGGCTGCGGCTTGCGGCAAGTGTTTCACCATTTCAAGCCACTGCTGATTTAAACTTGGTAAAAATTGCCTGTACGACTAATCCATGTAGCCAATCTGCAAATAGTATTCGGACTACCGGTACACAATCTAATCAAAGCTTAGGTGCATTAGGAATTAGTATCTCTACACCGCTTAGTGTGCTATTACAAACCAGTGCAGGTCTATTTAATAAAGATTCAATTGCCAGTATCGATTTTCAGCTTAAAAATGCCACGATTAGTCATAAATTAGGCGAAAATAGTCTGATTTTGAATGACTTTAACTTTAACTTCGCGGGTCAAGGGTATATGTACATTGACCCGGATGAAGGCGTGGTACTGACCACACGAAATGGCAACCAAGATCATTATGTGGATCTAAAGCGTGCTGAAGATATTACCGATATCGCGGCTGACCGGGTTAATCCGACGAATCCTGGGGTTAATATTGACTTGCGTTATAACACGCCAAATAACGAACGCAAAAATATTATGCGTTTAGGGGCTTCGGGTGCAGTCACTAACGCAAGATTATCCATGAGTGCAGATCAAACCCAGATAGGTACTTTTGATGTTAGTAACAAGGTGAATGGTGTACTAGAACGTCAAGACAAAACTGCAACAGGTTACAGTGGCCTGGTCGGAGAAGGCGGGTTGAATCTGGGCTTGTCTGCAGATTTCACAGGTGCTAATAGTACTGGACGTCCAGCAACTATGGCACCGACAACACTTGAGATTGGTCATACTGGTAAGGGAAGCCATGCGGTGCAATTTTCCAATCTCAGACCATTGACTACACGTAATGCTGACGGTTCCTTACATGGGAAAAATGCTTATATCGATTTTGGGAATATATATATAAATACTATTACTGCAAAAAGTCTTGATTTTATCATTAATGAAAATATGCGAAAGACTTTAGGTGGGAGTGAGGTGCTTAAACAGACGCTCAGCACTTCAGCGGCTGGGGATGACTTTGCACTTATTGCTATACGAGGCATGGACTTTCAGGCCATTGCTGCGAAGGCACGGTTTATTTCAGATAATTCGCTCAACGAGCTGGGTGGGGATGGGGGCTCATGGGGGATTGGTATTCCTATCTATAATTTAAATGCCAATGTTGCATTATCTGGGACGACCTATGGGCTAGACAATAAACAGGCCATTGCCTATAACATCATGGCATCGACTGAAGGTTACGGAATTGACAAAAAAACCGGTTTGCCAAGCACTACCTCAATAATATTGATTGATGGCAAGAATGGCGATCATGGTGAGGCAGTTAATTATTATGCCGGCTTTAGGAATATCGATGCTCTGATCAAGTCGGAAGGTATTATTGGCTATGAAGATGAAGGTATTTATATTCGTGCTGATAAACTACTGATTGGAGCCAAAGCTGAGCTTGCGATTGGTCAGTTACCAGGGTCTAAATATAACTGTACCAGTGCATCGGTCACTAAATGCGGGGCCTATGTGCCTCACGATAATTTTTCCAAACGTGACGATGTTTTAACCAATATCGCTTTTAAACTTGATGGAAATGGTGAACTGGTGATTATTCCTGGGGTAGATCCAACCGCCAGTTCTCCAGATACCAACTTCTTGTCACTTGAGGCAAACTTTAAATTTAGGCCACTCACATCAGAAGAAAATACAGATAAAGATAATTTAGGTAGCTATTTCAGTATTGCCAATGAAGATATTGATTCAACCGGGGTATTAAAAACTTCTTCGATTAACTTTAACCGGATGGAAGGTCATTTGGGCGTTAAAGGAAAAGTTCGTGTCAGTGCCGATACAGTGACTTTGGATAATCAAGTCAAACTCAATTACGAAAATAATATTGCGACACCATTTAAAACCAATTTTGCCATGGCGACCAATGGCAATATGCAAAATATGGCAAGTATTGCACTGACTGGTGGAACCATTCGTAGCACGATGGGAATCACACCACGTTAATAAGAATATAAGGACGTTAAAATGAAAAAAATATTTTTGAATAGTCTGGCTTTGGCAATGTGTGTGATTACACAGCAAAGTTTTGCAATGACAGCTTTAGATGATGACGCTTTATCTGCAGTTGATGCACAAGCATTATTAAATCTAGAAAATGCTTATGATTCATCTCAAGGGATTAACTTTCATAAGCTGAGCGTTGAGGCTTTGATGGAGTTGAACGTTAATATTAAAACTTTACAGCTCGGTTGTGGTGGAAGTAACGGTGGAACAGGCTGTGATATTGATATTTCCAACTTAGCATTAAGTGGATTGAATCCCAGCTTTGATGCTGAAGGGAATCCTGTCTTTTCCGGTGATCGGGCTAATACTAGTGCCAGTATAAATAATCCTTTTATTGAATTTGCGATTAAAAATGGCGGAAGTGCCTCTACCCGAGAAGTAGTGGGTTTTCGCTTAGGTGCAGATAAAATTGTCGGGCTTTTGACCATGGGAACTGATAACGTTGAGAATCCGAATGATGGTCTCAAAAGTTTTAGTGGCTATATGAAAATGGCGCAGACTACGGGCGAGTCTGTAACAAAGGCCGGAACTTTCGGTAATGCAAGTGATCAAAAAATTCAAGGGAATTTAAAGGCCTTGGGGCAAACACGTGAATTTATTAGTAAGCCTGGTGCTGAGGGCCATACTGGAATTACTGTGCCTTCCATGCGGGTGGACTTTACCATGCCTGAGACTATTGTAACCGGACAACGACTAAAGTCGGCAACTGTGACGAATATTCGTTCCAGTATTACCTCGATTCCTTTGGCAGCGCCTATATCTGGCGCAACTTTGCCAAACGATGTAATTGGTACACCAAATTTCTCAAATGATAAACTATACGTGGAGTTTGACCCATTAATTGACTTTCTTAATTTGGGAACCCATTCTTTCTTTCAAATGGGGGCCGGTTCAAGTCTGGATAATCTGAATATGGACATTACCTTTGTCCAGGCTTTGAACATGATTCATAATATTCCTTTAAATGGTACAGGCGGCTATTTATCTTTACAAAGTCAAAATGTACATTGGCAAGGAGCAGATGCAGCTGATATTGCCAAACCAGGTTGGTGGATGTCTTTTAAAGATCCGATCCAACTAGGGGTATTAAAAACCACAGATGAAGTGGATATTTCATTTGTATTACCTCAAGTTGCCACAGCTATTTCAGAATTCCTGTTACGTCCTGAAAATTTGATTAATGTAAATGTAGGTGAAGCTGTAGGTTCGCTTGCAAATGTGCCAGTCGTACGTAAATTAAATATTGATGTCGGTCAATTTACTAACTACAATGGTGGAACTCCCGCAACCTTAACCTTAATGGATAAGTTGCTACAAAACCAGAATGTGACTTCAAACTGCTTTGGTGGGCATAAGTTCTGCTAGTTTATAGCCATAAAAAATCCCGCATTACGCGGGATTTTTTATAAGAAAGCGGAATTATTTAGCAATCTTCTCCAATAATTCTTCTTTCGAAATATTTACTGATTCAGCATCGCGGCGGCCTTTATATTCAAAAGTACCTGCATCCAAGCCTTTTTCACCAATCACAATACGATGTGGAATACCTGTAAGCTCAAGATCAGAGAATTTCACGCCCGGACGTTCATTACGGTCATCGAGTAACACGTCAAAACCTGCAGCTTGCAATTCAGCATAGAGTGCTTCCGCAGCTTCCATAGTTCTTGGAGATTTGTGCGCATTCATCGGCACAATGGCAACTTCAAACGGTGCAATGGCAGTTGGCCAGATAATGCCTTTCTCATCAAAGTTCTGCTCGATTGCAGAAGCTACTACACGCGTTACACCAATACCATAACAACCCATTGTTACAGTGAATGGCTTGCCATCTTCACCCAAGACTTTACAACCTAAAGCTTCAGAGTATTTTTGACCCAACTGGAAGATATGCCCCACTTCGATACCACGTTTGATTTGAAGCGTACCTTTACCATCTGGAGATGGATCGCCTTCAACCACGTTACGTAGGTCATAAACTTCAGTGAACTGCGCATCACGTTCCCAGTTTACACCTGTTGCGTGTTGATCTGCTGCATTTGCACCCGCAACAAAATCAGACAATACCGATGCTGCACGATCAACAATGACGGTGACACCTTTTTCGACCAGACCTTGAGGGCCGACAAAGCCAGCAGTTAAGCCAAGTGCTTGAAGTTGTTCTTCAGTAGCAAATGTCAAAGGTGCAGCAATTAAAGGATGTTTTTCAGCTTTAATTTCATTCAGTTCGTGATCACCACGAAGGAATAAAGCAACCACAGGTGCATCTTGACCTTCTTCCGCTACAACACCTTGAACCAATAAGGCTTTTACTGAATGAGCAGGGTTCGTACCCAAGAATGCTGATACATCTGCAATGGTTTTTTGATTTGGTGTATCTACCAGTTTGAGTTCTTGTGTAGGTGCCGCACGTTCACCGACAAGTACTGCTTCTGCCATTTCAATATTGGCTGCATAGTCAGATTCAGTCGAGAAAGCGATATCATCTTCACCGCTTGAAGCCAGCACGTGGAATTCGTGAGAACCTGAACCACCGATTGAGCCAGTATCTGCTTGTACTGGACGGAAATCTAAACCAAGACGGGTGAAGATTTTGCAGTAGGCTGCATACATGTCGTCGTAGGTTTGTTGCAGTGATTCCTGGTTGGCATGGAAAGAGTAGGCATCTTTCATAATGAATTCACGTGAACGCATTACGCCAAAACGTGGCCGAATTTCGTCACGGAATTTGGTTTGTACTTGGTAAAAGTTTGCAGGCAATTGCTTGTAGCTTTTTAATTCGTTACGTGCAAGGTCAGTGATCACTTCTTCATGCGTCGGACCGAGAACAAATGGGTTGCCATGGCGGTCGTTGAAGCGTAAAAGCTCAGGACCGTATTGTACATAACGACCTGATTCTTCCCATAAAGATGCAGGTTGAGTCACCGGCATATAGACTTGAAGTGAACCGACTTTGTCCATTTCTTCGCGAACGATCGCTTCAACTTTATTTAATACGCGAACGCCCATCGGCAACCAGGTGTATAGACCTGAAGCCAACTTACGAATCATACCGGCACGAAGCATCAGCTGATGTGAAATAACCTCAGCATCGTTCGGGGTTTCTCTTAACGTTGCAAATAAAAAGCGACTCGCGCGCATGGAAACTGTCCTAAAAAATTAAGCGTTAAAGCAGGGATTATACAATAAAAAATGAGGTGAGCTTTTGGGAATGTCACCTCATTGTGTTGCATTAAATTATGCCATGATTTTACGTGCCTGACGCAGCATAAAATTCTTAAAGTCATCCAGGTAAGTAAAGATCACCGGCACCACCACCAGGGTCAGCAGGGTAGAGGTAATTACCCCACCAATCACCGCATGCGCCATCGGTGCACTTTGTTCACCACCTTCACCTAGCCCTAGGGAAAGTGGCACCATGCCCATGACCATCGCGCTGGTAGTCATCAGAATAGGACGCAAACGGGTTTTACCAGCGGCAATAATCGCATCATAACGGTCTTCGCCGCGGTCCATGGCCTTCTTGATGAAGTCGATCAGCAGAATCGCATTCTTGGTCACCAGTCCCATCAGCATGATAATGCCGATAATCGAGAACAGGTTCATGGTTGAGTTAAACAGGAACAAGGCCAGAAATACGCCAATCAGCGACAATGGTAGTGAGGCCATAATTGCCGCAGGATGAATAAAACTGTTGAACTGCGAACCGAGCACAATATAGATAAAGACAATCGACAGGGTAATCGCAGTCAGTGCATAACCTGCGGATTCTGCCATGTCGGCATTGGAGCCTTGAGTGTCGAAACTATAACCCGGTGGCATATCGAAATTTTCTTGCAAGCGGCTGATATCCGTCCCGATGTCGCCTGCAGGACGTCCTGAAGTATTGGCCTCGACCAGAACTTCACGTGCCAGATCACGTCGATTAATCTGCGAGGCGCCCAGTTTTTCTTCAAATTTGGCGACACTCGAAAGCGGAACCAGAATTGGTTGATTATTGGCATCGGTTTTATTCGAGGTGATATACATATTCTGTAAATCGCTAGGCAAGCTGCGCTGGTCTTCGGTCAGGCGCAGATTCACATCATAGGTTTCACCTTTTTCATCCTGCCAGGTCGTGACATCATCACCGGCAATCAGCGGACGCACTACATTGGCAATCTGATTGACCGATAAACCTAAATCACTGGCCAAGACGCGATTGATCTGTACATCAAGAGTCGGCTTGGGTTCTTTTAATGAAGTTTCCAGATCGACAATGCCATTAATCTTCGCCATTTCCGTCATAAAGCGATCAGAAATTTTTTGCAGTTCATCTAGATCCGGACCTTTAATCGAAATCATGATCGGCTTCTGGCCACCTGAAACGGTTTCATCGGCGGATGCCACCGAGGTAATGCTGATTCCTGCAACCGATTGTAGACGCTGGCGGAATTCATTATTCAGGTCATTCAGGGTCTTTTCACGTTCGGTACGCGGCGTTACAGTCACCCGTAAACTGACATGGTTTTTACCGCGGTCAGTTGCGCCATTAATCACCCCATAAGTGGCTTTGACATCCGGATGCTGACGAACAATCTGATCCACCTGCTGCAGTTTGGCTTGTGAATATTCAAGCGATGAATCGACCGGTGTTTCAAACTTGATCCGGATTTCGCCTTTATCCGGGACCGGTACAAATTCGGTGCCGATCAGTTTGGATAAACCCAAAGCACCAAATAATGAAGCGACCGCAATCATCAGGGTAATAAGTCTAAAACGTAAGGCCAGTTTTAATAATTTTTCATAGACATGGCTTAAGTTATCCAGCTTGCCGGAGATCCAGCTAAAGAAACGTTTCACCCGACCTGGTTTTTTGTTTGGATCTTTTTTCTTTTCTGCCCAGTGTGCAGAGAGCATAGGATCCAGGGTAAAGCTGACAAACATCGAGATCAGAACGGCCATACTTACCGTGACCCCGAACTGGTAGAAGAAACGGCCAATAATTCCGCCCATAAAGGCCACAGGCAGGAATACGGCAACAATGGTCAGTGTCGTGGCCAGCACGGCTAACCCAATTTCTTTTGTGCCATCGAGCGCGGCAGTTACATGGTCTTTGCCCATGTCGGCATGCCGGACAATGTTTTCACGTACTACAATTGCGTCATCGATCAGCAGACCAATACTCAAGGACAGCGCCAGCAAAGTCATCATATTGATGCTAAAGCCAAAGGCCCAGATAAAGGTCAGCGTGCCCAAGAGTGCAATGGGTAGGGTCAAACCGGTAATCACAGTTGAACGGAAAGAGCCTAAAAATAATAGGACAATCAGCACAGCCAGTACCGCACCTTCAATAATGGTGCGGGCTACATCGCCAATGGTGCCGCGGATACTTTTGGAGGAATCTACCACTACTTGTAAAGTGGTACCTTGCGGAAGCTGCGCCTCAATACTTTCTAAAGTTGCATAGCTCTTGTCTACTACTTCAATGACGTTTGCATCTGAACTACGCAAAATATCAATCGCAACTGCGGTTTTGCCATTCAAAAAGGCAGCGGATTCCAGCTCAGCCTGACTGTCTTGAATATTAGCCACTTGTCTGAGGAAAATTGGTATGCCGTTTTTATTGGCAATGACCAGATCGCCGAAGGCGAGGGGATGCAAGACTTTGGAATTGATTTCAATGACCAGTTCCGAATTACCCGATTTAAGTGTCCCCCCCGGGACTTCGATATTCTCGGCCTTTAAGGTATTGATGACACTGTCCACACCGATGCCAAAGGCTTGCAGTTTTTGCGGTTGCACCTGAATCCGGATCTGGCGCTGTGCATCACCCAGCAGATTAACCGTTCCGACCCCAGGGACTGTGCGCAGTTGTGGCACAATCCGCTGATCCAGATAAGAACTGAGCGCTTTTACATCCATATTGTCGGATTCAAATACGATCGACATCACCGCATTCGCCGTCGGGTCATAACGTTCGACAATCGGCTCCTGAATTTCATCACGGAATTCAGCAGTCACAGAGGCGATTTTATCCCGCACATCTTGAGCTGCAGTGGTCGACGTGACATCCAGATTAAATTCGGTGGTGATGATGGACAGGCCTTCACTGGATTGGGAAATCACCTGTTTTAAACCGGAAATGGTATTGATCTGATCTTCAAGTTTTTTGGTAATTTCCGATTCAACCGTTTCCGGAGAAGCGCCCGGATAGTTGGTATAGATCACCACAAAAGGGAAATCGACATCAGGAAATTCTTCAACGCCCATCCGCTGCCAGGAAGCCAGTCCCAGTACCATCAAACAGAACATCATCATGATGGTGAAAACCGGATACTTCACACTAATTCGGGTAAACCACATGTCAATGATCCTGTATGAATGGTTTTAGTTGGCGCGAAGGGTGACAGTTTTTTGCAGATCGGATTCGCTAAACTTAACCCGGCTGACCTGATCGCCATTTTCCAGTCCTTGAACCACGGCAATGTTGTCGCTATAACGCTGTTCTAGAACCTGAACATTGACCTTGATAATTTTATTCTGGCGAATCACCCAGACATAGGGTTTGCTCTGGATATCCTGGACAGTATCTAATGGAATCAGCTGGCCAGAGATCTGTTGTGAACTCAGAATGTTGCCTTCGACAAAGGAGCCAATGCTAAGTGAGGGAATTGTTTCATTTGGCGTGGCAAAGAATTCGATCTGGCGACTGGCCTGATCTGCGATCGGGGAAATCCGGCTAATTACGGCAGTGAGCCGATTTGGGTTCCCTTGAATAGTGTATTCGACCTGACTGCCCAGTTTTAAACCTGATTGCAGATCACTGGGTACGCGTGCCTGAATTTCCAGTCGTTTTGGATCAACGATTTCAAACAGGGTTTGTCCAATCGCCACGGTTTGGCCGGGTTCAACCTGACGCTGGGTAATCACGCCACTGATCGGGCTGGTCATGGTGCCATCGCGATCTGCTTTCTGGGCAATATCGACATTGGCTTGCTGGGCGCGGACATTTTCAAGCTGGGCCTGATAATCGACCTGACTTTGTTCATATTCTACTTTTGAAATAAACCCCTGATCGAGCAGACGCTTTTTACGCTGCATCATGTTGTGCGCCTGATTGGCTTGCGCTTGAGTTGAGGCCAGATTCGCACGCGCCTGTGCCAGACGAGCTGCATTGTCCTGATTATTCAGGCGTACCAGCACTTGTCCCTTGGCAACTGTTTGACCTACCTGTGCGTTTACGCTGGTGGCAGTAGCAGAGACCTGTGACTGTATGCTGCTTTGATTGACTGCACGAATGGTGCCGGTGAATGCGGTTTTTTGAACTGAATTGCCAGATTGAACTGCAACTAGATCTTGAGGAATGACTTCAATGGATTTGGCTGTTTCGGTTTGCTGTACGGGTTCATTTTTATCACAAGCCACTAAAAACATATTTAAGCAAAGTGCACTCATGATCAGGATAGAGCGCGGGGAAGGCATATTTAAATCATGAGAATGCGGTGCAGTTTGCATATGAGTCCTTTTAGCTGGCTATGGATCAAAACCACGGCTAGCTATTTGTATTTATTCAAGTGCTTTTAAACGGGCGATAATTTTGTCGTATTCTGCTTCCAGATTTCGATAGCGACTTTGTAAAGATTGAATATTTTCTTTCTGGGAAGCGAGATTTTTCTGGTTATTGTCTAATGTTGTTTTCAGCTGTGCCGGTGGGGTTTTACCTTTACGTAAATATTCACGTTCCTGACGCACAAACATGACCCGATCTTTTTGCAGTTGCTTCATTTGTTCTTGCTGAAAATCAATCTGTTTTTTTAACTGGACCAGGCTGTCATTCTTTTTCTGTAAAGCGGTCTGGCTATTGTTATAAGCACGCTTGAGTTTATGATCTTCGGCAATTCGCTGCGCCTGTTGGGCACGTTGTGGCGCTTGCCTGATATCCGCTTCGGCATTATAAGGACGGGCACGCTTAATCACCTGCATATTCTGGTCAAGTGCTTCATAACCATAACGGATATGATTTGGCGTGACATTAGTACTGATATTGGCCACACCCTTGCTGTCATAATAACGATACCAAGTGGCTTTTTGCGGGAGTTGGTTACTACTCGCACACGTTAAGCTCACCTGTAACAGTAGCAGCACAACAACAATGAATTGACCAGTCATTTTATTTTTATCAATGACAGCAAGTTTTCTTAAAAACTGACTCATCATTGGCTCCCCGAATTTAAAGTTGACTAAATTACTTATTTTAAAGTAATAATCTTGTTATATTAGACTTAAATTTATCAATAAAAAACTACCGTTAGTCAAAAAAAAACCAATAACGATAAGAAAATGTGAAGCTGTTATTAAAAATAAATGATTTTGTCTACTTGTGTAGAAAATGTTCATTGATAATACAAGTGACTTTATGTTAAAAATGTTTATCGATCGTAATAAAATAATCCTATGAGCCTTATGGCATATAGTTTCTAAAATGGGAAGGGTTAAACAAATGGACGATAAATTCCAAAATCTAAAAATTATGGTTATTGATGACTCAAAGACCATTCGTCGTACTGCGGAAACTCTTCTTCAACGCGAAGGTTATGAGGTCATTACTGCAGTAGACGGTTTTGAGGCTTTGTCAAAAATTGCCGAAGCAAATCCAGATATCGTTTTTGTAGATATTATGATGCCGCGCCTGGATGGTTATCAAACCTGCGCCTTAATCAAAAACTCTCAGAATTACCAGAATATTCCTGTGATTATGCTATCGAGTAAAGATGGCTTATTTGATCAGGCCAAAGGTCGTGTCGTGGGTTCAGATGAATACCTGACTAAACCTTTTAGTAAAGATGAATTGCTCAATGCAATCCGTAACCATATTAGTGCTTAATATTTGATTTTTTTGGGGAATTGGCATGGCACGTATCCTAATTGTGGATGACTCACCGACAGAAACTTTTCGCTTTAGAGAGATTCTTTCTAAACACGGCTTTGAGGTGATTGAAGCAGCCAATGGCGCAGATGGCGTCACCATGGCACAGGCAGAATTGCCGGACCTAGTCCTGATGGATGTGGTTATGCCGGGCGTGAATGGTTTTCAGGCGACCCGCCAGATTGCACGTGGTGCAACGACCAAACATATTCCAATCGTGATTGTGAGTACTAAGGATCAGGCCACTGACCGTGTATGGGGCAAGCGTCAAGGCGCAGCGGATTATCTAACAAAACCAGTCGATGAAAAACAATTAATAGATGTAATTAAGCAGCACCTCAATGCAGGATAAGCTCTATGGCAGCAAATGGATTTATCGAATTGCTTCGCATTGCGAAACGGGGGAATAAAAACTACGTTTCCAATGGCAATGAAGTTAACCGATGGTCGGGCATTGCTTTTGAGATGATGGGGCAATATTTTGTTGCCCCGCTGGGGGAAGTATCAGAAGTGATTTATCCCCCAGAATATACGCCGGTACCCAAGACACAAGCATGGGTGTTGGGTCTGGCGAATATCCGGGGAAGACTGTTATCGGTTTCTGATCTGACGCAGTATGTATCAGGGCAGAGCAGTCAATTTTCACCGACTCAAAAAGTATTATGCATCAACCATAATGACCAGTATGTGGGTTTGGTCGTAGATCAAGTTTTGGGTATACAACATTTCAATAAGAAAAGTTTCTTTTCGAAGAAATCTGAATTGGATAAAAACTTACAAGAATATTGTCAGGGGTTTTTCCATCAGCACAACCAGCAGTGGCATGTGTTTTTATTCAGTCGTCTGTTGCAAAATCCAAAATTTATGAACGCATCTATAAAATTTATAAATTAAATGTCGCGCTCGAAACTAAGCAAGGCGTCAACCGGGGAGAGGCTGCATGGGCTTTAAACTTAAAAAGAAAAATACAGGTGAGAGCACTGGCCGCAAAGGCGGTAATGCTTTTTTAGCTAAGATTCAAACGCAAGTAGATCAGTTATCACGTGTCTTCGGTGATAGTGAGAAATCAAAACCGCTGATCTATGGAGCAGCAGGCTGTCTTTTAGCCGCACTGATCACTTTATTGTATCTTTTTTATAGTGTTCCACGTACCAATGAACTCACTCAAAGTCTGGGTGATTTGCGTCTCCTCTCGCAAACGATTTCGCGCCAAGCGACTGAAGCGACAGCTTCGGGTACGCCTGAGGCCATGAAGAACCTGACTGATTCGCAAAAAGCTTTTGCTGAAAACCTTGAGACAGTTAAAAGTATTCACTCTAACAATGATGCGTTGCAAGCTGTTGATAAACAGTGGACAGAAGTATCCAGCAGTATTGATCTGATTACCTCGCAACAAAAAATTATTAACCAGTTATACGACACCAACATCGCGATTGGTGAAGCGATTCCAGGGATTCAGGCGGAATATAACTTGATGGTCGACCAGATGGCACGTCAAGATATGCCATCGAACCAGGTGGTTATTGCCAAAAACCAGGTATTCATTGCAGAACGTATCTTACGTTCAATCAGTTTGGTACTGACAGGTAATGATGGTTCACGTGAATCTGCGGATGACTTCAGTGCCGATACCGAAACTTTTGGTTCTTATCTGAATGCACAGTTAAATGGTTCTGCTGAACTGGGTGTACAGCGTATTGATGATCCAACTCTGCGTGAATCTCTGGAAGGCATCAAGGCTGAATATGATGACGTACTGGAATCTGCATCAGCGATTATTCTGAAAAACTCTACACAGATCGTAAAAGTTCGTCAGGCAGCCGCATCTATTTTTTCTCAATCTGATGTGCTTTTGGATAACCTGAATAAATTATCGGGTAACTCAGGTCTTAAAACGGTTGTTCCGGCAGTCCTGCTAATCGCATTATTAGTCGGTTTCTTGCTGTGTGTATTCAAGTTGCTTTCTCTGCGTGGTTTGTCGGATAAGCAGCGTGTAGGCCGTTTACAAGAAGAATATGACCGTAACCAGAATGCGATTTTACGTTTACTGGATGAGATCGCCGATCTTGCAGATGGTGACTTGCGTTCATATGCAACAGTATCTGAAGACTTTACCGGTGCGATTGCCGACTCGATTAACTTTGCGATTGACCAGTTACGTGACCTGGTATCGCGTATTACTGAAACTTCACAAGAAGTTGCGCAATATACTGCAACTACACAAAGCATTACCAACCAGTTAGCTGAAGCATCTGAGCATCAGGCACAAGAAATTGCTGGTGCTTCTGCAGCGATTAACGAAATGGCACTGTCGATTGACCAGGTATCTGCCAACGCCGATGAATCAGCGGTGGTAGCAGAGCGTTCAGTACAAATTGCTGCAAACGGTGCGGATGTCGTACATCGCTCGATTGAGGGTATGGACACGATTCGTGAACAGATTCAGGAAACTTCAAAACGTATTAAACGTTTGGGTGAATCTTCTCAGGAAATTGGTAACATCGTTGCCTTGATTAACGATATTGCCGACCAGACGAACATCCTGGCATTAAACGCAGCGATTCAGGCATCGATGGCGGGTGAAGCAGGTCGTGGTTTCGCGGTCGTAGCCGATGAAGTACAGCGTCTTGCGGAACGTTCAGCTTCTGCAACCAAGCAGATTGAAGGCCTGGTAAAAACCATTCAAACGGATACCAACGAAGCCGTTATTTCGATGGAACAAACTACATCGGAAGTTGTACGTGGTGCGAACTTGTCTAAAGATGCCGGTGTAGCACTAGATGAGATTCAAACAGTATCGAACAACCTTGCGAAACTGATTGCGAACATTTCTGATGCTGCGAAACTGCAGTCAGCATCTGCAGGTCATATTGCGACCACGATGAATGTCGTACAGGAAATTACCTCGCAAACCACCAGTGCAACCTTCGATACAGCACGTTCAGTATCTGAACTGGCAAACATGGCCGATGCATTACGTGAATCTGTATCTGACTTTAAACTACCAGAATAAAGTCAGACATGATGGGGAAATGTGTCTTGACCGCGGTTGAGACACATTCAGAAAATACAGATAAAGCCTCGACAAGATGTACTTAACTTCATACGTTAGGTATCGCGTGACGGTCACAATTAAGTTTGAGCGCCCTTCTTGGCGGCATAACGTAAGAAGCATGAGCTATGAAAGAAATATTAAAAAATTTAGTTGAAACGACAACGCTTCCTGAAGATAGTTATCTTGACCAAGATGCAGAAATTCTTGAAATTTTTGTTGAGGAAATCGAAGAGATCTTCGTTGAGTTAAATGCTTTATTTCCAGAATGGTTGAGCAATCCAGATCATCAAGAAAATCTGAAGACCATTCGCCGCCATTTTCACACCCTGAAAGGTTCAGGCCGCATGGTCGGGGCAAAATCGGCAGGGGAAATGGCCTGGGCGGTTGAAGATACCTTAAACCGGGTTTTGTCCGGTTCGATTCAGCTAACACCGACGGTGCAAAAATTTGCCCAAGCGGTACTGAATGTCTATCAATATGCTTTATATCCAAAATTCAAACATGTACAGCAATTGGATCTCGACCTGCGTCCAATGGTGCTGTTGGGACAACAATTACAACAACAAATTTCGCCTGAGCCTGCATTGGAAGAATTACTGGCATTGGCAGTTCATTTGACCGCTGAAGGTCAGATGACAGGTCTTGAGCTTGCAGACAATGAGCCAAGTGAAGCTGAGCTAACAGTAGCGCCAGTAGAAGTACCGGTTCGCAGTGATATCGAAGAAACTGTGGCGATCTTTATTGAAGAAGCAGAAGAGCATCTGGAAACGATTGCCACCTTCCTTCGCACTGAAGATGAAAAATCACAAGATTATAATGCGCTAATTCGTGCGATTCATACCTTGCGCGGCAGTTCATCCATGGCGCAGATTGACCAGATTTTTGAGGCCAGCTCTAAAGTAGAGCATCTGTTCAAAACCCTGCTGCAAGATGAAATTGTCTCAACCTCAAAAGAAACTGCTTTACTGATTCAGTATGCCGAGTTTGTCAGTGACTATCTGCATTTGCTACGTCAGGGCAACACTGCAAAACTGGATGCGGTATATGCCACCTTTGAGCGTGTCTGGAATGATTATGGCTTTGCAGTTACTGAAACCAATAGTATTCAGACGCAAGGCTTGGTGTCCAAACTGGTTGAGCTGGATATTGATCTGTTATTGGATGCCGAGTTTGAATTTGATAAACGCGCCCAAGTCGATTATCCGGAATATATTCAGGCACTCAGCCAGCAGGCTGCGGAATTGCTGGCACATACAGAAAGCCGGGCAGCGCAGGGAATTCATGAATTCACTGCCGATCTGAAATCGGCTTATGATGCGCTGCTTGAAAAGCCAGTGCTGCTAAACAGCGATTATGCTTATGAACTGTTCGCACAGGCGCATCAGGAATTTATTCATTTATTTGATACCTTGGCCGCAGGACAGCGCGTCATTCTGAATGATGAGATTCAAAAAATACTCAGTGAACTGTCTGCATTTGTGCAGCAGGATCTGGAAATATTTGCTGAAGATAATACCAATCAGAATGTTGAGCTAAGCTCAGAGAGCACACAGGTGGCTGAAACTGTCGCGACTGGTAGTGTGGATTTTGCTGGCTTGAGCCAACGTATCGCTGCGGATCGTCAACAGCAGCAAAGTACTGAAACCAACCGTGATTTTGATGAAGAATTATTAAGTATCTTCCTGGAAGAAGCGGATGAATTGCTGGCAGGGATTGATGAAGATCTGAATACCTGGAGTAAAAAACAGGACGATACAACCTCACTGAACAATCTGATGCGTCATTTGCATACCTTAAAAGGTGGTGCAAACATGATTGCAGCTTTGCATATCGGTTTGATTGCACATGAACTGGAAAGTATTTATGAGCGGGTGATCCGTCAGCAAATTGCCGTGACACCTGCTTTAATCCAGATTATTCGTCTGGTTCAGGATAACGTTTCCGATCGTATTCAATCCATTCGAGAAGACGGTATTGATTATCCTGCACCAGAAGCGATTGCGATTTTGCAAAATATTCAGGCGCTGGTGTTTGGACAAGCTGTTGCTGCTGCGGAGAGCGCGAACACTGTAGTTGAAGTTGCAGAGGTCCAAGCGACATCAATTTCTGAGCCGCAACTTGAAGAGTCAGCAACGACTGAACAGCCTGCAACTGATCTGGCTGAAGCTGAAGAATTACTGGAAATCTTGGAATCTCCTGAGGCTACTGAAGACATACCAGTAGAACGTTCTGAAGAAGACGAACTGAAATCGATTGTTGAAGAATCTTTCTTGGAAGAATCCGAAGAGATTCTGGCGAATGCCGAGAAGCTCCTCAATCAATGGTTTGATCAGCGTAGTGACCGTAGTTTATTGCTGCAATTACAGCGTGCTGCCCATAGTATCAAGGGTGGCGCACGTATGATTGATGTTGAAGAAGTGGCCAGTATTGCCTATGAGCTGGAAACGACTTTCGAACAGTTTGCGGTCTACCAATTTAACTCGAATGCTTATGATGGCTTATTGCAGAAAACGCTGGTTTGGTTAAGACAGGCGATTTTCCAGCGTGACTATAACGGTTTTGATCAGCTGTACAGCAGTCTGAAAAAGATTGCTTATGTGGACGTTACTGCGCAATTGCCTGAGCGTCTGGCGAAAACAGATAATCTGGTGGTCAGCACCGACTTCGGCTTTGTTGAAGGTGATGGTACTGAACCGCCACAGATGATGGGTGAGTGGGCGAATAGCGGCACCAGCGATAGCAATAACGAGATGATCCGTATCTCTGCTGATCTGGTCGAGAAGATGATTGACCTGTCCGGTGAGAACTCGATTAACCGTTCGCGTATCGAGATGGACCTAGGGCAGCTTGGCAATACCTTGAACGAGATGGAATTGGCGATCAAGCGTCTTGCTGATCAGTTACGTCGAATGGAAGGCGAGCTGGAATCACAGATTATTGCCAAACATGGTTCAGAGAACTCGCGCTATGCCGACTTTGACCCGCTGGAAATGGACCAGTATTCGTCGCTCAACCAGCTGTCTAAATCACTGGCAGAATCTGCATCAGATTTGGTCGACTTCAAGAGTACACTGGCCGACAAGATTCGCGAAACTGAAGGTCTGTTATTGCAACAATCCCGTATTCAGGCCGAGATTCAGGAAAGCCTGATGCGTACCCGTCTGGTTCCATTTGATCGGATGTTGCCGCGTTTACAGCGTATCGTGCGTCAAACCTCGACCACCTTGAACCGTCCTGCAGAACTGGTCGTACAGAATACCGAAGGTGAACTGGATCGTAACATTCTCGAGCGTCTGGTCACCCCATTTGAGCATATGCTGCGTAACGCGATTGACCATGGTCTGGAAGATACTGCAGATCGTATCGCACTGAACAAGCCGGAAGTCGGTTCTATTGTCTTGAACATCAGCCGTCAGGGAACCGATGTAATCGTGTCCTTTAGTGATGATGGTAAGGGGATCGATGCGGAGAAGATTCGTGAAAAAGCGCTGAGTCTGGATCTAATCAAAGCGGATCAAGTCATTGATCAGGAAGAAATCCTGCAATTTATCTTCCATCCTGGTTTCAGTACCGCGAAAGCAGTGACCCAGATTTCTGGTCGTGGTGTCGGTCTGGATGTGGTACAAAGCGAGATCAAATCACTGGGCGGCCATGTGTCAGTGAGCTCGGAACTGGGCAAGGGTACGGTCTTTACGATTCGCGTACCGACGACCGTAGCGGTCAGCGATGCCTTGATGGTGAAAGTGGGCGATCAGCAATATGCGATTTCTCTGGCGCAGATTGACCGAATTGTGCGTATTGCACCGACCACATTGGAAAGCTATTTCAACAGTAAAGATGACTATTTCAAGATCGATGGCGCAAACTATAAGCTGCGTTATCTGTCTGAGTTTGTTGGCAACCAGCCGATTCCACGTCTGAATAATGTTGGTCATTCATTGCCGGTGCTGTTGATTAAAGGTAATAGTGGTCAAACCATTGCCTTGCTGGTCGATCAGTTGGTCGGTTCACGAGCGCAGATTGTAGTAAAACCGATTGGACAGCAGTTTGCCAACGTCGGGGTAGTGGCCGGTGCCACGATTCTGGGTGATGGTCAGGTCTGTCTGATTCTCGATGGACAGAATGTTGCCCGCCAGATTCAGGCGACACAGCGTGTCAAACAGCTGAATGATCAGCGTGATGGTTCGCGTAATTCAAATGCACGTCGTCTGGTGATGATTGTCGATGACTCGGTGACTGTACGTAAAGTGACGTCGCGTCTGCTTGAACGTCAAGGCTATGATATTGTCACTGCCAAAGATGGCGTAGATGCGATCGAGCAGCTTGAAAACGTCAGACCGGATCTGATGTTGCTGGATATCGAAATGCCGCGCATGGACGGTTTCGAAGTGACCAATCTGGTTCGTCACCATGATATTCACCGTGACTTGCCGATTATCATGATTACCTCACGTACCGGTGAGAAGCATCGTGAACGTGCATTCAGCTTGGGCGTAACGCACTATATGGGTAAACCGTTCCAGGAAGCGGAACTGTTGGCCAATATCCAGCAACTGATTGCTGAAAAACAGAGGTAATATATGAGTCAGACCAATTCAAGCAATAAAATGGCTGATCAGATTAGCCAGCAGGAACTTCAGCATCTGATTACGGTATCGACCGGATTTATTGATGCCTATATTATTGATTGTCATGGCAAAGATCCGATGTTATTGCCACAAAACATTGTCCTGTCAGCACTGGATAGTAATACCCAGGTTAAGATAGTGGAGTGGCATGAAGCCCAATTGCCGGTCTATGCAGTGAATGATCCTTCACGTCAAAATGGGGTGGCATTGGTGATTGAGGGTGATGAAATCACTCAGCGCTTTGCCTTGATGTGCAATGAAATGCCGAAAACCATCCGGATCCGTATTTCTGAAGTGGTCGATGTCGATCAGCCCGTGAATGATCCTGCCATCTTTCAATATGTGCGCATGAACGAACAGCTGTTCCATATTCCGAATATGACGAATATTCAGGCTGCAATCGGGCTGTAATTCAAACTATAAAATATAAAAAAGGAACTTCATGGAGTTCCTTTTTATTACGTCATCTATTTATTTAATTCCCAAGTAAGTTGACCAAGATCTGCTCATAAATTTCAGCCAGTGGCTCTAGGTCTGCAATATCGACATGTTCATTGATCTGATGAATCGTGGCATTTAATACGCCAAGTTCCAGAACTTGTGCACCTGTAGGCGCAATAAAGCGGCCATCTGAGGTACCGCCCGAAGTCGATAGTTCAGTTTCAGTCCCTGTCACATTCAGAATGGCGGTTTTAGCTGCATTTACTAGTTCACCAACTGGCGTCAGGAAAGGCAGGCCAGATAAAGTCCAAGAAATGTCATAGTCCACACCATGACGATCCAGAATTTCCAGTGTACGTGCTTTGAGTTCTTCGGCGGTCACTTCAGTTGAATAGCGCCAGTTGCACAATAGGTTCATGGTGCCGGGAACAACATTGGTTGCGCCTGTACCTGCATTGATATTGGAAATCTGGAAGGTCGTCGCCGGGAAATATTCGTTGCCATGATCCCAGACTGTGTCGCACAGTTCAGCAATCGCTTTAGAGGCGGTATGAATCGGATTCACGGCCAGATGCGGATAAGCCACATGACCCTGTTTGCCTTTGACTGTGAGATTGGCATTTAAAGACCCACGACGGCCATTTTTAACAATATCACCTAGTTTGTTAGTGCTTGAAGGTTCACCAACCAGACACCAAGTGATTTTCTCATTACGTGCTTCCAGTGTTTCAATCACTTTCACCGTGCCATTAATCGACGGGCCTTCTTCATCTGAAGTAATCAGGTAGGCAATTGAACCTTTATGATTCGGATATTTTTCAACAAAACGTTCTGTTGCGACTACCATGGCTGCTAAAGCGGTCTTCATGTCGGCACTGCCACGACCATAAAGCTTGCCATCACGGATTTCAGGTAGGAAAGGATCTGAGTTCCAGGCATCCAGATTCCCTGTTGGCACAACATCGGTATGGCCAGCGAAACAGAAGACCGGACTTGCTGTGCCTTTGCGTGCCCAGATATTATCTACATCTTCAAAGCGCATGGATTCAATATTGAAACCAATCTTCTTTAAACGTTCAGCCATGATGTTCTGGCAGTCATGATCAATCGGTGTGACAGAAGGCTGACGTAATAGTTGCAGACTTAAATCGAGGGTAGCGGAAGAGCTCATACGGTATTCAACGGTCGATAATTTTTTCGGTTCTATAATAGGCGAATATAGGCTTGAATGTGAACGACTGATATAAAAAAACCCTATCTGAGATAGGGTTCTGTGAGCGTTTAGTAAAAAACTAGTTTTGACGGATTTCGTCAGAGGTTTTTTCAGCAGTATTGGTTACCGCATCGCCAGCCTTAGACACATCTTTACCCATGCCTTTTACGGTATTACAGCCAGTCAATACAAAAGCCATCATTAATGAAGCAGCAAGAATTTTTTTCATCATCATCTCCGTATAATCAATAATAAAATTATTATGATGTGGGACTTAGAGTAGAAAATATACGCTCTAAAAAATATGTGGTTTTCATAGTGCTTCGGTTAATAAATGTAATGCTTTATAGGGGCTTATGCGAAGGATGCTGAATCAGCACCGGATTGCGATACATATAAAAGTCATCACTATCGAGTTTTTTATAGAGACCATCCGTCCACCAGATCGCAGCTGAACTGCTCGGCCGGTCTTGCGGATAAATCCATTCATGTCGTTGCAGACGATAGAAACCGTGCTGTGCAGCAGGAATATGCTGTCCCCATAAGCCCAGACGACGCTCGGTATTGATCCATGAGGGAATTGGCTGATCGGCATGATGTGTAGGCAAATATAGCTGTCCCTTCAGGACGCAAAACCGTCTTTGAATGGGATGCTGCAAAGCCTCATCAAACTGGAATTGTTTTTGTGTGAAATGCTTCATTTTTCTGATTAAAGTATCGGTGCGGTTCAGGCCATACCAATGTGGCAGGCTAAAATCGGCTTCGGCCAGATAATATTTTAGTGCTACTTCCCAATGTTCAATCTGTCCTGTATCGGTATTTAATAACAGAAAATCCAACTCACCCAAGGTCTTGGCACCCTCAATTTTTTGCAGACTGTGACCAAGCAGCCGATAGGGATGGTAAGCATCATCGAGCAACCAGAACCAGACCAGCATTTCGAAGCGCAGCCCTAAACGCGTACTTTTCAGTTGCTGTACAAATTCGATTAATTCTTCTGGATGCTGATCAAGAAATTCCAGGCGTGGATGATAACGGCTAAGATGTTGCTGCCAGGTCTGGCTGTCATGCAGTTCAAAACGATGTATGAGTTCAAGTTCATCCGGAATACCGGACAGGATATTCGGACTGCCGACAGCGAATGCTAGTTGCCGCACCAAAGGATGTTGATAACGTTGCCAGGCTTCTACAAGATTTTGGTTTAAATTGGAAAAGGGCATAGTACAACCTGTGAAAAGTGCAGAAATACAACGGACAGTATCGGAAAACGCTTTATACTACCTGAATTCTGCGGCTAGGGTTGATGTATGAAAGTGTTGTTTTGGCGAAGTCTGGTGGTGCTGTTTGTGATCCTGGGCTTTATCGGTGCAATCCTGCCGGGTATGCCAACAACGGTCTTTTTGATTCTGGCGGCCTGGGCGGCATCCAAAGGCTGGCCGCAAATGGATGACTGGTTATTGAATCATCCTAAATATGGTCCGACCTTAAGAGATTGGCGCGCGCATGGTACTGTACCGCGTAAGGCCAAATGGCTGGCCAGTATCATGATGCTGATCAGCGGGATCATCATGCTGTTTACCACAGCACCCTTGGCCGTAAAAGCCTTTACCAATGTTACTATGCTGATCGTCGCGATCTGGTTATGGCGACGCCCTGAACCGAATCAGATCATTATTCAGCAAAATACAGTCGACCCAGAAAAGACAGATCTACAAACTCCGCAATCTGTAGATAGCAAATTAAACCCTATAGAGCCAAATAAAATAGAGTCTGAGAATAACAAGTCATGAATACCTTGCATCTGGATCAAGCCGATATCCTGATTGATCTTGCCCAACAAAAACTGTATCTGCCCCGTCTAAACAAGCAATATCTGATTTCCAGTGGCAAAAATGGCATTGGCGAAACTGAAAATAGTGGCCAGACTCCTCGTGGCTGGCACAAAGTCGCTGAAAAGTTTGGTCAGAATGCTCCCTTAAATAGTGTATTTGTCGCACGTCAGGCGACGGGTGAAATTTATAATCCCCAATTGGCAGCAGAATTTCCGCAGCGTGATTGGATCCTGACGCGCATTTTATGGCTGAGTGGCCTTGAGGCAGGTTTTAATCAAGGGGAGGGCTGCGATACCTATCAGCGTTATATCTATATTCATGGCACCCCAGAAACTGAAAAGATGGGAGAGCCGCTGTCGCACGGCTGTATCCGTATGCGTAATCCGGAGGTCGCTGAATTATTTGACCTGATCAGTGAAGATGCACTGGTCTATATTTCAGAACAGGCATTAGATCTGGGCAGGCTGAATGTTTCGAAAAGCGAATAAAAGTTAGATTTTAAGATTATGTGAAAATGGTTTTGTTTTTATGGACTGAATCTGCTTGGTGGAGACAGCAGAAAAGATTGATTAATCTGATCCAGATGGTATTTTTATCGCATGGAATGGGTTAAATGATTATTTGAAGCTTAGATTTACTGGCATTTTCTGAATAAAAATAAATGACAGTTGAAAGATTACATGAACACAACGTCGAGTATTTTAAAGCTTTGTATAATCCTTAATCAGAATTGCAATATGTCGTGTGGTTAGACTGAAACTTCGCAGGGTAAAACACAAAATTTCGCTTCAATTTTCATTTTGAAAATTAAAAAATTTCGGTAGAGACTTAAAAAATAAACAAAAAGTGTTGTTTTTTTTAACAAACAACCTATTTTTTAATCACTCACACCTAAAAAGTGGAAAACATTCCGAAAAGCGTTTGACAGGCTGTGCAGATTCTCTATAATGCACCCATCAAACGATGATAGACGTTTAGAAAGGGCGCTTAGCTCAGTTGGTAGAGCGTCTGCCTTACAAGCAGAATGTCGGCGGTTCGATCCCGTCAGCGCCCACCAAGCTCTTTCATGTTGAGACCTTATAGTTGCAGCGGTAGTTCAGTTGGTTAGAATACCGGCCTGTCACGCCGGGGGTCGCGGGTTCGAGCCCCGTCCGCTGCGCCACTTTAAGATCTTGATTTTCGTTTGCCACAATAGCGACATTGTGTAAATGCAGCGGTAGTTCAGTTGGTTAGAATATCGGCCTGTCACGCCGAGGGTCGCGGGTTCGAGCCCCGTCCGCTGCGCCATTTATACGATAGACCTTTTGAGGGCGCTTAGCTCAGTTGGTAGAGCGTCTGCCTTACAAGCAGAATGTCGGCGGTTCGATCCCGTCAGCGCCCACCAGATTCTTTTGCGATGCAGCGGTAGTTCAGTTGGTTAGAATACCGGCCTGTCACGCCGGGGGTCGCGGGTTCGAGCCCCGTCCGCTGCGCCATTTCAAAAGAAATTAAATTGAGGTCCCTGAGCCTAAATTTAATAAACTAAAGATTGACACTCTTTATCAGGGCGCTTAGCTCAGTTGGTAGAGCGTCTGCCTTACAAGCAGAATGTCGGCGGTTCGATCCCGTCAGCGCCCACCAGATTCTTACGATGCAGCGGTAGTTCAGTTGGTTAGAATACCGGCCTGTCACGCCGGGGGTCGCGGGTTCGAGCCCCGTCCGCTGCGCCATCCTAAGATGAGAAGCTTGGATTCCTGAGATCTGAGTTTTCAAGATACCAAGACTACATCCCTTGTTGGTCTTGCGTCATTTAAAACAACGTTGTTGTTTTCTCAGGGCGCTTAGCTCAGTTGGTAGAGCGTCTGCCTTACAAGCAGAATGTCGGCGGTTCGATCCCGTCAGCGCCCACCATATCTTCTTGCTTCAACTCTATTTATTCCTTAGAATCTGATTGTATTATAATAATATTAAGATTTCACGACCATGAGAAATCCCTATCAGCGCAAAGCCGCGACCAAATCCCAAAAAACTGCTTTCGATCCTCAACAGCTTTATAAGCAATATATTGAAGCCATTGTTGCTAATGCTGGCATTTTTGCACTCTATCAGGATGGGTGGGCCTTATGTGCCACGCCGACCGGACAACGCGCATTTGCCTGTTGGCAAAGTAAAGGTCTGGCTCGACTGTTGATTAAAGACAATTGGGAAAATTACGAGATTCAGGAAATTGGTCTCAAGGATTTTGTAGAGAAAGTCATTCCCTTTTTACGTCAGGAAAGTACCATTGTTTCGCTTGACCTGACCCCGGAAGGGCAGAATATTCTGGTGGCACCGGAAAAATTATTACTTGATATTAAAAATTATCTGTATCAGATCTATGTGCAAAAGCCGGAACTGTTTAAAAATCCGGATATGCCTTTGCCTAGGCAGATCCGTTTAAATTAAATTTATTGTTTTTAAAACAGCTTGTTTATTGGAACAATGAATATTCATTCAGTAGCCAGCCACTTATCAAAGCAAAATATTCGCGTAACCAGGAATTATAGCGAACATTCTGGGGTGTGCTGGCACTCAGGCTGATGACTTGTTGATAACCCTGATGTCTGGCAATGGCACGGGCACGAGGGCTATGAAAATCGCTAGTGACAATCGCAATGGGCTCATTTCGATCAATATGTTGCTGTTTTAGGATTGCCTGAGAATATTGCAGGTTCTGTTGGGTACTTCTGCTTTGATCTTCTAAGCTAATGGGGTTTTTGAGCTGCGGATAGTTCGTGTAGATATAACTTTGCATGACTTCAGCTTCGCTCTGTCTCTCCCGGAAATTTCGTCCACCGGTCATAATGATTAAAGTATTTGGATATCGTTCTGCATATTTTGCTGCGGTATCCAGACGATTTTTTAAGATGGGTGAGGGCTGACCCTGATTAATACCACTACCTAATACTAAAATCGCTGCAGCAGGTCGTGCCGGAACAGTCGGGTTGATTGACATCTGGATATAAGCGAAGAAAGCCGCGACACTGATTATCCAGAATAAAAATCCGCCCCAGAGACTGTTCCAGAACAAGGTTCTGAATCGGGAATTCTGTTTCCAGCGCTGAATAGATGAAAAAAATGAGGCGTACAGGATGAGTGCCACCCCAATGAAGATCGACAGGGCAATAGCAAAATGCCTCTGACCTTGGCTCAGTAACCAGACGCTATTGATACATAGGATCAAACCACAGATCAGGCTAAGACTTCGTTTAAGTTGATTGAGCATTCAGGGTTCCTTTTTTTCTTATTCATATTCTTATTATTGCTTTTGCATCTTCAATAAAAACCGGGCCATTGAGCCCGGTTTTTAGCATATCAGGTTATCTTAATATACATCACGGCGATAACGTCCATCCAGACGTAATTGATCTAACATCGTTTCACCGAGAATCTCAATCAGGGCCTGATCCACATCGCTGGCCATGCCATTGATGCTACCACAGACATAAATCACTGCACCTTGAGCAATCCAAGCTTTTAGTTCTTCAGCCTGTTCACGCAGTTTATGGTGTACATAAACTTTTTCCTGCTGGTCGCGCGAGAATGCAAGATCGAGACGTTTCAGGGTTCCCATTTGCAGCCAGGCCTGAATGGTTTCTTCAAAGAAGAAGTCGTGTTCACGCTGACGTTCACCGAAGATCAGCCAGTTCTGGCTATAGTCCTGACGGTTACGCGCACTGAGCAGACTTAATAGTCCGGCAATGCCGGTACCATTACCAATACAGATAATCGGGCGGTTGTCATCAATCAGGTGGAAAGATTCATTGCTGCGAATACGCAGTGCAATGGGCGCATTGAGAGCCGCATGCTGGGTCAGCCAGCCTGAACCCAATCCCAGATTACCACTAGCATCGGTTTGCTGACGTACCACCAAACGTAAAACCTGCTGGCTTGGAATACTGGCAATGGAGTATTCACGTGTTGCCAAAACCGGTAATTGCGTGAGGAGCTGATCCAGAGAATCAAAAGGTTCAGCCTGAGTCAGATCACGATCCCAGAGTGCCTGTTCAATATTCTGTTGCATATAAGGTACTTGTGTACCCGCTGCTATCTGGTGCTTTTGCATAAATGCATGAATACGTTCTGGGCTATTTCCTGGCTGAATCTCGGCAATATCACCTGCTTGCCAGACGGCTTCATGCTCAGGGGTCAGTTCGATATTGAAGGCAGGCGCACCCAGACTACCCGGATTGAGGACTTCACGTTTACTCAAACTCCAGTGATCAAAGGTCTTATCGATACTCATCGCTTGTAGCTCAAGTCGAGTGACTTGTTCCAGTGCAGTATTCCATTGCTGGATATGCTCGTTATTGGCATTGTCGACTTCAATCGTATTGAATAGCTGCTGGGCACCATTCTGTTTTAACCACTGATCAATACGGTGACCAAAACTGCAATAGCTGTCTGGATATTCCTGAGAACCCAAGGCCAATACCGCATAACTTAAATAACTGAGATCAGCTTGAGCAGACAGGATTTTTTTCTCAAAAGAAGAGGCCAGATCCGGCGCTTCACCTGTGCCATAGGTGCTGGCAACAAATAATACCTGTTCGGTTTGTTGTAAATCGGCTAGCGTCAGTTGTTGTACTGGCTTGACTGTTACCGGTTGACGCGCTTCCTGCAGGGCAGTCGCTGTACGCCAAGCCAGTTGCTCAGAAACCCCTGTTTGTGAGGCATAAGCAATGAGCCACGGTTTGGCATTTTCATCCAGGTTCACTGCAGTCGCACCTTGACGTGCTGCCTGTGTTAAGCGCTTCTGTTTACGACGTTTCAGATAGAGCATCCAGCCGGTCACAAAGAACAACGGCATCAACAAGGCTGCGACCATGGCAAAGAACTGGTAAATTGGGCCGAAGAAGCTGCCACGATGCACCGGTAACATGCTGCTCATGATCTTTTCATTGAGCTTTTTATCTTCATACAGCTCAACTTTGGTAAATTCAGCTGTCTGGTAATTATAAGTGGCACTGTTTCGTGCACGTTCATGTTGAGCGATCGGATCGACGAAGTTCAGTTGCATTTCACCATCCAGTTTTTTCGGAAGGTTAAACGTTACAGTAGAATACTTATCTGAAAATTCAGTGTTAAAGCCAATCCAGCTTTGGTCTAGCGCACGTACAGTAGCTTCAGGGCTGAGACCTTCGCGGCCTTCACCACCAATACCGCGTTCGCCACCTGTACGTCCTTCACCACGGTTATTGCCGGCATTGACCTGCATTTCCGGTTGTGGACGCTCTACACCCAGCACCTTAAACATGCCGTTGCGCCACCAGTCATAAGACCAGTACAGACCGGTACAGGCCAGAATCAGGTAGAAAATCACCACCCAGGTTCCCACAACAGCGTGCAGATCCCAGATAAAATTACGGCCTTTCAGCTGAGGTTTTACAAAGAACCATTGCTTGATCGAATGACGTTTCGGCCAGCGCAGGTACAGACCTGACAAGACAAAAAAGATCAGCATCAGGGTACAGGCACCGGTAATCTGCTTACCTACTGGACCAACCGTCAAATTACGATGCAGTTGCTGAACAAACTGGAAAAATTCCCGACCCTTAATCTCTGGCAAGACTTCCGCAGTATACGGGTTGATCATAATGTTCTGGCCACGCCGTGCGCCTTCTTTGGCAACATTCACGGTACTCGAAGCACTTGGATCTTGTACTACGGTAATACTGTTGATCTTCATGTCAGGCGCAGTACGGTTAAAGTGCTGATACAGCTCGGCAGGCGTGAGTTTGTCACGTTGCTGAACCTGAACCGTATAACTGTCGCTATTCATCCATTTTAATATTTGTTGTTCATAGGAATAGATTGCGCCAGTGACCCCCATTATCGAGAGGATTAAACCTGCTGTAATCCCCAGAAACCAGTGGATTTGGAAAAATGTCTTTTTAAACATGGTCGTCAGATTAAGGGTGAGATCTATAAAAGTGGCAAAATTATAACTGAAGTTTAAACCTGAATTATAGATGTTGAGGATAATATTTATTCTCATTATCATTTATTGTTTTAAGATTAAAAAAACCTCCATGCCGGGGCAGGAGGTTTTTCACTGAAGAAAGAACAGTTTAGATTTGTTTTGCTGCGCCCACTTCCGCTTCCAGGTGCTTGCGAATCGTGGCGAAAGAGAAGTTTTTGCTGTCCAGACGTTTCGGTAGGATATACGCACCTTGCTGGCCTTTTACTTTGAAATTGACCAACATGAATTCTGGTGTGTTGTACCATTCATAGATGTCTTTCCAGCTAATCGCGCCAACACCTTCTTGCATGCCCATTTTCTGGCGCATCACGATGCCGTGCGGTTGCACGCCCAGGCGAACACCTTTGATTTCCTGTACCGGAAATTCATTCATCTTGCGTTTAACATACCATTCCAGACCAAAGGTACGGATCAGGTAATACAACACCACACAGACAATGGCCACCCAGCAGAACACGGTAGAATAGTTCTTCAGGAGCAGAATGCCCAGAATAGAAAGTGCAACAACAGCACCCATGATCAGCCATGCTTTCATGCCAATTTTATTGGTACTACGCCAGATCACCAGCTGAGCATGACGCTGCTCGGCTTCTGAAATTTCATAGTTCACAGGCTGTAGGGTATAAGCGTATAAATTTTTCGCGGTCATAATGAAATTAGCAGATTTTAAACTGTAAAAAGTTTAGCACTAATTGTACCAATTCAGTGAGTATATTGTTCCAAAATCAGCCAAATTATAATGAACCTAATTCAGTTGCCTGTTCATCACGCTCATGGCTCAAACTTTGTTTCAGTTGGCTCAACTGCTTTAAAATACTGAACATTAAAGACAGCTGCTGCAAAATGATCAGGGATTTCTGATCTTGCTCCTGATCTTGAGCCAAGCGCTGTCGAATATGGGGAATCATATTTTGCGCACTTAAATCGGGCATTTCATCTCGTAACAATGCACCACGAATGTTCTCGAGAGCTTTGTCCAGTAAATTCAGAATGTCCTGATCTTCAATTTTTTCCCGGTGTGCGCCCAGTGCAGCAATATAACTGATAAAAGTATGGTTCAGACAAAGGAACTCAAAGGCTAGCGATTTTTGTACCGGATCAATATCCGGTTCAGTGGCCAGTGTCGAAATTAGTGAAGCCACCTCGGCATCGGTATTATGGGCCGCACGGCGCACAATCCGATATTTCAGGCCATTATTACGTCCCGATTTATACTGCTTGATTACTTCACTCAAATAATCTGCTTCTGCCTGCAAGCTGCGTTTGATACTGCGCGGCAAACGCCGGAACTTCCAGTCTGGAAAAATAAAACTGACGCCGAACCAGGCAATCGCACAGCCAATCAAGGTGTCGATCATACGCGGGATGGCCGCGGCATAGCCCATACCGTCCAGGTTGAAGTTGATCAGGGCTAAAATTGTGATAAAGGCGGTGGCCTGTGCATACTGTTTACTGCGCAATTCAAAGAACAGAATCCCACTCAGTACCAGAAGCAATAATTGTCCTTCGATGGACGGCACAAAATATAAAATGGCATAACCGAGGATAATACCGACCAACGTACCGATAATACGCAGACGTAAACGCCGTTTGGTGGCGTTAAAGTTGGGCTGGCTGACAAAGAGTGCGGTCAATAAAATCCAGTAACCATATTCAATATTGCTGACCTGTACAAAAATATAGCTGATCAGCAGCACAATCGACAGGCGAATGGCATGCCGGAACAGCACCGATTCTGGGGTCAGATGCTGCTTAATCCTAATCTTGATGTCATCCCAGCCTTTCAGGTCATCATCTCTAAGCTGGTTCTCGATATGTTTGAAACGCTCGGACTTGATATTCTGCTCGGTTTCCAGGTTGCGTAACTGGGCATCAATCGATTTCAGGTTTTGAAACAGCGCAAACAGGGCACTGATCCAGACCTGATCATAATGCTGCTCCTGACGTAACTTATCCAGAGACTGTCTCAGGTTGTCAAACGCATGCTTGAAGCGCTGGTTATGTACATAAGGTTTGCGCATCAGCAAACTTTCACTCAGGTCCTTACAGGCTTTGCCCTGAATTGACATGATGCGCTGGAAGCGGAACAGGATATCGCTATGCTGGAAAATCTTGGCCAGTTTCTGATAATCAATATGCGCTGAATCGGCACGTTCATGAATATCCTGCGCCACAAAATAATATTGCAGGCTGCGACGGGTGTCTTTTTGCCCACGGTCGCCTTTCAGGCGGGTCAGGAGAGCCGTTTTCATTTCATTAAAAATCGCAATCAGTTTGCCGTTTTCAAGCGAGAGTTCAATCATGCTCTGCTGATAGCTTTTCGGCGTCATGTCCACATCAAACAGATTGGACTTAGCATATAAAAAGTTACCGAGCGCAGAATAGGAAATGGCAAGCTTGTCTTGCGCCAACCGGGCAGGGAAAATCAGGAAACTGATGGTCGACAGCAGACCGTACCACATCGCGCCGATGACCAATAAACCAGCCTGTTTATACCATTCATCAAACAGCTCCACCCCGAGCATGGAATAAACGGAAATCACCAGACAGCCGTAGGAAATCGTGGCATAGCGTCGCCCTAGTGAACCCAGCAAAATCAGGGCAATACAGGACACAATTAAGGCCAAGGCAAACAGCAAGGGATAAGGAAAAAGCAGATATACGCCTACTGCCGTAATAAAGAAGCCAATGTAGGTGTAGAGCAGATTTAAAATCCGCACCGAAAAGCGGTCATCAATATCGCTTAAACCGGCTGCGACCACCCCTAAAGTCAATGGGATCGTCATCAATTGTTGTCCCATAAAATAGGGAACAAAGGCGGTACCTGCAAATGCCGTCATCATGCGCAGGTTATACATCAAGGTCGTGTTATAGGTGGTTTGCTTGAGACGAGTGAGCCAAGATTTCAAAGGTCGTCCTTTATACTGCAGTCTTAGAGCTGAATCTGAATAGGCTAATGAAAATAGTATATTTATAAATCTTCATTTCAGGCTAAATCATACTATGCACTGTGTTAATTTGTCTGCATATTAGCGCTTTAAATCTTCATGCTTATGACATCGAATAAAATAGTACAACAACCTTATGCCATGTCCTGGATTATTTTGCTGGCAACACTGAGTGCACTCGGGCCTTTATCCATTGATATGTATCTTTCGGCCTTGCCGGCCATGGCAGCAGATTTTGGTGTCAGCACCCAGATGGTTTCCAATAGCTTGCCGGCTTATTTCTTCGGTCTGGCGATCGGGCAACTGATTTATGGTCCGATCAGTGACCGGATTGGGCGTAAACCGCCACTGTATTTTGGGCTGTGTTTATACATTGTGGCAAGTTTGCTGTGTGTCTTTGCGCAGGATGAATGGAGTCTGATCGCTGCACGGATTCTGCAAGCCTTAGGTGGCTGTGTCGGGGTGGTCATGGCACGTGCTGCAATTCGTGATCGCCTGGATATGCATTCAGCAGCTCAGGCCTTTGCCAGCATGATGATTGTGACTGCGATTGCACCAATCATCGCTCCGAGTCTGGGGGCCTGGGTATTGATGTTTTATGAATGGAATGTGATCTTCTTGGTGCTGATGGGCTGCGGTCTGTTGAGTCTGGCCTGTGTACATTTTCTATTTAAAGAAACCCTGGAGCCAGAACGTCGTCTCAAGCTGAACTTTCAGCAGGTATTAAGTTTGTACCGTACTATTTTTCAGGATCCAAGCTTTCGACGCCCGCTCTATGCTGGCTGTTTTTCCGGTGCAGTGATGTTCTGTTATATCAGTGCTTCTTCTACCATTCTGATGGATCGTTATCAGCTGACTGAGCAGCAGTTTGCTTATGCCTTTGGTGCCAATGCCTTCGGGATCATGCTGTTTTCGACCTTGAATAAACGTCTGGCTGGGCCATTCTCGATATTACAGCGCTTGAAAATCGGCACCTGTCTGCAGTTTGCCGGTGTATTAGGGTTAATCTTGCTGGGCTGTCTGGACGTCGATTCTGTGTTCTGGGTATTGTTAGGCATGTTTATTGTGGTGGCATCTATCGGGTTTACTGGTCCGAATGCCATGGCTTTAGCAATGGCTGAACAGGGCGAGCGGGCAGGAACTGCAAGTGCCATTATGGGCAGTATGCAATTTGTCTGTGGTTTATTGGGCGGTATATTACTGAATTTTCTGATCTGGCATGCTTTACTGAATATGGCATTGATCATGCTGGTTTTTATAGGGATTTCCGCTTGGGCGATCTTTAAAATCAACATGCCCAGCCTAAAAAATGCATAGATGCTGGCTGCCTCTCAGATAATAAAAATACTGGTCTGGACAGAGGGCTAAGCAAGTTGGCTTAGCCCTGCTTGCATCACTCATCGATAAACACGGCAAATTCTTCTACGGGAACGCGCGGGGTAATAAAGCTGTTAATAATTTGCTCTGGGTCGGCATAACCCAGTGCCATACCGCAGACCAGCTCTTCATCATCGGGTGCGCCGACCAGATCAAGCACGATCGGGTGAAAGTGATTCCAGGCTGCCTGTGGGCAGGTGTCCAGACCACGGGCTTTTGCGGCTAGCATGACATTCTGGATCATCATGGAAATATCCATTTTGGACCCAATCGCCAAAGACCGATGTACAGTAAAAAATAAGCCGACAGGGGCATCAAATAATTCAAAATTACGCAGCTGCTGACGCGCCATTTTTTCCTTTTCGCCTTTTTGAATATTCAGCAAGCCATATAAACCCCAGCCATTTTCACGACGACGTTCAATAAATGGCGAGATCCATTGTTCAGGATAGTAGGCAAAGGTTTCCTGATACTGCTGCGACAATTCAGGATTTGTATAGATTTGCATTTGTGCCTGACAGACACGTTGCACAAGTTCATCGCGCTTTTTACCTGTTACCACATATACCTTCCAGGGTTGGGTATTGGTTCCTGAGGGTGCGCGGCTGGCAACCGTCAAAATCTCTTTTAAGGTGTCTGTACTAACGGGGGTATTTAAAAAAGCACGCACTGAATGGCGAGAAGTGATGGTGTGATCTACAGCATGAACAAGATTTTGATCCATTATGGGGTCCAGTCGAATATCCTTATTGAGTTTGCAATGACTATAAACTAAACAAACAGAACGGGGGATAGGAAAATTTAATTCTTCGCCAGCTGAAAAAACAATTTATCAGCAAAATGACTTGAATAATGAAATTTCGCATTCTTTTAGCTGAGCATAAATCGCCTAAGTGATAGCAATGGATTTAGTCATAAAGTTGGTCTTTGATTTAAAAAATGGCTTAAAAACCAAGTGATTGAACCATTCAACAATAACAATTTCACACAGAGAACTGGTTTATTTTGACTGAAAATCAAGATAATTTAATTTCAAGATCCCTGTTTCATTTTGTGTCGAGTAAAAGATTAATATTTTTTTTGAATTAAAATATAGATTAATCTTCATATAAAAATGAGAATTTATAATTATTTTTTATAGGTAAATTAACTATTGCTAATAAAAAGAAATAAAACCTGATACGAAGAAACAGCATAATGTACGACTTTTCATCTTAATTCATGCATTTCGTGATTAAGATCTGTTTTAAATAACGCGATTCCAGATGGCTTGAATGAAGTCTTTAGGTTGAAAGCACTCATCAAGCACTGAATGTTTTTTTTGAGCTTAAAACACAGTTTTTTTACCAGCATGCGCATCTGTTTGAAAATTGTCTGCAATTTTACAACAGACTGAGTATCGGAATAGAAAAGGTGTTGCTTTTATAAATCTCTCATTTGTTGAATATGATCGTGATGATGATATTCATAAGTTTGAAAGAGATGATAAATCGGTTTGTTTTTCTAAAGGTGATAGATCAAATCAGGATATTTCCAGATGAACATCTAATGAGCGAGCTAGAAATCTAGCGCACTCCATCACTTTTAGAAAAATAAAAAATTCAAAATCATCTTGGGCAAAAAATTATGGATTTTACTTTTAACGCATTTTATACCTTGATTGCCGCAGTCATTGTTTTGTTACTCGGCCGATTCCTGGTTAATAAAATCGATTTTTTAAAGCGCTACAATATTCCTGAGCCGGTTGCAGGCGGTTTGGTTGCTGCGATTATCTCATTACTGGTGCATTCACTGTGGGGATACAGCATCACCACCAGTTCAGAGCTACAAACCAGTTTTATGCTGATCTTCTTTGCCTCGATCGGTCTGAGTGCCAACTTTTCCAAGTTGCGTGAAGGCGGTGTCGGTCTGGTAATTTTCCTGTTTGCTATATCGATTTTTATTGTTTTGCAAAATGCAGTCGGTATGAGTCTGGCAACACTGCTTGGTATTGACCCACTGATTGGCCTGATTGCAGGTTCAGTTACCTTAACCGGCGGTCATGGTACTGCGGGTGCATGGGGGGAGATTTTTGAAGTTGAACATGGCATTCAGGGTGCTTTGGCACTGGGTATGGCCAGTGCGACTTTCGGTCTGATCATCGGCGGGATCATTGGTGGACCTTTGGCCAAATTACTGATCAATCGTCATAACCTGGCTACTGCACGTACCGATCAGCAGATCGAAAAGCGTGACAATACACCAATGGATAGCACGACCAACGAATATGTACCGTTTGAATATCCGCATCAGGTGCGTTTAATTACCGCTGATAATGCAATCACGACCTTGGGCCTGTTCGCAGGTTGTTTGGCTTTTGCAGAGTTTATGACGGGTTTCAGTAAAGGTACTGCGTTTGAACTGCCAACATTTGTCTGGGCATTGGCGGGTGGTGTCATTCTGCGTAATGTACTGGAAGGTATTTTCAAAGTTCAGATTTTCGATCGCGCGATTGATGTGTTCGGTAATGCTTCATTGTCGCTGTACTTGGCGATGGCATTGTTATCATTGAAATTATGGCAATTAGCTGACCTTGCAGGACCACTCATGGTGATTCTGGGTGCGCAAACCATCACCATGGCTTTGTATGCAGCTTTCGTCACTTTCCGCATCATGGGCAAAAACTACGATGCTGCGGTACTTGCAGCAGGTCATTGTGGTTTCGGTATGGGCGCAACGCCAACAGCGGTTGCCAATATGCAGGCGATTACCAATATGTATGGTGCGTCGCATAAGGCCTTCCTGATTGTTCCATTATGTGGTGCGTTCTTCGTTGACTTAATCAATGCTACTGTTATTCAGATGATTTTGAAGTTTTTTGCATAATTTTTATGCCTGATACGATGAGTCATAGGCTCATAAGGATGTGACATGAATGATCAGTTAAATGAAACCTTACTCGGCTGGATTAATGCCCTGAATGGCCCTTTATGGGATTTTCTGGTGGTGTTTCTGGTCGCAGTCGGTATTTTCTACACGATCATGACGGGTGCAGTACAAATTCGTTTGTTCTGGCACAGCATGAAAGTCATGAAAAATAGCCGTGGCAAGGTTCAGGATACGCACGGCATTACCCCATTTCAGGCCTTTGTCACTGGACTGGCAAGCCGGGTCGGTGTGGGCAATGTCGCGGGTGTCGCCATTGCGATTGCGATTGGCGGGCCGGGCGCGGTGTTCTGGATGTGGATTACTGCATTTCTAGGTATGAGCTCTGCTTTGGTGGAATCCTCATTGGCGCAATTGTTTAAGGTGCGCGATCATAAAAACCAGCAATTCCGTGGTGGCCCCGCGTATTACATTACTCAGGGTCTAAAACAGAAATGGCTCGGGATTGTCTTTGCGATTGCATTGATCACGACTTATGGTTTTGTCTTCAATGCAGTTCAGGCCAATGCCATTACTGGAGCGACTTCTCATGCCTGGGGCTGGGATCAGGCGAATCTGATCTTGCCATTAGGCGGCCTGAATCTGGAAATTTCCTGGGTCGGATTGTTTCTGGTCTTGATGACTGCGGTGATCATTTTTGGCGGAATTAAACGGATTGCAAAAGTTGCTGAAAGCTTTGTACCGTTTATGGCTGTGCTTTATCTGGCGGTAGCTTTGTATATTGCAGTCATCAATTACGATCTGCTCCCATCCATCTTCCAGCTCATTTTCAGTAAAGCCTTTGAATTTGAAGCCGCCGCTGGTGGATTCTTTGGCGCCATGGTATCTATGGCGATGATGATGGGCATCAAGCGTGGTCTGTTCTCTAACGAGGCAGGGATGGGTTCGGCACCGAATGCTGCTGCAGCTTCCGATGTCAAACATCCGGTCAACCAGGGTCTGGTACAGATGCTCGGAGTATTTGTAGATACCTTTGTGGTGTGTTCATGTACCGCGATTATTATTCTGGTTTCGGGTCTGTATGAAAATGCAGGCTTTGAAGGCGTGACCTTGACCCAGATGGCGCTTGAAAGCCAGATTGGTGCCTGGGGCGATGACTTCCTGGCTTTGATTCTGTTCCTGTTTGCCTATTCCTCGATTATCGGTAACTATGCCTATGCCGAAGGAAACGTTCAGTTCATCAATAACAATAGCCGGGTGATGTTGATTTTCCGCTTATTTGTATTGGTGATGGTGTATTTCGGTTCCATAGCCAGTGTGCCGTTGATCTGGAATATGGCAGATCTGTTCATGGGTGTCATGGCAAGTATCAACTTGATTGCGATCCTGTTGCTGATGCCATTCCTGCTGATGCTACTCAAAGACTATACCGGTCAGCTGAAGCGTGGTGTGAAAGAACCTGAATTTAAACTGGATAACCATCCTAAATTTAAAGACAAGGTTAAATCAGATATCTGGTAAGACTTGAAGCAAAAAGCCCCGATCATTCGGGGCTTTTTTTGTGCCAAAGTTTTCTTTAGAAGAAATTTAAATAACTTTGATAAAGCACGAAGCCCAAAATCAGGCTGAACCAGACTGGTAATTTTGAGCGTAGCAGGGCAATCATCACCGCAACAAAGACCAGGTCGGACCCATAACTAAAATAACCTGAGTTCGATGAAATCCACTTAACCTTTTAGCATATTTTGGAAAGTTGGCTTATTGGGGTTCAAACAATAAGCCACTACAGCAGCCATGATATTCACCATGAAATTATTTACCGAACGATGACGTGAATGTTCAAGTTGATGTAAATTTTTTAATTGATCATTCACTGTTTCGATCAATCCTCTTCTGCAAAGTAATTGTTTTTCTTCTTCAGTTTGGATGGGTTTATTTTTCATATTCCGACGTGATGGGGTCAATATTTTCAGTCCTCTTGCTGCTAAAGCTTCGGCTTTTGCTTTGCTCAAATAGCCTTTGTCTCCGAGTAGGATCCCTTTTAATTCTTGAGTTAAAGATTCTAATATAGCAACATCATGAACATTTCCCGATGTCAGCTTGAGATTAATAATTTCACCTAAATTATTGATAACGAGATGTAATTTAAAACCATAAAACCAACCCGTACTACTTTTTCCACGACCGGCCAAGCCTTTAAATACACGATGCCTTTTAATCCGAAGATTATGGCAAACTACCAATTTAGTGGAGTCAATGATACTGATTCCCGTATCTTTTCCTTTCACCTGATGGAAGAAACTACTCAGAGCTTGCAAACAACGGGGCATGATTTCAATAAATCGGTTGTAGCTAAGCAGTTTAGGAAAAGCAGATTTCCAGAATGGAACGATCATTTGGCAATAAAAATATTTGAAGAATCTAAAACCGGATTGATGAAATAAAATGACAATGGTCATTGCTTCAGACAAGCTTAAAGCTGACTTTTTCAACCTGGTTTTTTGATTAGAAATTAAAGCTTTCTCTAAAGATTCATTAAATTTTTTGCAGAAATCATCCAAAATACAAAATAATTCGGTAATATGATCCATTGAGAAGCCTTGTTTTATAACATTTTGTCTTGAGAACCAATATGTTACAAAAACAGGGCTTTTTTTCTACTCTTTTTTTATATCGAACTCAGGTTAAAATAGCGTTGTGAAAGATCCAGCAATAAATACAGTAACAGTCCCACTACTGCAGCATTGATGCCCATCACCGCCTGATGAATATGGCGCTGCTGCATCAACCACGACCAGTAAGGCAAGGTGGCAAAGATCAAGAAAAATGAAGGTAAGAAGATTGCACAGGTCGCTAACAATGTATTCAGCCAGGCATAAGGCGTCCAAGGCAGCAAAGCACCAATATAACTGGCAAAACTGAATAAAGGTCCCGGCATTAGCTGGGCAAATGCATAGCCAAGATCAAAAGATTGGGCACTGACTAAACCGGTTGTGACAAAGTCCTGATATAGCAAAGGCAGAATCACATGACCACCACCAAATACCAATGAACCGGTTTGATAGAAATTGGAAAAAAATTGCAGCTCCGATTCACCCCATAATTTTCCAGCTAAGGGGAGCAGAACAAACGGCAAGATAAATGCCAGTAACCAATAGGGTGCAGCGGCAGATCGAATATACGGCGAGCTGATTGCCGTTTTGTTAATTTCTTTGGGTTTCGAATCTGATGAGGAAAAATGTCCAGCCATGAGTCCACAGATTGCGCCCAGCATAATCACCAGAATCTGATTAAAACTCACTGAAACCACCATCAACAATATGACAGAGAGGATTAAGACAGCATATTGCCAAGCTGATTTACAGAAGCTTCTCAGCATTTGCCAGAATGCCCAGGCGATTACAGAAAATACAATTAACTGGATGGTATGAAAGCTGTTTGAGTTTAAAATATGAAAATAGCTTTGACCCAAGAGCGCCACCAAGGTCATCAGAATCATTGAGGGCAGGGTAAAACCCAACCATGCGATCACGGCACCAGTATAGCCCCGTTGCAGATAACCGATCGACAGCCCCACCTGACTGCTGCTCGGCCCGGGTAAAAGTTGCGCCAAAGCGACCAGTTGACTGTACTGGGTGTCATTCAACCATTGCAGTTGGGTCACAAATTTTCGGTGAAAAAACACCAGATGCGCCGCTGGACCACCAAATGAAATGCAGCCCAGTTGCAGGAAAATCAGGAAAATCCGGTACAGTGAGATTGAAGGCATACAGTTATGGGAAAAATGAAGATAAAGTAGCTGAACTGTATGACAGTTTTACGAAATTCTACAGACTATTTATGCATGTGTTTATACACTATGCTGCTTTAGATTAATGAGGACATTCTCTGCATGCAGAAATATGTGTTGAGTATGGTGATACTGGGTACATTTGGCCTAAGTGCTTGCCAAACGACCCCAATGACAGCCCAAGCGGCGACTAGTCATCTACAACCTGCTGCACAACGCGGAGAAGCTCAGGCACGTCCGAATCAAATTGATTTTCAAAAGATCAAGCAAACCCAGCAACGTCCGGTAGTTGCTTTAGTTCTGGGCAGTGGCGGTGCGCGTGGCTATGCGCATATTGGTGCGTTGGAAGTACTGGAACAGGCGGGTATTCAACCAGATTTTATTGTCGGAACCAGTGCGGGCAGTATTGTGGGATCCATTTATGCAAGTGGCAAACCGGCGATTGAACTGCGCAATATTGCTCTCAACATGCGACCGAATGATGTCCGTGATATCAAGCTGGCCAGAAAAGGTTTTTTTGATGGCAAGAAAGTTGAGGACTATGTCAACTTGCAAGTCGATCAAACCCCGCTTGAAGCCATGAAAATCCCGATGTTTGTGGTAGCAACCGCGCTGAAAGAAGGCAAGAAAGTCGTCTTTAACCATGGCAATACCGGACAGGCGGTACGTGCTTCAGTCTCGATTCCGAGTATGTTCATTCCGACCATCATTCAAGGTAAAGAATATGTAGATGGTGGTCTGGTCAGTCCGGTGCCGGTTGATGTGGCACGTGAGCTAGGAGCCGATATTGTGATTGCGGTGGATATTCTGGCACAGCCCATTCACACGGAAACCACCAATGTCTGGGGACTGTTTAATCAGAACATTAATATTATGCAGCAACATCTGGCACATGAAGAATTAAAGCATGCAGATGTGGTGATTCAGCCGGACTTACGTGAAAAAGGCCATATCTTTGATGTCCGTGGCAGGGAACTTACCATGCAGGCTGGTGCCGAGGCGACCCAGTTAAAGTTGATGGAAATTTCACAAGCCTACCAAAAACATGATTATGCTCAAGGACATCGGATTCCACAGTTTGTGGTACATGAACATCAAGCTCAATAAATCTTTTTTTTGAATTTTCTGTTTATTCCTATATCGTAGGACTGCGGTATAAGGATATCCAATCAAGAGAATGAAAGATCATCGGCTATGACGCTTAACTGATTGTTATAAAAGATAAGATAATTGCCTATGTGTATCAGTCAATCAGAATTATCGCAAAAGATAAAATTAATTTTAAATATAACAAATTGAATTATAAGTATATTGTTTTAAATAATAAGCCTTATTCGTCCTAAATTAAAATTTTAATATTATTATTCGTATACTTAAGTTGATCAAATATTCAAAAGCATCTGTGTTCATGCCAGAATGCAGTTTGAAAAGATCACTACACAGATGTAGACATCATGATGCATATTAAAATTGGACAGCAGGTCAAACTGGCACAATTCGAACACTATATTTTTACAGTGACCGCGACCCATCAGGATGGTTCTTTTACCGTTGAAACGACCTTGGATGGTCAACAAATTTTAAGTTATCAGAACGTGGCGCAGGAAATGCTCAGGCCAGTGATGCTTTAAATCACACAGAGCCTTTTTATTTTCCTGAATTATTTTTGTTCAGAGCTTAAAACAGTGAAAAATTCTCAGTTGCTGTGTGATCAACCCCAGATAAATAAGTGTTGATTTATTGGCACTTAACTTTCTAACTGAGATTTTAAGCAATTAAATATATTTTTTTCTGTATGAATACATTTTCTATATCAATAATTGTGATGCTTCATTTGCCGAATTGAACATTTTATTCATGCTAAAAACGCTATAATAATAAACGATAACCTTGTCATTCAAAGAGTTCAAAGAAAACGATGGCCCCTTTAGATCAAATTGCAGCAGTGTCGGATGACCAGTCAGAGTTAACGATGTCAGTTCTCATGACGCCAGATATGGCAAATTTTTCAGGAAATGTTCATGGTGGAACCATTCTGAAATTATTGGATCAGGTGGCGTATGCGTGTGCAAGTCGCTATTCGGGTAGTTATGTCGTGACCTTATCTGTAGACAAGGTGAATTTTAAAGAGCCGATTCACGTCGGTGAACTGGTTACATTTCTGGCCAGTGTGAACCATGTTGGCCGTACCTCGATGGAAATCGGGATTCGGGTAGAAGCCCAGAATATTCAAAAGAGAACGGTACGTCATACCAATAGCTGTTATTTCACCATGGTCGCGGTGGATGAAAATGGTAAACCAAAACAGATTCCAGCTTTGAACCTAGACAATGACTGGAAACGTTGCCGTTTTGAAGCAGCAGAACAGCGTAAAGTCGCGCGTTTGCAAGAAAATCATCATCCTTCATGCAGCATTTATAAAAAGACTGCACAGAGTTAATTTAAATCGTGATTGAGAAAAGACCTTCCTCAGGAGGTCTTTTTTTTGATTCAATTTCAGTTTTTTGCTGGAGCTTTGCCATTTTTTACTCTAATATAAAACGATACGTATCGTTTCGATTTTTAAATATTAAAAGTTAAGTAGAAAAATATGAGCAGTGACGAAAAAAGTTCCCGGCGACAGCAGTGCATTTTACAGGCAGTCGCAGATGCGCTGGCAGAATGTGAATATCATCAGCTGACGATTGAAGATGTGGCGGCACGTGCCGGCGTAGGCAAGTCCACGATTTATCGATGGTGGAAACATAAATCGGAACTGGTGCTGGACACTTTCAAACAGCATACAGCTTCGGTATTTGAGCTGGATGCCTCTAAAAGCCTGAAAAGTAATCTTATTCAACAACTTGGTTCTTTATCTCAGGCACTGAATCATCCGGTGGGGCGGGCTTTGCTGGTGGTGATTGCCAATCACCGTGAACTGGCAGGTGAGTTCTTTCAGCAATATCTCTTGCCACGTCGGCAACAGACTCATCAACTGATTCAGCAAGCGATTGAACGGGGAGAAATCCGCGCGGATTATCCTTTTGATTTGATGCTGGATACCTTATACGGCCCGATTCATTACCAGATCATTTTTTTCAACCGGATTCCAGATGAACACTATATCCAGAATCTGGTCGAGTTGGCCTTGTATCCTGTCGCTATTCAAGCCTGAGTTTGTGCTATTTCCCTACAAATTTTAAAAGTTGGTGATTATGTCAGTTAGCGCTGAGCGGTTATGGAATCGCTCATTTATCTTGTGCTTATTCAATAATTTTTTCCTGTTCGTTTATTACTTTGCCTTACTGACCATCTTGCCGATTTACATCATGAAAGATCTGGGCGGTTCGGTAAAAGAAGCTGGGTTGGCGCTGACGCTATTTTTGGCCTCTTCGATTGCGATTCGGCCATTTTCCGGCATGATCATCGAAAAGCTCGGCAAGAAAATCTCGATGCGCGGCGCAGGTGTGATTTTTGCCTTATTTGCCTTTAGTTATTTGCTGGTAGATAGCATGTGGTCGCTGTTGCTGGTGCGTTTTTTACATGGCATCTGGTTCAGTATTTTGACCACGGTGGCAGTACCCGTCGCCAATGAATTTATTCCTGAACAGCGCAAAGGTGAGGGCATGGGTTATTTTGTCATGTCAACCAATCTGGGTGTGGTATTTGGGCCCTTGCTGGCATTGACCGTGATTCAGTTCACCAGCTTCAAGGTCTTATTTGGCATTCTTGCCGTTATTATTTCTTTGGGATTAATCTTTTGCTGGATGCTCAAAATCACAGAGTTACCAAAACCTGAAGCCATAAGCAAAGAGAAAACCAGCTTGAGCTTGCAGGATATTCTGGAAGTCAAAGTTCTGGCGGTAAGTTTCGTGGCTTTATTAACCGCTTTTGCCTACTCGGGCATCATGAGCTTTATTACTGCATTTAGTGAAACCAAGCAGCTTTTAGCCTATACCAGCGTATTCTTTATTGTCTTTGCAGCGTCCATGTTGCTGGTCAGACCTTGGGTTGGAAAGATTTATGACCGTAAGGGACCCAGTGCAGTTATTTATCCTTCATTTATTTTCTTTGCCATTGGTCTGGTGATTGTCAGCCTGATTTCCAATCAATGGATATTATGGTTGTCGGCGGTGTTTATTGGGATCGGTTATGGTTCACTATTCCCATGTTTGCAGACCTTGGCCATTCAGTCGGTCGACAAACAGCGTATGGGACATGCGATTTCAACCTTCTTTACCCTGTTTGATCTGGGTTTAGCGATCGGTTCCGTAGCCATGGGAATATTGATTGCCTATTGGGGCTTTGAAACCACCTATGTTTTGAGTGCTGTACTCGTCATTGTGACGATATTGGTTTATCGTCAGTATGTTGCCAAAAAGCAAAAATAAGCGCCCGGCAAGTTTGGAGTTATAAAATGGAATTAAGACATTTACGTTATTTCGTTACAGTGGCGCAGGAACTGAACTTTACCCGTGCCGCGGAAAAATTAAATACGGTACAGCCATCACTGAGCCAGCAAATCAAGGATCTGGAACGTGAGGTTGGCGTACAGTTGCTGGAGCGGAATAACCGTAAGGTCGGGCTCACTGAAGCCGGTCAGGCATTTTTAAAAGAAGCTTTATTGAGTCTTGAGCATGCAGAGCGCGCCATTCAGACTGCCAGACAGATCGCCAATGCACAGCAGGACCAGCTGAATATCGGTTTTGTCCCGGTCGCGGAAATGAAAGTCTTTCCTTATATCATGCCGAATATCCGCGCGCATTTTCCTGAACTGAAAGCACAGTTTCACAGTCTGACCGATGCAGAGCAGTTTAGTGCCTTAAGAAATGGACAGATCGATATTGCCTTTACCCGTTATCCGGGGCAGTTGAGTGAATTTGATTCGATCCGCATTTTTGATGAGCCTTTAACCTTGATTGTGCCGAAAGATTCCCCGGCTGCGGCCTTGCCCTATGTCAGTATCAAGAGTTTTGAAAATCAGGACTTTGTAATTAGTGATGAGCAGTCCTCACCGCAACTGCATAAGCTGATTCAGGATTTTTTTAAACAGTCCAAATTAAAAGTGAATGTGGTGCAGTATTCCACCAATATTCTGCTCAATGTCAATCTGGTGGGAATGGGCGTGGGCTGGAGTCTGGTGCCAGCCTATGTGATTCCATTGCTCGGCGATAATATTGTGGTGAAAAAGACCCTAGAACCGTTACCGATGATTGGACTGTATGCCAATTATCGCAAGGATCAAAAACATGTGGTGATTGATCTGATTTTGAAAGTATTAAAAGAAAAGTTTTGTGTGGATCTTTTTTAATATTTAAACCTTCAATCTGCCCATCTAAAAAGCCGTGCGACAGAAATGATCTGTAGCACATCCTTTTAAATCGGGACTGCAAATCACTTTATACTGAACCTCTAACAATAAAAACCGGTTGAAGCAGGATGATGAAGCTCTATAACAACCCGCAATCACGTGGCCTGACCTTGTTGCCTTTACTGAAAGAATTGCAGATTGAAGACCAGATTGAACAGGTGGAAGTCGCCTATGAGCATATGCATCAGCAGGCGTATACACAGATCAATCCGATGGGAAAAGTTCCCTGTCTGGTGGATCAAGGTGTCATTATTTCAGAAATGGCCGCTATTTTTATCTATCTGGCAGATAAATATCGTGACAAAGGATTGGCACCTGCTTTGGATGATCCGAAGCGTGGGGCGTATTTAAAATGGATGTTTTTCTGTCATGGACCCTTCACCGAATATATCGATATAAAAAATTTGCAGGTGTCGCCAGAAAATATTGAAAAGAACCGGAGAAGTTTAAGTTTTGGGAATGAAGCAGCCGTATTTGATTTTCTGCAACAGGGCATCGGGCAGGCTAGTCCTTATCTGTTGGGTGAAAAAGTCTCGGCGGCGGATCTCTATGTGGCTTACTGTTTGATCTTCGCCATATCTGCGAAAATTTTACCGCCATTTGACGAGTTTAGGCTCTTCCTGCAGCAGATGGCTCGCCGTGATTCCCTGAAAGATATCCCGTGGTTTCAAGAGTACCGAGTCTAATTCCTCTGTCTATATATTGTCCGGGAGATCTAAAACAATAAAAAAAACCACGCCGAAGCGTGGTGAAAAGTGACCCTAATATTATTTCAGGTAAAGCTTTTTAAACAGTTGCTGGCTGGTGCTTTCCATCGATTGAGGAATGGCCAGGGCAGCTACGAAACGGTCAGGACGCAAGATCACAACTGAATCAGACGTGTTGCCAAACCACGAGCGGATATCTGTGCCGATATCACCAATGGTGATGACATCTTCATACTGTTTACGCTGGCTATTTTGCAATTGCACCGCAGGAATTACCTGAATGAATTTCACGCGGAGCGTTTTCCACTGTTGCAACGTATCTGGGCTCAGACCCCATTTCGGATCGACACCCCAAGCAATAATCGCAAAATCATTGCCGATCACTTCATCCAGTAATACGGTTTCACCCGAAGCCAGCTGAACCTGAGGCTGGATAAACATCTTACCGACCGGAGAGTTCTTGGCTCCGTTACTCAAAAGTGCGCCGTCATGATATTTCGGCATCGGTTTAAAGCGCATTTCCAGCAGATATTGTTTGATCGGCTTGATATAGTTCAGGGCATAGGCAATGCTGTCACGAACAAATCCTTGCCATTTTTTCGGTGGTGCCAGTACGTGACCTGCCATCACCGACAGGTCAATCATCGCCTTGGCATGGTCTTTACGTTCGATCTGATACGAATCTAAAAGTGCTGGGCCAGCTTTACCTTGAACAACCAGTGCCATTTTCCAGGCCAGGTTAAAGGCATCACGCATACCGCTGTTATAACCCTGACCTTGCCATACCGGCATGATGTGCGCAGCATCACCGGCCAGCAAAATACGGTCGACACGGAACTTGTCGGCAATACGGGCATTATGGGTATAAACACGCTGACGGATCACTTCGATACCATCCGTGCTTGGTAAGACCTTGGACAGAAGTTTGGCAATATTTTCCGGTTTGCTCAGTTCTTCCTGCGTTTCACCCGGCATGACCATAAATTCAAAGCGTCGAATACCATGTGGCAAAGCAGCTGATACATAAGGACGAACCGGATCACAACATAAGTAAATATGCGGTGTAGCAAGCGGGTCATTCTCAAGATCGATCACGATCCATTGATTCGGTGCGGTTTCACCTTCAAAGGCAATGCCCAGGTTGCGGCGCACATAAGAATTACCGCCATCACAGGCAATCAGATATTGAGCGCGGATGGTTTCTGCATCGCCCTCTTTATTTTGCAGATTGAGTATTACGCCGTCAGCATCTTGACTAAACTGAGTCAATTGACGAGAAAACAGCACTTGGGTGTTTTTATATTGCTTTAAGCCTTGCAGTAGGACGTTATCAACTTGTGGCTGAATAAAGGCATTACGGCGCGAGAAACCGAACTCACGTGTTAAAGGTTGAATATCAGCAAAACAGCGACCTTTAGGCGTCAAGAAGCGCATCGCATGATTCGGAGTGGTATGCGGTAAGACTTGATCGACTAAACCCAAAGATTGAATGGTACGCAAGGATTCATCATCGATTCCAATCGCACGTGGATAATCAATCAAACTATCCAGTTGCTCGACAATCGTGACAGCTATGCCTTGCTTGCTCAGATAGTTGGCAATGGTTAAGCCGACAGGGCCGGCGCCAAGGATTGCCACTTCAGTAGTGTAATTAGTATTGCTCATAGCGAATGTCCATTCAATCGACTTGCATTTGATGCTATTAAGGGACAGTTAGAAGCTAGAAACAAGTTAGGCGATAGTAGCTTAAGTATATGGATAATATTGGAATGAAATAGGTGGTTTTTAAATAAACAATTGATTTTAATTATAAAAATAATAAAAATTTGATAGCCCGTATTAATTCTATGATCAGTTTTGACTATGGTGATAAATAGATTTTGTGCAATAAAAATGCTGAACCAGCATCAAGCATGATTCAGCATCGAATAATATCGGGGGCAGTATAGGACAAAGCCTACTGGAGAATTACTGTCCCTGATATTTTCATTGAAGGATTAAACGAGTCGTTCAATTAATTAACGTGCAGCAGGTTTTGCAGGGGGCGTGCTTTCTATAGCAGCTTCAGAGGCAGCAGGCTGCTCTGCAGATGCACCTGCAACAGGAGCATTCGATTCAGGTAATTCTTGTGTAGTCACAATCACTTTTTCTTCTGCAGTGGTGGTTTTCGCATCTGTGGTTTTGCTGTCAGCAAAACTGGTGGCTGCAGCAGCAGTAAGCGTAGTGGCAAGTAAGATTTGTGCATATTTCATTTTTGGCATCCTTTTATTCATGTCATGTAATCTGCCGAGCTGACCATCACATCAATTCGACAGATGCCCATCCTAAGCACTGAAATTTTACTGAGCAAATCAATTAACAAAAGCGACACGCAGGGAATAACCCAGCAGATACAAAACTGAGAAAGTTGTTTTATTTCTGTTAATTATGCGGAGTTTTATTTAATGAAAGTGTGTGTGAATATTTCAAGAATCCAATTTGAAATAAAAGTTAACATAGAAAATTGGTAATTTGGGATCATTCCATTAATTTTTATCTCTGTGATTTTCACGCCGTGTTTGCGAAGAACACGCATTTTAAAGTCACACTGTGCTTTATAATGCAGAGTATTGCTATTTCTATTCAATCTCTTGAGAGTCGATTTTGAAAATTCTGTCAGCGTCGCAGGCTATTCCTGTCCATATCATTTCCGGATTTTTGGGTGCAGGTAAAACCACACTACTCAAACATTTATTACAGCAAAAACCGGAACAGGAAATCTGGGCTGTGCTAATGAATGAATTCGGCCAGATTGGGGTAGACCAGCAGTTATTGCCGCAAGATCAGGGTTATGCGGTCAAAGAGCTGTTGGGTGGTTGTCTATGTTGCAGTAGCCAATTGCCGATGCAGATTGCCTTGTCACGCCTGCTGTCAGAAGTGAAACCGGATCGTCTGTTTATCGAACCTACCGGACTGGGGCATCCTGGCCAATTACTGGAACAGCTGACCGAACCGCACTGGCAGAGTCATTTAAACATGCAGGCATTGGTCACAGTGGTAGATGGTTCACGTTTGCATGATCGAGACTGGACTCAGCAAAACCTGTACGCAGACCAACTCAAGGCAGCGCATATTGTGGTGATTTCACATACTGACTTGATGACAACCGCAGACCACGCAGCACTCACGCAACTTCAGACAGAATATCAACCTTATGCCCAACAGTGGTTGTTCACCGAGCATGGACAACTCGATATCGAACTGATCAAGCAGGACTATCGGGGTTCCGCCCGTCAGATTCAGCCTTTGTTAAAACAGCAACAGATCACCCGTTCAGCAGATACGCCCTTAGTGATTCAGCAAATGCCTTATCATTATGTAGAAAGCGCGCAGGGTTATCAGGTTGCGGGCTGGAAATTCCCAAAACGCTGGCAATTCAATTTTTATGATCTGCTGGATCTGCTCTGTGAACAAAAAGACTGGCTCAGAATCAAGGGAATTTTTAATACGGATCAAGGCTGGAAAAGCTTTAATTTTAATCCTGAGCAGTTTAATTATCAGTCGGCAGATGAAGGCATTGATAACCGGGTAGAAGTGATTTATCAACAGTCACGGGATTGGCTGGCCTTTGAAACTGCCCTGATGCAATGTCGTATGGATCCAGAGAAATAATGGTACTGTTTCTAGTGCGCTGAATGAATTATTGGCCTAAATCTGTTCAGCAAAATAGCGCTAAATCTTATATGCTAGGCGCCAAATTTGAGGATTATGTGATGGCGTTAAAAGCGACGATTTATAAGGTTGATTTGAATATTGCGGACATGGATACGCATCGTTATGAGGATTATCAGCTGACGATGGCGCTGCATCCTTCAGAAACCATTGAACGCTTGATGGTGCGTATTCTGGCCTATGCACGCTATGCCGATGAAGCACTGGAATTTACCAAGGATCTGTTTGAAACCGATGAACCGGCACTCTGGGAAAAGGATCTGACCGGGCAACTGGTCAAATGGATTGAAGTCGGTAGCCCGGACGAAGATAAAGTCAAAAAGGCGAGTGCGCGTTGCAAGCAGGTCGCAGTCGTCACCTATGGTTCTGCGGTGGATGAATGGTATAAGCGCAGCAGCAAATTAAAAATCTTAAAAAATGTGGAAGTGTGGAAGTTATCTACCGCAACCACCGACGCATTGCCACAGTTATGCGAACGCACCATGCAGTTACAGCTCAATGTGATGGATGGTGAATGGACCTTGATTGGCGATCAGGGCCAGGTGCTGGTGGAGTGGGAACAGTTACAATAAGGCCAAATAAGGATGCAAGTCTGGACTTGTATCCTGTAGCTCAAATTGCGTATATCTGAGGAATAAGAATACGCAGGGTTGCACCATGTACCATGAACTTTATGATTTACTGCTGGCTGTCGCGATTGGCGCAATTATTGGTGCAGAGCGTGAGTATCACAGTAAATCTGCTGGATTGCGTACCATGATTATGGTCAGTCTGAGTTCCTGTTTATTTACCATTATCTCCCTGAAAATAGGCGTGGCCAATCCTGACCGGCTGGCCGCCAATGTCTTGACTGGACTGGGTTTTCTGGGTGCCGGTGTTATCCTGAAAGATGATAACCGTATTTCTGGAATTACCACCGCAACCACGATCTGGATGACGGCAGCACTCGGCATGGCGGTCGGTGCAGGCTATGAACTCTTAAGTATTTGGGCTACTTTTATTGTCATGGCGGTGCTGGTTCTATTGATGTATGTCCAGCGCGGCATTGAATCTCTGAATCAGGAACGCAGCTATGAAATCGTCTGCCCATTCGATCAGAATGATTCTGATCACTACGAAATGTTATTTAAACGTTATCAGTTAAAAGTGGTGCATTCCTCACAAAAAAAAATTGATCAACAGATTGTCGGACGCTGGATTCTGATGGGATCGGCCAAGAATCATCAAGAATTAACCCAGTATTTACTCAATGATAAGAATATTCAGGAACTCAGCTTTTAACCCATCAATGGCCCAGACTTAAAAATATAGAGCATTCCAGTTTATACTGAGCTTTGAATTTTATGCTCCTCTCAGGTAAATAACCATGATCAACGAACTTGAAATTATTGATTTAAAAGTAGGCGAAGGTAAAGAAGCGGTAAAAGGTGCCTTAATTACCACGCACTATACTGGCTGGCTGGAAGATGGAACCAAGTTCGATTCTTCAATTGACCGTGGTAATTATTTTGAAACTGTCATTGGTACCGGTCGTGTGATCAAAGGTTGGGATCAGGGTATTCTGGGAATGAAAGTTGGCGGTAAGCGTAAACTGATGGTGCCTGCACATTTGGCCTATGGCGAACGCAAAATGGGTAAAGTCATTCCGGCCAATTCCAACCTGATTTTTGAAATTGAATTGTTTGACGTAAAAACACGTGATTAAAATGATTTAACTAGCTGAATATAAGTTATATTTTTTATTCAAAGATATACGCTGGTTCCGGTGCAGTCGCTTCAAAATAAGCTGTGCCGGAGAAGCTACAAAAAACATCTAAAAAGATTTGAAATCAAAAATATTCCTTGTAGATTATAAGAATAATAAAGAATTATTTTGAGATATAACGTATTTGCATAACTTGATAAGGAATGTCTGTTTTTTCGTATTTGTCTGTGCCTTGAGCTGGATGACTTGCATCATAAGTTCAGCAATCGCTCAGGATGAACTCCCTTCGCCGTCATTTCAGCAGCAATCTCACGACCATATTACTGAAGTTCATTTTACCGAACATAGCACTAGTGCCTTGCAGGGAAAATGGCTGTTTTATCCGAGTCAGTTTATTGTTCAGCCCAGCCCCGTACTCCAGTCAAAAACAGTTGAATTGCCAGCCTCTTTTAAAACTCTGGCGGGTTCAAACTCTGGCTACGGTACCTTTATTGGTTATTTTAAAATTCCGAAAGAATTTCTCGGGCGACGCATCGCGATTCGGATTCCAACCCAATACGGCGCCTATCGGGTATATGTCAATGGACAGTTTATTGTCCGTCTCGGGGAAATCAGTACCATACCTGACAAACAGGTGACTGAGAAAGCACCGCGTATTGGCTATTTTGTTCCAGACACTGAGTATATTACCTTAAGCATTCAGGCTTCCAATTATACCCACTTGCATGGCGGTCTCGAACGACCAATGCAGATCGGCGTTGCAGCTACCATCAATCGCCAATTCCAGCAGCTCATGATGAGTATCGCCATGGTGTGTGGGGCGGTGCTTGGGGTGGGGATGTTTACTATTCTATTTTCGGTATTCAGGGGATCACAAGAACGTAACAGTAAAAGTATCTTTGTTTTTGGCTGGTTTATTGTCTTTTTGGCCCTGCATAATCTGTTTTCTGCACCTTATGCCTATACGGTATTTACCAATATCAACTGGCTGTGGGGAGCCCGCTTAGAGTATCTGTTTACTTTTATTGCTGCCTTCTTTTTTCTCAGTTATATGCATCTGTTTAACCGGCGCTATTTAAATCCAGTGATTTATTATATCGCGGTGGTATTACTGGTCTTTAATATTATTTTTACATTATTCTCACCTCCTGAGATATTTGAACGTCTCGCCCTATTTAGTGCGATTTTTGCCTTGGTTATCATCGGTAATTTTATTTACGGCTTTTATCAGACCTTACGTTATAAAGAGCATTATTCGCGTTTAAATCTGATTGCGATTATTTTTCTTTGTGTCACCTTTTTGAATGATTATCTGTTGCTGATCAATGCAATTGAAACCACGTATCTGTTTTTTATCTCTACCAGTATTTATGCCTTATTAATTATGTTTCAGCAGTCCAGACATTATGCACATCAAACTTATGAGACTGAACAGCTAAACCTGAACCTGATCGCGCTCAACGATTCACTCGATCAAAAAGTTAAAGAACGGACCCAGCAGCTGCGTGAAGTGAATGCCAAACTGGAACAGCAAATGAATATTGATGCACTGACCGGGGCTTTTAACCGGCGTGCCTTAAATCATGAAATCCAGCAGCAGTTTTTACAGACCCAAAAACAGCCGCAACATACCTTGATTTTTGCCATGCTCGATGTCGATTTTTTTAAAAACTATAATGACTACTATGGCCACTTAAAAGGCGATGAAATCCTGAAAAATCTGGTCAGGATTATTCAAGGCGCTTTGCCACCGTCTGGCTATCTGGCACGTTATGGTGGTGAAGAGTTTGCGATTCTGCTCACTGGAATGCCGGTTCAAACCGCCCTGCAAAATCTGGAAAATGTGTTAAACCAGATTCGGGAACAGCGTATGCAACATCTGAATCGGCCAGATGCAAAAGATTATGTTACGGTCAGTATGGGCGCGGCCTGGGTTGAACAAAAACATGGCTATGCAGATATTCATGAATTGATGAAAGCGGCAGATGTGCAGCTTTATGCCGCCAAACAGGCAGGGCGTGATCAGTTAAAAATTGAAAAAGAGGCCGATTAAAAAACATATTTATACAGATAACGCGATTCATCTTCTGACTCGGCAGAATGTGGATGAAAGCCGCAGTGCTGATAATAACTTAAAGCAGTTTGGGTAGACTGTATTTCAATCTGATGAATTTTTTTCTTTAATAAAGCGTGATGCATTTGATGAAATAACTGGGTGCCAAATCCCAGTCTTTGGCAGTGTTGGGCCACATAATGTATCCGGATTTCTCCAGCATCACTGACCAATAAGAAGCCGACGACCTTGTCATACACGAGATAAACCCAGCAATCGTTATACAGCATATCGACAATCAGGCTGGCATGATCAAATTTTTCGAGCCAGGTCTGAATTTTGCTTTCTTCACGCTGATGATCTAGTACACAAGACTGAATGCTGTCATGAATGACCTGAATAATTTGAGGTATATCTTCCACCCTCCCTTCACGAATCATACTCTTATTCATTTTCTCGAACATTTACAGGGAAGGTTTATTGGATAAAAAAGAAGAGGGTAAAAAACAGAACAATATTGTAGTTTTTTGAGAATGTTTGCTGTGATTTTTCCAGGTGAAGATCGGTTCTGTTGCTGATTTGTCCTGTTTGTTTATCTCAAGTTCTTGAATCTCATTACAGAGTTAAAAATAAAAAATCAAAGTAAATCAATTTTTGAATAAATTGAAGTTTGAATCTGAGCACAAATGAGCAGCAGAGAAGATAAATAGTAAAAATAAGCCTCAAGTTTGCACTGTATAAAAAGTAGACGTATGCTGAGTCAAAAGGGACTATTCAAATGAATCTTGATCCTATAACCATAAAAATAAAATTAGTCACATGAGATCATCAACCATGCTGAAATTACTGCTGTTGTTATGTGTTTTATTCATGTTGAATGCTGCCTGGATCGTAGGCATAAAGATCTATAAAGCTCAGCGCCATCTGGCGCGTCAGCGACCAGAAAAACCGGCACAGATTTCCAGCATGACAGAGCAAGAGATCATCGAACAAGAGCAGCAAGTACATCTGGTGGATGCTTATGAACTGGAACTGTTTGACGATGTGGCACAGCTATTCTTTCAACGGCAGGTGCATATTGAGAATCGGGCACAGGCCGAACAGTTACAGCAAGAACTATTACAAAAAATGCCGATGCACAGTGGCACCCAGATTCGTCAGATGGATTTAGGTGAATGGTCTATTTTCTGGAATTTTTATGATCAGTCGCTGGAATATTATGTCGGTCGCTATGGCGTATTTTATGCACATGTCGACCGTTTTGGAGAAGAGCACCGGCATGAAATTCGCAGGGAACTTTTGCATTCTGACTGTGCTTAGAACACCACTTTTAGTCATTCTCTACGATTGAAGATCTCAGGCTACGTACTTAAGCTATTGTAATTCAGAAAAGGTATCTCATGCCTTAGCTCAGATTTTTTCTGCCCCTTGGCGGAAATAGCTCATATAATTTATCTCCTTTAAGCCATAATCTTGCGCTAGAAAAACCTTAAAACTCGCGAGTCGTATCCTCGAAATACTCATTTAGAATTTACGAAGTCTGGCGAGCAATGATCCGGACTAAAAAGGCAGGAGTGCTATGATCATTGATTTTCATCAAGCACAATTACAGAAGTTTATTGCACTGGCGATGAAGATCGAAGCTGAGCCTGAACTGTATTTACAGTTTGATTCGGTCTCGGATTTTTATAAGGCTGACTGGTTGCAGGCTTTCCCGGTTGGTACAGAATACTATGTTTCCGGTCTGGACGATGGTGCAGATGAGTTTCATGCCGTGATTTATTATGGCGAAGCGCAGCTACAGATCAGCTGTGGACAGGCACAGCTTTTAGTAAAACTATGTTGCAAACATTGGCCGGATTGCCGGTATTTCCCGATAAAAGAATAATGACATCCGCTATAAAGTTGATATAAATTGCAGATTCATCTCTGTATTTGATTTTTATTCGCATTGGTCGGGAGTGGCATAGGCGAATATCGTAATAACAATAAGGAAAAAAAGCATGGCACATCAGTTCACTGTGAAAGCAATTATCAATGGCGTGTCTATTGATGAATTTAAGCGTTTGGCCAATGATATTCGTTTGCATGAGGCAGTTTGCCATCGAATTCCTGCGCAAAACTTGGAAATCCTGGTTTCAGAAAAGCAGGGACATATGTATACCCTGAAACGTGCTTATAATCTGGATGTCAATATTCCGGATATGGCAAAAAAATTACTAAAAGACGCATTCCGTTTGCAGCGTACCGATGTCAGTGATCTGAATGAAATGACCTCAACGGTACAACTCGGTGCGAACTTGCCGATCGAGGCCATCTGTCAGCGTGCAGTCACCGGAGATGAAGACCAGATCCAGTTCCAGTTAAACTGGACAGTCAAAGTCAAAGTGCCTTTACTAGGTGGCATGCTAGAAAAGCATGCTGAAGGTGAGATTCGTAAATTTAGTGAAATTGAACTCAGCATTGTCGAAGATGAATTGCGTAAAGGTCTCACCGCTTGAAGCAATCAAAAAGTGTGATTGACTTAATTTAAAAACTGCTCAGGTTAGACGCAGGATAGTGGTAGCTGATTGGGCGGTAGATCGCTATTTTCAGGGTGACTGTCACTATCCAAAAAACTTTTTTAAGTGCTGATAAAGTTTGCCGTCACATTAATACTGATGGCCAGAATGGTGGTATTGAATCCGTAGGCCAAAAGCAAATGTAGGGTATTGAGAACCCGCATGGATTGGCAAGTAATGGATACATCTGCAGTTTGCGCAGAAGTCCCGATGATATAACTAAAATATAGAAAGTCCGGATAAGTCGGTCTTGCGGTATTGGGGAAATCTAGTCCACCTTGTTGCTGTTTGTCGAGCGCCAGATAAAAGTCATGAGCATAATGAATTGCAAAAATCGTATGCATCAAGAACCAGGCTGAAATAATGGTCAGAACTGACAAGACTAAATGACCGGTTCGGATGGTAGTATCTTTGGGTAAGTGATTAATTTCAATAATAATCGCAATAAAACACATGATCAGGGTGATGATCACCAAAAACAGAATAATCCATTTGCTGGCATCTTGTTGCATGGCGCGTTGCAGAATATGTGCATGATCAATGCGCCAGAGTTTTTTTATGGTCAATAATAAATAAGCATAAATCGCGATATTCCAGCTGATCAACAGGCAGCTTGACCAGCTCAAAGGGGTGACTGTTTGTAAAACCAGATAAAATCCAATGATGGCTGGGAAAATAATAAAGAAATACAGACGGGATTGAAGCGCCGTTTTTATAGACTGAAGAAACTGCATCATGCCATTTATATTTGTTTTGCTGACTTCTCAAGATCCTAGCACAGAACCGTTTGCAATAAAGCAGATTGCACCGGCCTGAGTATCAGCCTCAGTCATTTCCTCTACGACATTTCATCCTAAAGGTGTCGAACTGATTCAAGTTGAATCATTTGACTGCGCGGATCACGCAGCAGGCGTGATCATCTCAATAAATTTTTTTCTGGACTGGCTTTTAGACGGATTGAGCGGGTTGTTGGATTGCCGTGCCATAAGCAAAGACTTCTACCATGCCACCTTGCATACCGAGTTCAGTCGTGCTAAGCCGAATGCCCATAATTTGCGTCGCCCCGATTTTTTCGGCTTCGAGTTTTAAACGTACAATCGCTTCACGTCGTGCGCGTTCTACTACACTTTCATAGCTGGTCAGGCGGCCACCCAGCATATTCTGTACATTGGCAATCGCATATTTAAAATAATCATGGGAAATCACGACATTGCTGCTGATCATCTGTCCGGAATATTCAGACACCATAAAGCGGCTATTGTTCACCCGGATATATGCCAAGCGTTGTTCCTGTTCATCCAGATAACGAAAATGTTTACGTTCGTTATAACGACCAAAGCCGAAACCGACACTAAACAGAATGGCAAAAATGATGATCTGGAGAATTAAACCATCCATGCTTTAATCTGCCTGCGGAAAAGGGTCGGGCAATTTCGGCATGATCGGATCAACGACTACGGCTGTCCCATAAACAAAGAGTTCAGAAGCACCTTGGGCAATATTAGAGGTCGAGAAACGAATGCCGACAATCGCATTGGCACCCATGCTGCGGGCTTTTTCAATCATGCGGTTCATGGCTTCCTGTCGTGATTCTTCCAGCAGTTCGGTATAGGCGGTAAGCTCACCACCGACAATATTTTTCAGGCCGGCCAATAAGTCACGTCCGACATGTTTGCTGCGTACGGTACTGCCATACACCACATCAATTTGCTGGCGAATGGTATGTCCCGGTACAGATTCCAGATTGCTAAGTAACATGTGCATGTTTTCTAAATAAATCGCTGGTCTATGACAATAGGAAAACTGCCTCGAAAATGCAATAAAAAAAAGCCCACCGAAGTGAGCTTTTCCTGATCTGTCTGGAATTTATTGCGCTGGTTGTTCTGCCGCACGGCGCTGTTCAGATACAGACGGGGTATTCGGCAAGGTATCCGTCGTATTGACTTTCAAGCCGCCCCCCAGGGTTTTGTAGACTTCAACCTGATTGTTCAGATTGGCCTGTTCAAGCAATAACAAACCTTGTTCTGCTGCATAAGACGCACGCTGTGCATCCAGTACCGTCAGATAGCTGTCAATTCCGGCGCGGAAACGTGCCTGCGACAAGCGATAGGTGGTATTGGTGGCTTCGACCAGACGGCGCTGAGCTGCCAGACGGTCACCAATATTCTGACGTACTGCCAAGGCATCATTCACTTCACGGAAAGCAGTCTGAATCGACTTTTCGTAATCTGACAAGGCAATTTGCTGATCGGTTTCAGAAATACGGATATTGGCCTGACGGGTGCCCCAATCAAAAATTGGAATATCCAGACTCGGACCAAATGACCAAGCAAAACTGCCCGACTTAAACAGGTCGCCTAAATCAGTAGAGGCATAACCTGCTGAACCAGTCAGACTAATTGTCGGGAACAGACGCGCACGTGCTGCCGCAATATTGGCACCTGCCGCAGATAGACGGTATTCAGCGGCACGGACATCTGGACGGTTAATTAATAGATCACTTGGCAAGCCTGAACCCAATGCAGTATTGGAAGTGATGCGGGTCACGCGTTGTGCTGGTAATAAATTCGCAGGCACTTGCTGACCGACCAGCAGGTTTAACAGGTTTTGTGCCTGTGCTACCTGAGTGCGGTAATTCGCAACATCATTACGTGCTGTTTCAACCGAGATTTGCGCCTGACGCACTGGAAGCTCGCTGTCGATCCCGACATCAAAACGTTTCTTGTTCAGATTGAAAGATTCAAGCTGAGCTTTTAGTGTTTGTTCAGCCAAAGCCAGATTGGCATTGGCAAACGAATAGCTGAGCCAAGCCTGAGACACCTGACCAATCAAGGCAATTTGCGTCGCATCTCGCGCACTTTGGGTCGCCAGGAAACTATCCAGTGCATTGTCACGCAAGCTGCGGACACGTCCCCAAAAATCTAGTTCATACGCAGTTACACCCAGTCCGACATTATAAGTCGTCACTGCACCACGATTCTGGGAATTCATGGTGTCCTGGCGCAATACGCTACCACTGGCACCAATCGTCGGTAACTGGTTGTTTTCAGTAATCTGATACTGTTGCTGAGCTCGTTGAATATTGAGGGCAGCAATACGCAAATCACGGTTATTGTTTAATGCCAGATCCAGCACCTGTAACAGGCGCTGATCGGCAAAAAAGTTTTTATAACCCTGTTCTGCTACAGAAGTACCAGACGCATTGGTATAGCTGCTCGGGATATCTGCCTGCGCAACCGGCTCTGGACTGCGCATGCTTTGACAGGCCGTCAAAGCAAGCGCAAGGGCAGATACCGCAATGCTACGACCTGTAATAGACCATACATTTTGCATTACGACTTATACTCCTGATTTTGTTGTTTTGGTTTGTATTTAAAGACACTTCGAATCCACACGTAGAATACCGGGATAAAGAAGATACCTAACAAGGTCGAGCTGATCACGCCGCCGAGTACACCATAACCGACTGAATGCTGGCTACCTGCACCTGCACCTGAAGCCAGAGCAAGCGGTAATATACCAAAACCAAAGGCCAACGTGGTCATGATAATTGGACGTAAACGCATTTTTGCCGCATGCAAGGTTGCTTCAAATAACTCTTCACCTTGTTCCTGCAATTCTTTCGCAAACTCGACAATCAAGATCGCATTTTTCGCAGAAAGACCAATCACGGCAATAATCGCCACCTGGAAGTAAATGTTATTCGACAGGTTCGGATTTTGCAGTAATACCATTCCACCAAAGGTGAGTAATAATGCACCGACAATACCCAATGGGACCACCAGTAGAACCGAGAATGGAATCGACCAGCTTTCATATAGGGCTGCCAGACACAGGAAGACGATCAGCAGTGACAAGGCATACAGGAACGGCGCCTGTGCACCAGATTCACGCTCTTCTAAAGACAGACCTGTCCATTCGAAGTCGAAACCTTGCAAGCCCATTTCTGGTAACTTCGCTACAATTTCTTCCATGGCCACCATTGCATCACCCGAGCTGATACCCGGAGCAGGTGTACCCTGAATGTTCATGGACGATACGCCGTTATAACGCTCAAGACGTGGAGAACCGTAGGTCCATTCGCCTGTGGCAAACGCCGAGAATGGCACCATTTCACCGCGATTATTACGCACATACCATTGGTCCAGATCTTCCGGCATCATACGCGAGCCAGCTTCACCCTGAACATAGACTTTCTTGACACGACCGCGATCAATGAAGTCATTGATATACGAACCGCCCCAAGCAATACCCATGGTACTGTTAATTTCAGCAACACTCACGCCCAATGCACCGGCTTGTGCATGATCGACAATGACACGGTACTGTGGATTATCTTCCTGACCATTCGGACGTACACCAGCCAGACGCGAGTCTTGTGCTGCTAGACCGAGGATGGTATTACGTGCTGCCAGGAGCTGGTCATGACTTTGACCACTTGCAGCTTTGAGCTGTAAGTTAAAGCCAGCCGACACACCCAGTTCAGGCATAGCCGGTAATTGCAGTGGCATGATGTAAGACGCATCTTTGACAATCATGTTCAGCGCCATACCACGTTGAATAATGGCACCGACTTGAGATTCCGGACTGTGACGCTCTGACCAGTCTTTCAGTTTAATAAATGCCAGACCTGCGTTTTGTCCCACACCCGTGAAGGAGAAACCTGCCACACTAAAGACCGACTCGACATGCTCTTTCTCGTTTTCCAGGAAATAGTTGGTCATGGTGCTGACCACTTTGTCGGTACGTTCCAAGGTTGCATTTGGCGGTAACTGAACCAGCGTCATGACCACGCCCTGGTCTTCATCCGGTAGGAACGAAGAAGGCAGTTTCTGGAACAACAGCACAATAATACCCAGTACCACGGCATACACCACGCCTGAGAAAATCTTGCTGTGAGTCATGCGGTTGACGCCGCCCTGATATTTCACAGAGACCTTGTCAAAACTGCTATTAAACCAGCGGAAGAAACGCGCAAAAATACCATTACTTTCCGGCTTGTTCGGATCGTGCTGTTTCAGCAAGGTCGCACACAGGGCAGGGGTAAAGGTTAAGGCAACCACCAGTGACAAGACCATCGCTGTGACCAGCGTAATCGAGAACTGGCGATAAATGACCCCGGTAGTTCCACCGAAGAATGCCATTGGAACGAATACTGCCGACAGCACCGAGGTAATACCAATCAATGCGCCAGAAATCTGTTTCATCGACTTTTCAGTTGCAGAAACCGGATCCAGATGCTCTTCCACCATGACCCGTTCGACGTTCTCGACCACAACAATCGCGTCATCGACCAGAAGACCAATCGCCAGTACCATGGCAAACATGGTTAGGGTATTAATCGAGAAGCCGAAGACATTAATCACGGCAAAGGTACCCAATACCACGACTGGAACTGCCATGGTTGGAATAATGGTAGCACGCCAGTTCTGCAGGAACAGGAACATGACCAGGAACACCAGAATAATTGCTTCGATTAGCGTTTTAACTACACTCTTGATTGACAGTTCAATAAATGGCGTGGTGTCAAAAGCCAGTTGGTCGACCATGCCTTGCGGATAGTTCGGACGTAACTGCTCTAAGCGTTCTTCTACTGCTTGGGCTGTATCAAGCGCATTAGCACCAGTGGCAAGTTTAATTGCCACACCACCAGCTGGTTTACCGTTAAACTTCGAATCAAACTGATAATTATCTGCACCAAGTTCAACCCGTGCAACATCACCCAGACGGACTTGCGCGCCCGAAGTGGTGTTTTTCAGGAAGATATTGCTGAACTGTTCTGGAGTTTGCAGCAGGCTTTGTGCAGTGACAGTCGCATTCAGGACTTGTCCTTCAACAGCGGGTGCACCACCGAGTTGACCCACAGCGACCTGAGCATTCTGGGTACGGATGGCAGTCGCAATATCACTTGGCGTGACTTGCAGGCTCGCCATTTTGGCTGGATCAAGCCAGATTCGCATAGCATAAGAACCACCAAAGACCTGAACTTCACCCACCCCAGCCACACGGCTTAAAGGTTCAGAAATGTTCGAATTTACATAGTCTTTGATATCATCGGCGGTCATGCTGCCATCAGGTGAATAGAAAGCCAATACCTGCAGGAAGCTGGCGCCTGATTTGGTAACACGCACACCCTGACGCTGTACATCTTCAGGCAGCAGGGCAGTCGCAGACTGTAATTTGTTCTGGACCTGAACCTGTGCGATATCAGGATCGACACCTTGTTCAAAGTTCAAGGAAATAGACGAAGAACCGTTACCCGCACTGTTAGATGAGATATAACGCAGTCCATCCAGACCATTCATTTGCTGCTCGATGATCTGGGTTACAGTATTTTCGACCGTTTCAGCAGATGCACCTGGATAAGTCGCAGAAATCGTGACTGTAGGCGGTGCAATGGTTGGATACTGGGCAATCGGCATTTTGGTCAGGGTCAAAATACCCGCCAGCATAATCACCAATGCAATCACCCAGGCAAAGATAGGACGATGAATAAAGAATTGAGCCATAAACCTTACTCCTTATGCTTTAGCAGCAGGTTTTTGTTCAGATTGTTCTTTTGCATCATCCGCTTTTTGCGCTGCACCTGGTTGTTGGGCAGCAGGTTGTGCAGCACCCTGTGGTGCAGCAGCTTGAGGCTGGTAAGGTTTAGCCACGACCTGTTGTTCCGGTTTTACTTTCGCAATACCATCTACAATCACTTTATCGCCTGGATTCAGACCTTCAGTCACAATCCAGTTGCTGCCTTGAGAACCAACGGTAGTCACTGGACGTGGCGTCACTTTATTGTCAGCACCGACCAGCATCGCCATTGCCTGACCTGTTGGGGTACGAGTCAAAGCTGCTTGCGGAATCAGGAAAGCATTCGGTACTTCACCCTGTACGATTTGCGCAGTGGCAAACATACCTGGAAGAAGCAGATGATTTTTGTTCGGGAATACCGCACGTAAAGTCACGGTACCTGTTTCCGGGTTCACGCTAGCATCAGAGAATGCAAGACGGCCTTCAACCGGGTAGATACTGCCATCTTCAAGCTTTAACTTGACTTTGGTATTGTTAGAGCTGTTCAAGCTGCCTTGATTAAGCTGTTGACGTAAACGTAAAAGCTCGGCACTTGACTGGTTGATATCTACATAGATGGGATCTAGACGCTGAATCGTTACCAATGGCTCTGGCTGATTCGCTGTTACCAAAGCACCCGCCGTCACAGACGAACGGTTGGTCTGGCCTGAAATCGGCGCGCGTACAGTCGAATAGCCCAAGTTGATTTCTGCATTACGCAAAGTTGCGCGATTGGCATTCAAATCAGCTTCAGCCAGTTTGACCTGTGCCGCGATGTCATCATATTCCTGTTTGGAAATGGCATTGGTACCGACCAGTTGACGGTAACGGCCTTCCTTCACACGCAATACGCCCAGATTGGCTTCAGCACGGGCAATCGCTGCACGGGCATTGTCTACTGTAGTGCGGTTGGTGCTTGAATCGATTTCATATAAGGCCTGACCTTCACGCACATAGCTGCCTTCCGTGAACAAGCGTTTAAGCACCACGCCACTGGCTTGTGGACGTACGTCTGAAATTTCAAATGCTGTTGTACGACCTGAGAGCTCTACAGACTGCTCTACACTTTGCGGTTGTGCAACAAGAACACCGACTTCAGTCGGTGGCATTTGTTGTTGAGCACCAGCTTGCTGGCCCTCTTTAGGATCTTTGCTACAACCAACAAGTGCAAGACTTGTTGCCATTGCGCAAGCAGTCAGGGCAGGTGCCCAAAGCTTTGCAGAAATCATTATTCCACCTCTAATTAGATTTATATCTAAATTTTCTTATTTGTGAGCCGCGCAATATCTGATCCAGACCATATACCACAACGAAATCCAAATAAAACTGATACTCCAGCCGGATATGACATCTGAAGGAAAATGTACGCCCAGATAAACTCTTGAGATCCCCATCATCAGCATCCATACCACTGCACCGATCACGATGAGGGTATAACGGGAATGTTGCCGATGGATGTAAATTGCCAGACAAGCCAGACAGGCCGCATATAGACTATGGGCACTTGGAAAGGAACTTCCAAAGCTTTCAACCAGATGCAAGGATTCTGGTGGTCGGGGTCGGGCAATTGCAAATTTCAACAGCCAAGCTAGGAGAATTCCTCCGATAATTCCGATACATATAAAAATTGCGTTTGTATACTTTTTATACCACAGCAATGCAATACACCATAGCGTGGATAAAAATAATACAAATGGCATGCCACCTATTAAGGATAAGGACTGAGTAATTTGATTCCAAAACTCGGTGCGATACAGACTCATCCATTCCACAGCTTGCAAGTCGAGCTCGTTTAAAGCGGGAATATTCAGGATGAACACACTGAAAATTAAAAATAAAATACCGACAAAAAGTAACAAGTAATGCATGCCAAAAATCCTTGTCCTTTTAACCGTTCGCAGATCGGTCAATTGTCTGACCAAAGTGTACTTGTCAGTACACTTTTTTTCAAGTGTGCGTATTTTATGCGAATTCCATTTTTTTCGTAAGGAATTTGTTGCTAAATATAGTGTAATTATCTCAGTTTTGAGTTTTTGTCGATGTATGATTTTCGTCAATTTCAATGCTTTGCTTGGGTGGCCAGAAGAAATCACTAGGTCGGGTCAGGAAGTGCGTCATGACCAGTTTTGCCAAAGGTTTCCACTGTTCAAAACGCACCCGGCGTGCGCGTAAGGCTACAATAATCGTCAGAGTGAAACTGACAAACAAGTTGGTCAGGCCAATGAGTAACACACCCAGAAAAGACACTACGATCAAGCCGATATCGGGACCATTGATCGTAATTAGACCCTGAATAAAGTTGGCAGAGGCAAAGGCGATATGGCGAATATCCAGTGGCAGACCGAGAATAAAACCAAGGGTACCCATACTGCCGAGCATGATCCCGAAAATAAAATTACCCGCCAGTGCACCCAGATTGCGTTCGATATAATCAGCAAAACGGTAAAGACGTTCTTGCCCCATCAGCTGAGATAACCGCACATGGGCTTTCAGGCGCGGACCAACTTTGCGGTAAACGGCCATATTGTCAAAATAACCGGCCAATAATCCGGACAGGAACAGACATACCCCGGCAATCGCTGCATGCGGAATTGCCAACGAAGTAAACGGATTCAGGTCATGCAGGGTTTTGGCAGCCTTGGCATGATTCATTAAAGGTTCATGCAGCGCAAAATCCCACAGCAGGGTAATCAATGCTGCTACTGGAATCGCAATCGAAATATTGCCCAGAATGGCGACAAACTGGGTGCGGATGATATTTACAATCAGCGCAGCCAGCTCGGCAATCTGAGCCATTTTCGAGCCTTTACGCTGCTGTACGGTAGCAGCCAGTGCGGCAGCAGTCATCGCCGGCTGTTTGGTTGCCACGGTAAAATGCAGCACATGAATTAGCATAAAGCCTAGCGAATAGTTCATGCTATAGCTAAAGGCCTGCATCAAAGGGGCCATGGTGAGGCGTGTCATCAGAACTTTTAAGGTGGCCATTGTTGCGATGATGGCACCAGCCCCTGCAGCCGATTTATACATGGCCAGAAAGCCTTGCTTGTCGGTACTCACATAATGTTCACCAGTCTTGCTGGCATTTTCAGTTACCTGTAAAGCTAAAAGTTCACTATTGGTAGCCAGCAGGGCCCGCACACTGCGTTCACTATAAATTGCTTCAGTAATGTCCGCCATAAACAGGCCAATGGATTGATAACGCAGATCATCGTCATCCATCACCATATTCAGCAGAATCTCAACCCGTTCCAGACACTGTTCTAGCAGTGCCAGCATATAGGTCAGGCTGACACTGACGCCAGTCCGCTTGGTAGAACGGCGAATCTTGGCCACGACATCATGACATTGTTCCAGCATCACCAGCGCTTGTGAGGCATCCGGTGGGGTAATCGAATCGACCAGGGTGACTGTGTTATAACGTTTTTTATATTCCTGAATAAACTCGTTAATCTCACGATTCTGCACCAGAAAAGGAGATTCGTATTCCATCAGTTCAGGCTGGGCATTAATAAATTCAGGGTGCAGACCAATACCACTGATCCGGTACGACAAAATGGTCAGTGCCTTGATTAGCTGGTCTTTAATCCGGGTTTTTTCAGGTTGATTGGAATGTCCCTGATTCAGGACTGCAAATAAACGTTGCCAGTCATCTTCATCAAAATAGTCTAGCCAGTATTTATCAGTACGTTGATAAAAAACCTTGCGAAATAATTCCTGAAGTTGTTGATGGTCAGGAATCAGCGGCAAGACATGTGCACCAAGGCGCTGGTTTAGCTGGTTCCAGAATCCATCTAGAGACAAAATGCCGGTATCGGAAAACAGACCGGTCTGTTTATAGCGGTTAATGATCCGCAGGGTAAAGGTTTGAAGCGTGGCAACCGCATTCGGGGTGAGTAATAAAGCCCGGATAAATGCATTGAATTTCGCTTCGATCTCTTCGGTATTTCTGCTGTCTTCAGGTCTGATTCTTTCAACCAGTTCAATCAGAAGATTTTCATCCAGCACCGCCCGAGGTTGTTCAAGCTGGTGTTGCATGTTTTGAAAAAGATCTAGAAAATTAATATGCATAGGCGAGTTTAAAAGTTACTGAATTCGGTGTAGGGCCAGTTTGGCCAGATTAATCAGGGCCTGACGATATTCGGAGTCAGGTAATGCCTGTAAGGCATCAATTGCAATTTCAGTTTCTTCTGTAGCACGTTGACGGCAATAATCCAGCGCACCAGATTCATTGACAATTTGAATGACCTGTTCCAGATGTTCCGTACCGCCAGTCGCAATACTGCGACGGATGATTTCATGTTGCTCACCGGTGGTGTTTTTCAGTGCCGCAATCAATGGCAGGGTCGGTTTACCTTCCATCAGATCATCACCAATATTTTTGCCGAGCGTGTCCGCATCGGAGGTGTAATCTAAAATGTCATCAATAATCTGGAAAGCATTGCCGAAATGTCCGGCAAAGGTTTTTAAAGGCTGACGGAATTCATCTTTATCCGACAAAATGGCAGCACCTTCGGTGGCCAGTTCAAACAGGCGCGAAGTTTTGCCATGAATAATATTCAAATAAGTCGCTTCAGTGGTTTCCGGTTGATGCTGGGATTGTAGTTGCAGCACTTCACCTTCAGCAATTTCACAGGTACCGGTCGAAAAATCTTTGAGCAACACCATGTTGTTCAGATCGACCAGCAAATCAAAAGCACGTGAAATCAGAAAGTCACCGACTAAAACCGCAGTCTGGTTATTCCAGGTCGCATTGGCCGTCGGGCGGCCACGGCGCAGGCCAGACTCATCCACCACATCATCATGCACCAGTGTTGCGGTATGCAGCATCTCAATGATTGCAGCCAGTTTGCGATGCGGTTCTAAATTTTCAGCACCACACGCCTTGGCGGCCAAAAGGCACATAATCGGGCGCATACGTTTGCCACCCGCTTCTACCACATGTTTGCTGACAGCCATCACTAATGCAACTTTTGAGGTAATTCCTTCATTAATGAATGTGTCCATCGCAGCAAAGTCGTTAGCAACAGGCGCGAGAATGTCTTGCTTAAAGTCGATGGTCATGTGAAAGAAAACCTCTAGTCTGGTAAATCGCTGGGCGTAGTTTAACAATTTATAACATGAGTGAAACCTAAGAAATGCATAAACTCCACTAAAAATCAGCTTTTTATAGATCTTATGTAGATTCGATCCATATTTTGAGCCATAAAAAATCAGGAAAGGTCAGGGGCGTGGCCCTATTCGTCAGGCTGAGTATATTAATCAAACTGGCCGGATTTCTGCTGTATTATTTTGTTGCTGAATATATCTTGAGTATTTGATTTGATAGAAATTATTTAATAGTTAAATAATTAGCGCATCCTGCTCATTATTATTTCAGTAAAATGGCTTGTTGTTTTTTTGAATATCCCTTAAAATCCTCGCCCTTAGATATCCCCCCAGTGGCGTACGTCTTAAGTTCGATATATTCCTTTATCGGCACGACGACACGGGCTTGTTTGGAGTACATTATGTACGCAGTAATCCAAAGCGGTGGTAAACAGCACCGTGTAGTTGAGGGTGAAACCCTTAAAGTAGAATTATTGAAAGCTGAAACTGGCGCGACTATTACGTTTGATGACGTATTGATGCTTGTTAACGGTGAAAGCATTCAAATCGGTGCTCCAGTTGTTGCTGGTGCTACTGTAACTGCTGAAGTAGTTAGCCATGGTCGTCACGACAAAATCCGCATCATCAAAATGCGTCGTCGTAAACACTACCGTAAACAACAAGGTCACCGTCAATGGTTCACTGAGTTGAAAATTACAGCTATTTCAGGCTAATTACGAGGAGTAAATAGACATGGCAACTAAAAAAGCCGGTGGTTCGACTAAGAACGGTCGTGATTCGAATCCTAAGATGTTAGGTGTTAAAGTTTACGGTGGTCAAACTGTAACTGCAGGTAACATCATCGTTCGTCAACGTGGTACTGAATTCCACGCTGGTCAAAACGTTGGTATGGGTCGTGACCATACATTATTTGCTACTGCTGATGGCGTAGTAAAATTCGAAGTGAAAGGTCAATTCGGCCGTCGCTACGTATCTGTTGACGCGTAATTCGCTGAGATAGAAAAAAGCCCACAGTTATTGTGGGTTTTTTTATGCCTGAAAATTAATAGGCAGATTAAGCGACATTCCATAATGTAAAAATTGTCCTGAAATCTTCATAATGATGAACAAAAAAACCGGTTTCGAATTAATAACAATACAAAAGTTCTTATTTTCTATCATTTTAGCTTTTAATTTTCGTTTAAGATGAGCTATCAAATAAATTGCGATCACGCAAAATATAAAGGTGAAATTATGAATATGCTTCGTAAAACCGTCTGTGCTATGGCTCTGGGTGCAGTGACTTTAGCACCGGTGATGAGTACAACCGTGTTTGCTGCACCTGTGGCAGCTTCGGAGCAACAGGCAACAGCCAGTCTGGTCAAACAGCTCAATCATGTGCGTAGCATGACGGCAAATTTCGAACAAAGCACCAAGGTAACCAACCCGAGAGCGACCCAGAAAAAAGGTTTGACTGCACAACATATGAATCAAACCTTTAAAGGCGTGATGAAAGTCGCGCGTCCGGGTAAATTCTATTGGGAAACGACTGCACCGTCGAAGCAAGTCATTGCAACCACGGGTAAAACCGTCTGGATTTATGATCCGGACTTGCAGCAAGCCGTTCGTCAAAGCTTAGATGAGCAGGTTGCCAATACACCGGCGTTATTGCTGTCAGGAAACACCAGCCAGATTATGCAGTCTTACCGGGTGACTCAGCCAAATAAAGGCAAAACCTATTACACGCTATATCCTAAAAATACCGATGGTGTGTTTGAAAGCCTGACCATTAGCTTTGGCGCGAACAAAGCACCAAGCTTGATGATCTTGCAGGATTCATTGGGACAAACCACCCATATCAAATTTAGCAATGTAAAAGTAAATAGCAGTATTCCAGCCTCTACCTTTAACTTTACTCCACCAAAAGGTACGGACATTATTGATCAATAAGCATCAATATGAACCAACTAAAAAAGCAACCTTTCGAGGTTGCTTTTTTATTGCCGATCATCAGGATTTTTTTGAGCAGGCTACAAGGTTCAGCTATATCTAAACAGGAGAGCATCTTAGAATAAATAAAAGTCGAGTCAATGGAATTGCAAAATTTTGGGAGCTCAGGATGAAGAATAATCTATTTAGAACAGTTGGAATCTACGCTGTCTTATTACTCACTGTGGGTATGATGGGTTGTCAACCTCAATCCAGCTCAGTGGCAACGCTCGCGCAAACAGACCGTGTTGTGCAGATTGAAGCCAAGAGCGTTCCTGTGAAAGGGGCAGCCAAAGTGGTGTGTGAAATAGAAGGTTGTGTACGCTTTGATCTACAAACAGTGGACAGCAATATTGACTGGATTAATCAATATTTTATTGAGCGGATACAGCATACCGAACCTGTTGCATTCACCAAGGTCACCCAGAAAAATCCTAAAAAAGCCGATGAGCCGTATTATCTGGATCAGCGCTTTATCAAGGTGGAATTTGTCGGTCAGCGTGCCCATCTGGCTTCTTTTGCCTTAAAAAGTTCCAATCTACCTCGCAATCAGTCCAAGCTGATGACTCATACGGAATATATCAATTTTGATCTAAAACAGAAAAAACGTTTGGCTTTGTCTCAACTGTTATTAAATGGTGGTGAGCAGAAACTGCTGAATGCGATGTATCGAACCAATACTCAATGGCTGAATACGCAGGGTATTCAACAACAGCAGTTAAAATTGAGTGATAACTATTATTTTGATACAACAGGTCTGGTGATGGTGTATCCGGCAGGCGAACTAGCTCCGGCAGCAGCAGGAATGCCTGAATTAAAAGTGTCATATGCGGATTTAAATGAAGTGATTCGCCCTGAATATTTAGCCATTTTGCAGCAGACAGCTTCCTAAATATTGTGCTAATAGGACGCAGCCGTGGTCTTGGTCACTGTATTTTTTAATGCTAAGAGCTTACACTATAGCCAGTTTTTTTCTTCTGCAAAGATTGATTATGATCGACCCGAAATTACTCAGAAATAATATTGAGGCTGTAAATGTAGCCTTGGCAAAACGTGGTGTTCAACTCAATGTTGAAGAGTGGGCATCCCTAGAAGCACGCCGTAAAGAGATTCAGTCCAAGACAGAAACACTGCAAGCTGAACGTAATGCCGGTGCCAAACAAGTCGGTCAAATTAAAAAAGCAGGTGGCGACGCATCTGAAATCATGACTCGCATGTCTGCGATTGGTGATGAAATCAAAGCGGCTGAAGCAGCACTGGCTGAACTGCAAGCTGAGCTTGAAGAAAAATTATTATCTATTCCAAACTTGCCAGATGAAGCTGTGCCTGAAGGTAAAGACGAAAGCGATAACGTGGAAATCCTGAAATGGGGTACACCGCGTGAATTTGATTTCGAAATCAAAGACCATACGGATCTGGGCGAAATGATGGGCGGTCTTGAATTTGAAACCGCGACCAAATTAACTGGTTCACGCTTCAGTGTATTGAAAGGTCCATTGGCGCGTTTACAACGTGCCATTACCCAGTTCATGCTAAATACGCATACTGATCAAAATGGTTATACCGAAGCCTATGTGCCTTATCTGGTCAATGCAGATTCATTGCGTGGGACTGGTCAGCTGCCTAAATTTGAAGAAGATCTGTTTAAGCTGCAGGGCGAAAAAGAGTTTTATCTGATTCCAACTGCTGAAGTGCCAGTGACGAATTTCGTACGTGATGAAATTATTGATGCAGACCGTCTGCCACTGAAATATGCAGCGCACACGCCATGTTTCCGTAGCGAAGCAGGTTCTTATGGTCGTGATACCCGCGGTTTGATCCGTCAGCACCAATTCGACAAAGTCGAAATGGTTCAAATTGTGAAGCCTGAAACTTCGATGCAAGTGCTTGAAGAATTGACTGGCCATGCTGAAGGCATCTTGCAGGCACTTGGACTTCCATATCGTAAAATTTTACTTTGTGGTGGTGACATGGGCTTTGGTGCGACCAAGACTTATGACCTGGAAGTTTGGGTACCAAGCCAAAATACCTATCGTGAAATTTCTTCATGCTCAAACATGGGGGACTTCCAGGCACGTCGTATGAAAGCGCGTTACCGTGCTGATCAGAAGAAAACTGAATTTGTACATACCTTGAATGGTTCAGGTCTGGCCGTGGGTCGTACTTTACTTGCAGTGATGGAAAACTATCAGCGCGCCGATGGCTCGATTGAGATTCCTGAAGTATTACGTCCATATATGGGTGGTGCGACTTATATCGACTAATTGTCGATCTCAGCATCCCTAAATGTGCATGAAAATTGCATAGACAGCAGATTTAAAATTTTGAGGTAGTTCGTGGATATTTTTCCAATCTCGTTAAAGTTGCAACAGCAACCTTGTCTGATTGTCGGTGGTGGACATATTGCATACCGTAAAGCACTTCTCCTACAAAAAGCAGGTGCGATCATTCATGTGATTGCGCCTGAAATTGAAGAGAGTCTGCTGCGAATTGTGCAAAATAGCCAAGGACACTATGTGCAGGCAGCTTTTCATCCTGAAGTTGCGTTACGTTCATATCGACTGGTGATTGCGGCGACTGATGATGCAGAGACCAATCGTCAGGTCTTTGAATTGTGTGAAGCGGAAAATGTCCTGGTCAATAGCGTTGATGATCCGCCGCATTGCCGCTTTATGGTTCCTGCAATTATTGACCGTTCGCCATTGGTGATTTCAGTGGCATCGAATGGTACGTCGCCCGTGTTGTCGCGGCAGATCCGGACTCAGCTTGAAACGACTATTCCGCATGGTATGGGCAAGCTGGCTGAATTTTCAGGAAAATGGCGCAGTGCGGTTAAGGCTAAAATTGTCAATCCGGATGAACGTCGTATTTTCTGGGAAGATTTATATGCCAGTCCGCTAAAAGAACAGGTGTTCAACGACAATATCGCGGAAGCAGATCGCCTGATCGAGCAAGCATTACAAGAATGGCAAAAGCCGAAAGGTGAAGTCTACTTGGTCGGTGCGGGTCCTGGTGATCCAGAACTGTTAACCTTAAAAGCCCTACGTTTGATGCAGCAGGCTGATGTGGTCATTTACGACCGTCTGGTTTCAGCGCCAATTATGGAGCTGTGCCGCCGTGATGCGGAAAAGATCTATGTGGGTAAGGCACGTTCCAATCATGCAGTTCCGCAAGATGGGATTAATGCCTTGTTGGTGAAATATGCCAGTGAAGGAAAACGGGTTTGTCGTCTGAAAGGCGGTGATCCATTTATCTTCGGGCGTGGCGGTGAAGAGATTGAAGAGCTATTTGCTGCAGGGATTACTTTCCAGGTGGTTCCAGGAATTACCGCAGCTTCAGGCTGTTCAGCCTATGCCGGTATTCCATTAACCCATCGTGATTATGCGCAAAGTGTGCGTTTTCTGACAGGTCACTTAAAAGAAGGTTCGCCAGAATTGCCTTGGAGTGAGTTGGTCTATGAAAACCAGACCTTAGTGCTCTATATGGGACTGGTTGGACTGGAGAAAATCTGTGCAGAATTAATCGCTCATGGTCAGCGAGCCGACATGCCGGTGGCCTTGGTTTCTAAAGGTACGACGCCTGAACAGAAAGTCGTCGTGGGAACCCTTGCTGACATTGCATCCAAAGTGTCCGAACATCAGATTCAGGCACCGACTTTGACCATTATTGGTGAAGTTGTACGCTTACGTGAACAATTGCAATGGCATGAGCGAGGATAAGCAAAGCACTGCTTTGTCCGAGCGCAAGACGAAGGCTGTGCCTGAAGTAAGAGGATAAGCAAAGCACTGCTTTGTCCGAGCGCAAGACGAAGGCTGTGCCTGAAGTAAGAGGATAAGCAAAGCGCTGCTTTGCCCCGAGCGCAAGACGAAGGCTAGGCCTGAAGTAAGAGGATAAGCAAAGCACTGCTTTGCCCGAGCGCAAGGCGAAGGCTAGGCCTGAAGTAAGAGGATAAGCAAAGCACTGCTTTGCCCGAGCGCAAGACTAAGGCTGTGCGTGAAGTAAGAGGATAAGCAAAGCACTGCTTTGCCCGAGCGCAAGACGAATGTCCTGTCTGAATTAAATATATTGAGTGAGTAAGCTGTGATCCACGTTGTTTTATATGAGCCTGAAATTCCTGCAAATACAGGCAATATCATTCGTCTATGTGCGAATACCGGAGCACAGTTGCATCTGGTCAAGCCGCTGGGTTTTGAGCTGGATGACAAAAAGCTGAAACGTGCCGGTCTGGATTATCACGAATATGCCAATATGCAGATTTGGGAAAACATCGAAGACTGTCTGGCCGATTTGGCAAGCAAAGGCATTGGGCTGGATGCAATCTATCCATTGACCACCAAAGGTTCTGAAACACCGCATACTTCGGATTTAAACCGTCCTGTGGCCTTGTTAATGGGTCCGGAAACTCGTGGTCTGCCTGAACATGTTCGTATGATGTTTCCGCAAAAGCACTGGATTCGTTTACCGATGGCAGAAAACTCCCGAAGTTTGAACTTGTCGAATGCCACTGCAGTAATTGTCTACGAAGCTTGGCGTCAGCAAGATTTTAAAACGCTTTAAGCTGAAATTTGTGATGATTCTAAAAGCTGCCTTTGGGTGGCTTTTTTATTTTGTGTAACAAATAGATAAACTGCTTTTCACTTCGTTGTATGCTTGAATTTATAACTTTATCAAATATAACAAAAGGTACAGCCTTGAAGCCTCTATTAAAACTTGTCATCGCATGTTGCCTTGGAACTATTGCGGCTTCCATCAGTGCGGAAGAGAGCAGTGCTGCCACATCGGCAACAAAGGAAATTCAACCCATTACTCAAGCGGAAATACAGCAGGGCTTGCTCAACATGCAAAAACGCTTAGATACACGTATCGAAAAATGGGGGCAGAGCCTGAATTCAGATGATTTTCAATGGACCTGGCGGGGGCGTAAATTAAAGCCCGCCAAGCGTGAGGAAGTCTGTGATATTTTTCAGGATGTCGTCGATGAAATGTATCAACTAGCTATCAAAAATAGAGCCCGTTTAGGTCCGGAAGAGCAAAAGTTATTGTCTAATCGCAGTCTGTTTATTGAGAAACTGGGTTATGAAAATAATCGAGTTAATACCCAGATGGGTTTTGATTGCTATCTGCGTTAGTAAAATCAAAACATGACAGACATAAAAAAGGCGCATGAAGCGCCTTTTTTATTTGAATTGAAAAGATATTATTTATCGTCAAATTCATTGTGCTGAGGAGCTGGGTGCTTGAAGCCTTTGGTTTTATAACCCAAGTACAAGATACCGCCAAATGCCCAGATCAGACCATATTTAAGCGAAGCTTCATCGACTTCTAGCCACAATGCAAAGACTGAAATGAAGCCAAGTAAAGGAACAACGACAAAGTTCATGATCTCTTTAGCACTCTTGGTACGACCATCACGTAATGCATAACGTGAAATCACCGACAAGTTGACGAAACTGAATGCAGTTAAGGCACCAAAGCTGATCAAAGACACCACAAAATCAAGATCCATAAAGCCAGCAGTTAAAGCCACTGCACCAGCGATCAGGATGTTGTATGAAGGTGTGTAGTTTTTCGGACTAATATGACCAAAGATCTTCTTGTTGATTACGCCATCACGACCCATTACGTACATCAGACGAGATACCCCCGCATGTGCTGAAATACCAGAAGCCATGACTGTCACAATTGCGAAGTAAAGTACGACTGTCTTAAACGCCACGCCACCGACAGCTTGTAAAATATCCGGCTGTGTTGCAGCGATATCTTCAAAGTAAGTTTTTGGATCATTCGGGAAGAAGATCTGCATGAAGTAAGTACTGATGATGAAGATGATACCTGCCAATAATGCAGTCAAGAAAATCGCTTTAGGTAAGGTTTTCTCAGTATCTTTGGTTTCTTCAGCAAGAGAACTTAAAGAGTCAAAACCTGTGAATGAGAAGCACAGTAAGGTTGCACCGGTAATCAGGGCAGCAACAGAAGTAAACTCATTCCAGAATGGCTCTAAACTCCACAGTTGATATTTTGCATCGACCAGTGTGCCGTCTGCATTTACGCCACCTTCCAGAAGTTGGTAAACCATCCAGGTGAAGTATGCAATGACGCCCAATTGTACGAATACAATCATACTGTTGAAGTTGGCAACAAATCTCGCACCACGAAGGTTAATCGCGGTCATAAAGGCGGTTAAACCAATGACCCAAACCCAATGGTTCATGTCTGGGAAAAGTGCTTCCAGATAAATCACCGCCAGAATGATATTGACCATTGGCGATAACAGGTAATCCAGCAAGGATGACCAACCCACCATGAAACCTACGTTCGGGTGGATGGATTTTTGCGCATAGGTATAGGCCGAACCCGAAGAAGGGTAGCGACGAATCATATGACCATAGCTCAAGGAGGTTAACAAAATTGCAATCAGTGCAAAAATGTAAGAGGTAGGAACGTGGAAGTTACTTTCTTCAGATACCAGACCAAATGTATCAAACAAGGTCATGGGTTGAATATAAGCTAAACCAATAATAATGATGTGCCAGAGTCCCAGCGTTTTTTGCAGTTTAGCTGCCGATTGAGTCCCAGAGATATTAGTCAACGGCGTTATCCTCTTAATCGTTGATCAAGGATCAGTCATATTTGTAAGGATCGTTTGAGACGAACGATCCCCCCTACAGTTTTCTATAAAAGTCCGCCAATCTACTTGAAAAGAACGGCTTTTGCTAGCTATTTTTTTGACTTTTGTCCTGCATAAAATGTGCCATTCAAAAATAGAAATCGAATTTTTTCTTATGCAAGATAAAAGCCTGATGTTTAAAAAAACATCAGGCTGGAATTTCGGCTATATTGGCTTATTTTTCAGTAATTACCAAGCCTTTTTTAAGATAGATTTTAAATCTTCCAGGGTAGCTTCTTTCGGGTTATAAATGATGGAACCATCATTCAGGGCTTTCTCTGCCACTTCATCGAGCTGGGCTTCAGAAATCTTACCGGTTTCACGTAATGTGCGCGGTAATTTGGTGAGACTGTAAATCCGGTCACGCATGGTTAGAATCGTTGCAATAGTTTTGTCAGCACGTAGATGCGCCGGCGTTTGTGCATAAATATCGGCACCCGCCAAAGGCAGGAGCAGATCTGCGATTTTATCGCCATTGACCTCTTTGTTGTATTCCAGCACATAAGGCAGGAATAAGTTCATGCATAAACCATGCGGCAGGTGTACCACTGCACCCAATGAGTGCCCCAGTGAATGCACAATGCCAACCATCGAGTTGGAAAATGCAATTCCCGCCATGGTCGATGCCTGTGCCAGCTCCAGACGGCCTTGTGCATCGGAAGGGTTATCCAGCACATTAAATAGGTGGGTACTGATCTTTTTGACTGCGGCGGTGGCATAAGCATCCGAAATCGGATTGGCTGCCATGCAGGTATAAGCTTCGACCGCATGGGTCATAGCATCCATTGCGGTCATGGCGGTTAAATGTGGCGGCAAGGTCTGGGTCATGCGGGGATCCAGAATCGCAGCATGCGGCATCAGATAATAAGAGGCGAACGGCATTTTGACGTTCTTTTCAGTGTCCGACACGACAGCGACCATGGTCACTTCTGAACCTGTACCAGATGTGGTTGGAATCACAAAGAACGGTTTCAGCGGTTTAGGCAAGTTATGTGCACCCGAATATTTCAGCAGGTCATCACCGCCTTCCGATACCAGAATATTGGTTGCCTTAGAGGTATCAATGACTGAACCTCCGCCCACAGCAATGATCGCGTCGCAATGATTTTCGCGATACAGCTTTGCCGCACTGCGCACTGTACCCAAGCTAGAGTCGGGTGGTACATCATCAAAAATCGCTACAATTGCAGCATCTGCCATTTCAAATGCAGCTTCAATTGGTGCCAACAAATTGTTGGCACGGACGCCTTTGTCGGTAATGATCAGCGGACGTTTGGCCCCTAAAGTCGCAAGTTCAAACGGAATATGTTCTAACGCGGCATGACCGGCAATCACTTTGACCGGACAGAAAAATTCATAATAAGGTTTAGCCATGTTATACACTCCGTTTCAAATAGGATTGAGCGATTTTCAGATAAATGCTGCTCGCTTCGCTTAGTTTTTCTTTTAAGCTCAGATTGCTTGGATATTCTTTCACTGCCAGTTGTGCCACCATTTTTGGCAAAATTAGTGCTTCCATTTTATTCAGGCAGCGTACCAGACGAATGGCATTGGAAATATCGCCATCAGCAATCATACGGTCATGGGCAAAAGCCTGTGAGGTGCTTTCCTGAAAAGAAAACACCAAAAAGGCATGGTGCAGATGTTTAAAGGTAATGATCAAATCAGGTGCTTTTTCCAGATTTTTGACCAGTTCCAGTTGTTTGTCCTCAGTGACCCGTGCCACAAAGGCCGGGCCATGCGGAAAGACTTTCATGGAAAGAGTAAAATTTGCTGGAAAATGGGCCACTTCCTGTTTGATTTCTTCATCCACCTGACTTGCCATGACCAGACCTCGGCCAATCACATCCATCATGAGTTTGACATAGGCAAGCTGCAAAGCGGGTTTTACGGATTTAGTCGCAATCACGTGATGATCCCTATCTCAATATTATTAGTTTAGAGTAAATACTCTAATTTATTTGGGAGTAAAATGCAAAGGCTTTATCTTTGCTCGACAGTTATTTGCTTAAAGTACCCGCTGTGGCGCAAAGTTTCAATAATTTCAGTGCACAACTGGCTAAACTGGGGTGGTTGTTCGAGCAGGTCACTCATGCGTACCATTTCCAGTCCTGCATAGCCACAAGGATTGATGGTGTTGAATCCGCTCAGGTCACAATCCAGGTTTAAGGACAGACCATGGTAGCTACGGCCTTTACGAATTTTAAAACCGAGTGAGCCAATTTTTCGCTCAGACACATATACCCCGGGTGCATCCGGTTTGGCATAGGCATCAATGCCATATTTTTTCAGCAAGTCAATCATCAGGTTTTCAGCATAAGACACCAGCGTGCGCACATTCCAGCCCAGACGATTCAGGTCAAACATGAAGTAAGCCACCAATTGACCGGGACCATGCCAGGTCACCTGACCACCACGATCGGTCTGAATCACCGGAATATTGCTCGGCATTAGAATATGTTCCGGTTTGCCTGCCTGACCTTGAGTCAGTACATCCTGATGTTGCAAAATCCACAATTGATCCGGGCTATGTTCATCACGGGTTTCCGTAAATGTTTTCATTTCCAGAAAACGATCTTCATAAGGTGTGAGGTCGTGATATTGACGAATGATCAGCTCGGGCTTTTGCAGCACATCAGTCACAGGGAGTGTCCTTAGTAATTATAAAAACTGATCATAATTATAATGGCTTCGGCATGAAATAGGGGCGAGATCTGCAATATTTAAGCGCTAGCTCAGTCATTGTACAGGCATAAAAAAACACGCCCGGAAGCGTGTCTTTTGTATTTTCGATTACAATGCAGTTTTAATCAGCGGGCAGGCGGCCAAATCTGCATACACTGCATGCACCTGTTCCAGCTCCAGAAAGCGCAGTTGTGCGGTAATGGAGTGATATTTGCCAGTACGTGATGGTGTAATACTTACGCTATCACCTTCAAAATCTGGAAAATGTTTTAGAAAAATGTCGATGACAGCGTGACGCAATTCATCGCCCGCAAGGCCAATCAGTTTAATCGGATAATCCATAGGGAAAACCCAAAGATGTTCTTGAAGTTCACGAGATGGTGTACGGTCTAACATGGTAGTCCCCCTAATTTTAAACGCCTGCAATCATGCAGGCGTTTGGGTCTGTCTTGGCTACTTAAATGGAGACTGATGATCAAATTTCAAGTCTCCACATCAAGTATCAAATCTTAATCATTCTCAAGGAATGAACGTAAGTGTTCTGAACGCGATGGATGGCGAAGTTTACGCAGTGCTTTGGCTTCAATCTGACGAATACGTTCACGTGTTACGTCAAACTGTTTGCCCACTTCTTCCAAAGTATGGTCGGTCGGCATGTCGATACCAAAACGCATTTTCAGGACTTTGGCTTCACGTTCAGTCAGGTTTTCCAGAACTTCACGTGTTGCTTCTTTCAGGCCTTCAGACGTTGCAGCATCAATTGGTGACGTGATGTTGCTGTCTTCAATGAAATCACCCAGATGCGAATCTTCATCATCACCGATCGGTGTTTCCATCGAAATCGGTTCTTTGGCGATTTTCAGTACTTTACGTACTTTGACTTCGTCCATTTCCAGACGCTCGCCCAGTTCTTCAGGAGTTGGTTCACGACCCATTTCCTGTAGAAGCTGACGAGATACACGGTTGATCTTGTTGATTGTTTCAATCATGTGTACCGGAATACGAATGGTACGTGCCTGATCCGCAATCGAACGGGTGATTGCCTGACGAATCCACCAAGTTGCATAAGTCGAGAATTTATAACCACGACGGTATTCAAACTTGTCTACGGCTTTCATCAGACCGATGTTACCTTCCTGAATCAGATCCAGGAATTGCAAGCCACGGTTGGTATATTTCTTCGCAATCGAAATGACCAGACGCAAGTTCGCTTCAACCATTTCTTTCTTGGCACGACGTGCTTTGGCTTCACCGACGGCCATACGTTTGGCAATGTCTTTAATGCCTTTTACATCAAGGCCAAGCTCTTTCTCGATATCGGCAATTTTTTGCTGGAATGCCAATACGTCTGGACGTACTTTTTCCAGATAAGCTTTCTGGTCTGCAGGTGTTTTCGCGATCTGCTCATCTAACCAGGCTGGATTCGATTCCTGACCCGGGAAGCTGGTACGGAACTGGGTGCGGTCCATACGGCCACGACGTACTGCATAACGCATCACTTCACGTTCTGCACCACGAATCTGGTCATGGGTACCACGAATCATTTCAGAAATGATATCAAATAGACGTGGGGTGAATTTGAACATCATGAATACAGTTGCAAGTGCCTGAAGAGCTTCTTCAGCCTGTTTGCTGTCACGACCATGTTTTTCAATGGTTGCTTTGGTATTCAGCCACGCATTTTCCAGTTCAGTGAAACGCGCTTTGGCAATTTCAGGATCTGGACCAGAATCTGCTTCTGATTCATCATCAGAATCTGCTTCTTCTTCCTCTTCATCATCGTCCAGTTTTACGTCTTTGGTCGATTTTTTCGAGTCAGTCTCATCTTCAGCAAGAACCGCTTCTTCTTCTAGAACTTCAGGAATTTCTTCATCTGATTCAGGATCTAAATAACCTGATAAAAGGTCAGCAAGACGGCGTTCGCCGGCTTCATAATCTTTGTATTCTTGCAGTACCACTTCTACCGCATTCGGCCAGTAAGCAATCGAGTGCAAAACATCACGAATACCTTCTTCGATGCGTTTTGCGATGCTGATTTCGCCTTCACGAGTCAGAAGTTCTACTGTACCCATCTCACGCATATACATACGTACAGGGTCAGTGGTACGACCTGGCTCGTTTTCTACCGATGCAAGTACGGCTGCAGCTTCTTCTTCTGCAACTTCATCCGCCGCTTCTGCAGTATCTTCGAACATCGTATCATCAGATTCAGGCGCGCGATCATGTACCGGAATACCGACGTCATTCAGCATCTGAATGATATCTTCAATCTGCTCGCTTTCTGTGATGGAGTCCGGCAGATGATCGTTAACCTCAGCGAAGGTTAAATAACCTTGTTCTTTGCCTCGGCTAATCAGAGCCGCTACTTGAGAAGTAGGGGAAGTCATATCGCTCATCTTTTGCTTACTCTTCGTTGAATCTGTGACAGTAAAAAACCGTACAATGCTGCACGATTTAAGCTCGTTAAATTTAGTGAATAGCCTATATATTTCATCAGAGAATTCAGCATGAAAGCTGTCTGATAAAATATTTAAAATGAAATTCAGTAATTTAAGATGGGGGTGAATTTGTTGTTTTCAAGTTCATCCCCTGCGTGTCTGTTTATGACTCAAAAAAGGAGAATCAAAAAACATAAGGACGCAGGGTGGATTATATCATGCCATACAATGGAGCTAGAAAAAAAGCCCTATTTACAATTTTAACATAGGAAAATTTAAATAAAACTTGACTTGTGATTATAGGCAAGATAAATAGCGCTAAAACCATTTACATTTTTCACTATGAGGAAGTTTTAGTGTCTTCTACAGATTTTGAACTAGATGATAACTTCGGTGAGGATGATGTTAATTTCGATGAGGCTTCCAGTAAGCTGAGTGCCAAAGAGTCGTTGGAAAAACGTCGTCTGATTGATGATTTACTTTCACAGCGTCGCTTGGAACGCGAACTCAAAGATTTTGACTACGACTTCGACGATGACGATGATTTTGATGACGAAGATTAACGAATTCGGATTTAGCATCGCCTGAATAAATGCTATGCTAAACCTTTCGGTTTTCTAAGTTTGGATGTTAGATGAGTGCTTTAGATTTAGACCTGTTGAGTGAGTATCTAGATGGTGACCAGAATGAACACGGTCTAGATTTCGCAGCAACCCATGGTTTCTTATGTGCTATTGCAGTAGGCCCAAAATTTGACAAATGGTTAGACGAACTTTTTGATAACAATCAAAAGAAAGTGCCTGCAGAAATCATCAGTCAGGTGCAAGCATGGTTAGAGTCTATTCGTCAAAGCTTAGCCAATGAAGAAGGGATTACATTCCCATTTGAAATTGAAGAAGCAGATACCGAATCAAGCTTGGGTGACTGGAGCGTGGGCTTTGTAGATGCCATGTTCCTGAACGAAGAGGCTTGGTTTACTGAAGAGTTTGAAGAACAACTGGTTGATTTAACCTTGCCAATCATGGTCTTCAGCGGCATCGATGATGAAGATCCACAAATGGAAACTTTCCGTCGCAACGGCCAGTTAATGGATGAGCTTGCAGAAGAAATTCCAGAAAACCTGAATGAATTGTATCTGATGTACCACACGCCAGAATAATTCATAAAAAAAGCACCGCACGGTGCTTTTTTTAGCTTTGGACTTTTACATGGGTAAAGATATTCAATCCCGGTTTTTCTCCAGGCCTGCGCGTTTGGACAAACTATAGCGGGCATAACCATTGTAGGCGATATGGAACAGCAAGGCATGTAAGGCAATGCTGACAGCCACCAGAAATGAATTGGGTCCTCTTCCTGTATAGGCGATGGTTCTATAAATTTCATCTGTTTGAGGGGACATCCAGATCAGCACAAATAAAAATATAAACTCAAAGGTCATGGCAATAATCGTAGAACCCCAGATGAGTGGCTTGTTCTCCTTCTGGGTTGGCAAGCGGTGTTGGTGTTTAACGAAGTACCTGGCACTGAGAAAGGCAGAAGCAATCAGGGCAGGAATCAGGAGAATAGCGCCCAGACCAAATAAATAGACGAATAGGCCCACCAATAGAACCAAGACCAGATAAACGGTGGCAAAATATTTCAGATAATGCGACATCGTTTTGACCTCCTTATGCTGAGGTCTATTCAGGATGGACGATTTTTGCGCTGCTGTCTACGGTAGAAAGCCCAGACAATAATAACGATAACAATCGCAATAATCACATAACTGACTTTACTGAAAATCTGATGCATCAACTGCTGGTTTTCGCCAAAATAAAACCCGACGCAGGCCAGAAATGTGGTCCAGATGATGGTTCCAAGTGCGCTATAGAACATAAATTTCCAGAAAGGCATATGACTCATACCTGCAGGAATACTGATCAAGGAGCGAACAGCCGGAATCATGCGGCCAAAGAACACAATCCGGTGACCATATTGCTCAAACCAGTTCAATGATTTTTTTACATCTTCTGATTTAATAAATAAATATTTGCCATAACGATCGACAAATTTAAAAATAGAGTCATGGTTGAATTTATAGCCAATCCAGTACAGCAAAGCAGCTGCTAGTAAGGAGCCGATACAGCCAGCTATGATTACTCCAACCAGTACCAGCTCACCTTGAGAAGCTGAATAGCCCGCAGAAGGCATAATGATTTCAGACGGGATAGGCGGAAAGACATTGTCCAGGAACATGAGCAGGGCGATGCCCCAGTAGCCCAGTTGCTCCATGATGGAAATAATCCATTCAGTGAGATTCATATGATTGGCAAAATAAAAAATACTGCCTGTATCCTAAGCAGTATTTTTGGTGCGGTAAAGTCTTGGAATATAAATGCTCAGACAGAATCAGCTATGCGTCAGCGTATAAATATAAACTTTACGTAAGAAATAGGCCAAGCACACCGGCAAAATACTCAGCAGGATAAAATGTATGATACCGGTATTAATATGGTAACCAATGAACAGCGCCAAAATCGCGCCAATAACCGTTCCCAGAATAACGACAAATAAATGTGACTGATGTTCAAGCTCCTCAGTAATTTGATGAAGTCGTTGCAGCTTTATATTTTCTTGAGGTTGGAAATGAACCAGATTTTCTGAATCTTGAGCAAGTGAGCCTGGCATTTTATATTCCTTTTCATTTAAAAATTTCAGTTAATAATGAAAGACTTAGCATGTAAATCACCGTATCATTAGACTAACAATCTTGTTTGAAAAAAAATGAGGTTCTTGGTAAAGGATTGGTAAGAGTTTTATTACAGTTGTAATTTTTATGTAAACAAAAAACCCTCCGAAGAGGGTTTTTATATGATTTTATTACAAAAGATAGAATTAAAGACGTTTACGTTTCGCCGCTAAAATTTGTGATTGACGCATACGGAAACCTTCTTTTTGTTTCTCCGTAGTTTTGTCAATACAGTATACACAAGAGACACCATGTTCATAACTTGGGAGTGCAACTTCTTCTGGAAGTAAAGGCCAGCCACACGCATGACACTTGGTGTTTTGGCCTTCTTCAACACCGTGCGTTACGGCAGTACGACCATCAAACACGAAGCATTCACCTTCCCACATGCTTTCTTCAGCCGGGGTTTCTTCCAGGTATTTCAAAATACCGCCTTTCAGGTGATAAACTTCAGTGAAGCCTTCTTGAAGAAGTAAAGAGGTTGATTTTTCACAACGAATACCACCTGTACAGAACATCGCAATCTTCTTGTCTTTGTGCTGTTCCAGATTATTTTTCACGTATTCAGGGAATTCGCGGAAGCTTTCAGTTTTCGGGTCAATTGCGCCTTTGAAAGTGCCGGCTTTGTATTCGTAATCGTTACGTGTATCGACCAGAATCACGTCATCACGTGCAATCAGTTCGTTCCATTCTTTTGGATCAAGATAGTGACCGACTAAATCACGCGGTTTTACTTCCACGCCTAAAGTCACGATTTCTTTTTTTAATTTAATTTTCATCTTACGGAATGGCTTTTCAGAACTGTCAGATTCTTTGTATTCCATTTCGTTAAAACCTTCATTTAGAAGGAACTGGTGAATTTGATCAATCGATGCACGGTCGCCTGCAACCGTACCGTTAATGCCTTCACCTGCCACAATTAGAGTACCGCAAAGGTTGATGGATTTTACCAGGTCCAAAAGACGTTGCTGAAGATCGGCAGGATCTTGAACTTCTTTGAATTGATAAAGTGCGGCAACAACCCAACCAGTCGTCGCTTGCTGTTCTACAGGTGCAAGCTGTTCTACAGTAGCGTTCATGGAATACTCCAACGTAGCATGATAATTTGAAAGGCGCATATTTTAGCTTGATTCGAGTGAATAAGCGAGTAAAACGCAAGTCTTTTAACAGGCTTCAATTCATGGGGGAGAGCGTGTATAGTCATGCCCGACCCAGGATTTTGTGCAGTGATGCAGATACTGAAATTTGCAGTATCGTTGGAGTGTGTTTTGAGTTCAGATCGTCGTATTGCGTCTTTAACCCCATGTGCAGGGCGTTGCTCGACCGTATTTGGTGATGCGGTATGTCGTGGTTGCCGCCGTTTTAATCATGAAGTGATTCACTGGAATACGTATAGTGCTGAGCAGCATCGAGCTGTGTGGCAGCGACTGGATGCACAGCTGGATCAGATTCTGGTGCCATTGTTACCGCATGCCGATCTTGTCAAAGTGCAGGCCTTTGTGCTGTCGAAACGGGTGCGCTTGCGTGATGATGCTTCCAAAGGGCGCAAGCTGTATCATGCTTTAAAGCTCTGTGAAAAAAAACGGCATTTTACCGACGATAGTGGTTTAGGCATCCATTATAAGCAGGTGCGTCCGCTCTGGGACGAGTTTGAGCGCCGGATCTTGGCCTTGGCTACCGCCAGTTATGATCTGGCTTTTCTGCGGGCAGATGGCATCAGTCAGCATCTGATTCATATACAAGAGGAGGACTAAGTCCTCTTTTTTATACACAAAAACAACAATAGCTGAGGGAATAGCATGAATATTAGTGAATATTTCTTATATTGTCTGGCTGTTGTGGTGATGATCGCTACACCTGGCCCAGTGATGTTGCTGGTGGCCAGTGCCGGTTTAAAAGGTGGTTATGCGGCGGCTTTAAGAACCATTTTTGGTACCAATTTCGCCTCTCTGGTGTTAATTGCCTTATCGGTATTGAGTCTAAAAGGTTTGTTGGTCATTAATGCGCAATGGCTGGATGCGATCAAGCTGCTGGGCTGTTTATATATTGGCTATCTGGGCTGGCAGATTTTCCGTGAAGTTATTTTTAAGCAGCAGGAGCAAGCTCAGGAGAATCTAGTTCCTGTGCATGGTGGTTTTCGACAAGGTTTTTTGGTTGGTATTTCTAATCCGAAGGACATTATTTTCTTTGCGGCTTTTTTCCCGCAGTTTATCGGGATTACTCCTGATCTTGATTTAAGTTTAATTATTTTGACTTTGAGCTGGATTCTCCTGGATTTTCTGACTTTGTCTGTGGTGTATTTGGGTTTCAACCACTTATCCCATTCTCGACTCTATCCACATTTGCTGGCATTGTGCGGCATGATTCTGCTCATGATTGCAGGGTACGGAATTTATCAAATCTTGATTTAAAAATGTACAGCATACTTGGACTGTTCCTGCCTGGCATATCCTGCAAAAATCATGCTAAGGTGAAATCAAATAAAAATTGAACAGATTAGCATGTCCAGAACAGTACCATCACCAGATCGTCCATTTTCCCCGCTGTTATTTATTCAACCTGCTGTGATTCAAATTCTTCAAATCATTGGGCTGGCGCTGATCGCTGTCAGTATCGTGTATCTGCTGGCAGCAAACTGGTGGATGTTGCCCAAATTTGTCCAGCTGTTTATTCCTCAAATTTTATTGCTGGGTTCAGCATTGCTGAGTGTGCGTTTCACTGCGCGGGAAAAGTTAAGACAAAGTCTGGATACTGTATCGGGTCTAATGCTGGGCTTAAGTCTGGCCGTGATTGGACAGATTTATCAGACTGGTGCTGACAGTTATCAGTTATTTCTGCTTTGGGCTTTGCTGTTGCTGCCTTGGCTGTATCGGCCGAATATTGGGATCTTTGCATTATTTTGTGTGGTCAGCCAGTTAGCACTCTATTTTTATTTTAAACAAAGCTTTTGGCTGGTGCGTGCTGAAACTCTTTATCTGCTCGGTCTGAATCTGTTGACCGGGCTAAGTATGATCTATGCCTTACGTTATTATCCGGTTTTGCGCTATCTGTTTATCGCTGTCGTGGTGCTTATTTCAGTAGTAAGTATGTTCCGGTTTATCGACTCGGATTCGATCTGGTATTTGGCTTCGGTGCTGGTTCTGCCTATTTTATTCAGTGTTTATTTCTATACCCGAAAGCAACAGCTTGAAACCAGTTTGCTTGTTGCAGGACTGGCCCTGAGTTTTAGTGTTCTCATTTTTGATCTCACTCAGCAATATTTACAGGATTCTGCCGCTGGCTTATTGATACTAGCTTTGCTGATATTCAGCTGGTTCGCAGCTATTACAGGTCTGCTGATCAAGCTGTTGCCCAAGAGCCGGTTTTCGGTCATTCCATTGGCTCTGGGCGCGTGGATTGCTGGTGTGATCTTGGCCATGCTGTTGCTGACCTATTGGAAAAGTTTTTCGATTCTGATGGGAATCATTTTTATCGCAGTCGCCTGGTGGTTGATTCGTAGCAAGCCCTCAGTTTTTCTGCGGCAATTGGCTTATTGTTTATGGGTTTGCGGTCAGGCCGCGGTATTGATTCATACTCAATTACTCACAGAGAGTCTATTACTAATCTGGCTGATACAAGTCGGCATTACGCTGCTGACTATCATGAGTCGTATGCATTGGCTGGTGGTGCTGTTGCAGTTGTTACTTGCACATATACTGGGAATTGCAGTTCTGGTCGACCAACATGCATTTTTTCAGGATCAGCGCCTGCTGACGTGGATCATGCTGCTGAATTACAGCATTCTGACAGGAGCTTTGCTTACTGCGAGATACTGGCTCGCTTCAGCTTATGCCAAAAGCATGAATTTATGGATGATTAGTATTTTGGTGGTGACGGCTATTTTTCAATGTTTACTGCAATTTGGTGTGGCTCAGCAATTGCAGCCACGCGGTATAGATGAAGCCATTATTTTCTATATTTTGCCAGCTTTCTGGCTATTGAGTTTTGTCGGGATTCATCTCAAGCAATTTTCACGAATTCAACTCTGGCTCATTCCTGCTGCGGGAATTCTGCTGATTGCATTGGGTTACTTTGAAATTTTTATCATTTTAGTGTTTATGGCTTGGGCCATGGTGAATCAACAACGATTGATGCAAGCCTTGACCATTTTGCTACTGATCTTCTGGTTATGGCTGCTGTATTACAATCTGGGACTAAGTTTTTTATTTAAAAGTGTCAGTATTTTTGCCTCAGGTGTGCTGGTGTTGCTTTTGGCTTATGTGTTGAGTTCACCGAAGTTCCAGCTGAAAGCAGGAGTGGTCTCATGATGAAAAAGTTTATGGCACTGCATCTTAGTATTTTTAGTATTGCTTTATTCGTAGGTTTAATTGTCCAGCATGAATGGCATCTGGCCAAAAGCGACAGTATCTTTGTCGAGTTGGCACCAGTCGATCCGCGTTCGATCCTGCAAGGGGATTATATGGTACTGAACTATGATCTGCATTTTAGCGCAGTGGCAGCGGGGAATGGTTCCGAACAGCCTGTTTCTGACATAAAGATTGAAGATTTTAAAAATCAATCACATGTAATGAGTTATGTGCAGCTGGATCAGCAGCGCAGAGTTATTAAAACCAGTTTTGATCGAAGTGCACTCAATCAATCGGAACGTGTAGCCCGATTAATGCTGAAAAACCCACGCAATACTTTTGAAGCTTTGTATCCTGCTGCCAACAGTTTCATGTTTGCCGAAGGTCTGGAGCCTTGTTATCGTAACGCCAAATTTGCAGAGCTGAAGGTGAAGGAAAATGGTGAGGCCTTGTTATTTGATTTGCTGGATCAAAAATTAAAACCCTTAAACTGTGAAAGCTCTAAAAGCTGGCGAGAAGGCAGTTAAATAGGTCAATGTTCCGGTATTAAAAAAGCCCGCGATGTGCGAGCTTTTAGGTATCTGGTCTGATCAGCTTATGCAACTTGTACCGGAATACAGTTGGCAGTGTGGCTGACTGTATTGTTTGGGTTAGCATAAACCAAACGAGGCTGATGGGCATTCGCTTCAGCTTCACTGAAATCGCCAAAGGTTGCAATAATCACGATATCGCCTACATCCGCCTGATGCGCAGCGCCACCATTCACTGAAATGATGCCTGAGTTGTCTTCGCCACGAATTGCATAAGTTGCAAAACGTTTACCATTGGTCACGTTCCACACATGAATTTCTTCGTATTCACGAATGCCAGCCAAATCCATCAAAACGCCATCAATTGCACATGAACCTTCATAGTGTAGTTCTGCATGTGTAACGTGAGCGCGGTGAATTTTGCATTTTAATAAACGAGATAGCATGGCTAGCGTCCCCTGAGTTGACCTAAGAGTTTGATCATTTGGTTAAATCAATCTTGCTTGCTGTATGGTGAACAATCGAGCAAACGCATTTTGCGCTTAAATAAACTTTCTGGCAAGCGGAATTGTCCAGCAATTTTTGAATGTTTAGTTCGGCTTATATGCGTTGATTTGATTCATGGCTTGCTGTACTTCACCGTTCACCAGCATTTTTGTGCGGGCGAGGGCATGGGAAATCGCATCATCCATTAAGTTCTGTTCGCTGCTAGGTGCTTTACTGAGCACATGACCGGAAACACGGTCTTTGGCACCAGGATGACCAATTCCAATACGCAGGCGATGGAAGTTTGAACCAATATGCGGAACGATATCGCGTAGACCATTATGACCACCGTGACCACCGCCAGTTTTCAGGCGAATGACACCAGGATTCATGTCCAGTTCATCATGGGCAATCAGGATCGATTCAGGTGCGATATTGTAAAATTTGGCGAAAGGAACAACACTTTTACCGGAAAGGTTCATAAAGGTTGTCGGTAGAAGAAGACGGACGTCTTGACCTTCGATATTGCCACGACCGCTAAATCCATTGAATTTTGGGTCTTTTTTGAGGGTAATGCCATATTGGTCTGCAAGGCGTTCTACGAACCAGAAGCCTGCATTATGGCGGGTTTGGGCATACTCAGAACCTGGGTTACCCAAACCAACAATCAGTGAAATATTTGACACTAATTACACCATTAACACTTATGCGCGTTTGAAGTCAGCGTGAATTGGTGTGTTTTTAGCTGGGTGACGTTGTAACGCTTGGATTTTCACGCTTTCAACTTTACCGTCTACATCAATTTCGATAACTTCTTCAAAGAATGAATTGTTTTCTAAGAATTTAACAAGCTGACGAAGCTCAACAGTAATTGCTACAGGAGCAGCTTCACCACCGTAGATGATTGCAGGAACTTTAGCTTGAAGACGAAGGCGGCGGCTCGCACCTTTCCCTTGAACTGCTTCTTCACGTGCTGCTGCGTTTAATACGAAGTTTGCCATGATAGACATCCTATTTAAGTTAAATGAACCAGACTTGCGACCAGTCTGGTGAGTAAAAGCCCTACCAAATGGCAGGGCTTTGAAAATTCAGCGCTCTATTATAGATAAGAATCGAACATTGCGCTAATAGATTCTTCGTTGTTAATACGACGAATCGTTTCGGCAACCATACTGGCTACTGAAACCTGGCGAATCTTGCCCAGTGCTAAAGCTTCATCAGAAAGAGGAATGGTATCAGTCACAACCAGTTCATCAATCACAGAATTCTTTAAGTTTTCAATCGCTTTACCAGAAAGTACTGGATGCGTTGCATATGCAACAACCTTGCGAGCACCGAAAGTTTTCAATGCATCAGCAGCTTTGCATAGCGTACCAGCAGTATCTACCATGTCATCAACGATGACACAATCACGATCTTTTACATCGCCAATCAAATGCATCACTTGTGATTCATTCGCTTTTTGACGACGCTTATCGATGATTGCAAGATCTATATCGCCCATCTGTTTCGCAACAGCACGTGCACGCACTACACCACCCACGTCAGGTGAAACCACCATCAGGTTGTGATGCGATTGTTGACGCAAGTCAGCAAGTAGGGCTGGTGTACCGTAGATGTTGTCTACAGGGATATCGAAGAAGCCTTGGATCTGGTCAGCATGCAAGTCGATCATCACCACACGGTCAACGCCTACAGTAGTGAGCATGTCTGCTACAACTTTTGCAGTGATTGGAACACGTGCTGAACGTGGACGACGGTCTTGACGAGCATAACCAAAATAAGGAATCACGGCAGTAATACGACCCGCACTTGCACGACGCAAAGCATCAGCCATCACCAAGATTTCCATTAGGTTATCATTAGTTGGGGCACAAGTAGGTTGTACGATAAATACGTCTTTACCACGAACGTTCTCAGTAATCTCGACAGCAATTTCACCGTCAGAGAACTGACCTACAGAGGCAGCGCCTAGAGGAATATGTAAGTGACTTACGACTTTTTGAGCGAATTGTGGATGCGCAGATCCACTAAAAACGACAAGATTGGGCATGAAGCACCCTTGGCGGTTGGGATATATGGGAATAGATGGCAGGGGTAGCTGGATTCGAACCAACGGATGCCGAGATCAAAACCCGGTGCCTTACCACTTGGCGATACCCCTAATGCGGCAGAACTTTAATATTTTTGCGGTAAAGTGTCAAGGTAAATTAACAGTCTTACAGCAAATGAGTGTTCTGTCTTTTTTCGAGAAAATGGCAGGGGCGGCTGGATTCGAACCAACGGATGCCGAGATCAAAACCCGGTGCCTTACCACTTGGCGACGCCCCTAATTTGATGACTGTAAGATGGCAGGGGTAGCTGGATTCGAACCAACGGATGCCGAGATCAAAACCCGGTGCCTTACCACTTGGCGATACCCCTAATACAGTACATCTACAGGTGGAAAATGGCAGGGGTAGCTGGATTCGAACCAACGGATGCCGAGATCAAAACCCGGTGCCTTACCACTTGGCGATACCCCTATCTACACTTTAAACTGAACTAAAGGTGATTCTTGTAAACTGTTGACCAGGTAAGCTTTACATGGTGCATTTGCAAGAATATCTTCGATATTCAGATTTTCAGTGACTTCAATAAACACACAAGCACCTGTACCTGTAAGCTTTGCTCTACCGAACTGGTCGAGATATTGCATTGCTTCATCGACTTCAGGATATAAGCTTCTTGCCAGTGGCTCAAAGTTATTTCCAAAATCAGATGGCGTTTCCTGATAGGCGCAAAATTTAGTGCTCTTCGTGTCTCTTGTCAATGCTTTTTGCGAAAAAAGCAGTTGAGTGCTGATAAAACAATCAGGTTTTAACACAATGAATTTTTTTTGATCTAAGTCTATGAATGTTAAGTGTTCGCCAATACCTTCCGCCCAGGCATTTTTGCCATGCACAAATATTGGCACATCTGCGCCTAGCTTGACCCCAAGCTCTGCCAGTTGTTCAACATTTAAACCGCACTGCCAGAGCTGGTTTAGCACAATCAGGGTCGTCGCTGCATTGGAAGAGCCGCCACCGAGACCTGCACCCATCGGGATATTTTTTTCCAGACGAATTTTTAGTCCAGAGAGCGTCTTAGCATAGGGCTTCAACAACTGTATCGCCCGATAGATTAAATTCTGTTGCAGATCGACGGAGGCCAGACCTTCTATCTGAACCGCATCATCAGCGCTTTGTTCAAACTCCAGCCAGTCATACAGGTCAATCAACTGAAAAATACTTTGCAGTTCATGATAGCCATTTTCACGGCGACCGGTAATATGTAAAAACAAATTCAGTTTAGCAGGCGAAGGAACACGAATTATCATGGGCTGGAATCAGGTCAATTAACGGTTTTCAATGATCATTGTAATACGGTTTTCCGCACCATTTTCAAGTGACTGCTTTAAAATCAAGCGGTTTGGCATTTTGGCCTGCGCATTATAATTGAGATCGACCGTCCAGCCCTGTTCGATAATCTGGTTAATCCGCTGCGCATCGTCTTTTTGTAATTTGGCAGTCGTGGTGGCAGGGCGGGCTTGTACCCAATCGACTAAATAACTGATCGGCGCTTGCCAGCCTGTTGCGCGTTGCAGTAACTCTTCGGCACTGGCTGCCTGAATCAGACCTGTTTTGGCACTGTTTAAGGTCACTTGTCCCGGTGTGCCAGAAATCTGGGTTTTACCGACGCCTAAAATACCGCTGAGCTCAATATCAAATTCTTCCTGCTGTTGTACCCAGGTAAAGAATGCGCTGCCAGTCTGTTGAGGGGTGCGAACGCCAATTTTACCTTGCAGCTGAAATTGATTCTCTGCCTGTACAGACGGGGTGGCAGGCGCATGTGGCTTGATCATCTGCTGACAGCCAGTTAAAAATAAAGCAGTGGCTGCAAAGGCACAGCAGCCCAATTGGCTCAAATTGCGCATAAATTAATTAACTCGTTTTGGTTTGAGGTGCTAACAATAGCGAATTAAGTTGTTTCAATTCTGGGTCATTTGGATGGTTTTGTTGTAATTGTTGTAACACTTGGTGGAAGTGTTGTAGATCACCTTTCATGTACAAGGAACGGGCATAACGTACCCCAATCTTCACATTCGGATTCAATTGATAGGCTTTGTATAACACATCCGCAGCTGTGGTGAAGTCATTCTGTAAATAACAGATATAACCATAGGTATCCAGAATCGATGCCTGTTCTGGTGCATATTCTAGTGCCTGTTCGACATAGCGGCGTGCTTCTTCGAGGCGACGGTTTTGCATCGCCAGGGTATAGGCATAGGCATTCAGATAGGTCGGACTGTTCGGTTCAATTTTAAGTAAAGTGCTGAGTAGTTCATCCAGCTTGACGCGATCCTGATGGGGATCCAGCAACAGAACTTGCGAATAGACCAGTTCAGGGTCATCCGGCAGGTTTTTGCTGGCTTCTTCCAACAGGCGAATCGCAGCTTTTTTATTCTGCATGCGCGTCAAAATATCCGCCTGAGCTAGATAGAGGAAGCTGGCATGTTGTGGATAATTCACCCTTTCCTGGGTTAAGAAACGCAGCGCATCATGCAGCTTATCCTGCTGGGCGAAAATCGAGATCATGTTGCGACGTGAGACGGTGTAAAGACTGCCATCGACCAGACGATAATAAGCTTTCGCCGTTTCATAATGCTGTTTGCGTTCTGCATTCACCGCCAAGTAATAATAGGCTTCGTTTTGATATTGCGCAGAATAACGCAGTTCGACCAGATATTTTTCGGCTTTCTCGTATTCTTCCAGGTCAATACTGGTCAGTCCGGCAATAAACAGGGCTTCTTCAGCAGTCGGCCATTTTTTTAGAATGTCTTGCAGTTTTTTCAGAGCCAAAGTCGCTTCGTTCAGCTTGACCAGATATTTGACTTCGGCCAGACGTACATCCAGATTATTACGGTGTTTACGGCTGGATTTTTCATACCATTGCAGTGTCGCCTGAGTATCGCCGAGTGCATTGAGCAGATTGGCCTTCATCAGGATATAGCCGGTCGCATTCGGACGTTTTTTTAAGGCGCGGTTAACTGTATTTAAAGCCTGTTCAAGCTGACCATTTTGTGCTTCCAGACCGGCCACTAGCACCAGAATAGATGGATTGTCCTTGGCTTTAGTGGTGCTTAAGGCCTGAATCAGATAAGTACGATCCTCTGTGCCTTCCGGTGAAATTCCGGCAAGAATTTCTTCCAGATCGGCACTGTCATCAATTTGCAGGATTTTTTCTAAGGTCTCAGCAGCCAGCTCATATTCATGCGCTTTAAGGGCAATATGTGATAAATAAAATAAAGCAGGGACGTCTTGTGGCTCTTGTACCACCCAGTGCGTGGAGATATCTAGTGCTGCCTGTAGGTCATCATGTTCCAGCGCGACATTCAGTGCACGCTGCTTGACTGAAGTGGAATTGCTCTTGATCGCCAGCACCGTATAGTTGTGCAAAGCAGTCGGAATGTCATGTGCAGCGATGGCAAACTCAGCCATCATACTTTGTTTTATCGCATCATAATTTTGATTTGCATGGTAAACTGCTTCCGCTGCATAAAGATGCGCAGTCGAAGCCATGCTACCCACCAGTAGGAATGTGGTAGAATATTGCTTAATTGTAGGGCCGTTGATACGGCTAATTGTTTGACGCAATTTTTTATTGATCCAAGTAATGCTTTTTATGACACCGATGTTGCACAATAGCATAAATTTAGTGAAATGATGACCTGATATGTCTTTCTTTGCATTGGGTGTCAACCATCAAACTGCCTCTGTAGAACTGCGCGAACAAGTGGCGTTTAACCCTGAAAAGTTAAGTGCCATTCTTGCCGAGCAAAGCCAACACCCTGAACTGAACGACATGGTGGTGGTGTCTACATGTAACCGGACCGAAGTTTACGCCATGTCTGAAAATGCTGACATGGTGCTGAACTGGCTCGCCCAAAAAAATGGGGTGAATGTCAAGCAACTGCAACATCATGTCTATCGTTATGAAAATGCCCAGGCAGTAACTCACTTAATGCGTGTTGCCAGTGGTCTGGATTCACTGATGCTGGGCGAACCGCAAATTCTGGGGCAGGTCAAAACTGCACTTTCTCTGGCCAAAGACTCCCATACGGTATCGCGCAATCTCAACCGAATTTTTGAATATGCCTTTTATGCCGCCAAACGCGTGCGCTCAGAAACGGCTGTCGGCAGTCATGCGGTCTCGATGGGCTATGCGGTGGCACAACTTGCTCTGCAAGTATTTAGTCATCCGGACAAGCTGACCATTATGGTGGTAGCAGCCGGGGAGATGAACAGTCTGGTGGCCAAACACCTCGCAGAGATGGGGGTGGGCAAGATCATTATCTGTAACCGTACCCGTGAACGTGCGGATATTCTGGCGCAGGAAATTGCACATCGGGTTGAAGTTGAAATTATAGATTTTGATCAGCTTGCAGAAAATCTGCATCGGGCCGATGTCATTTCCAGTTGTACCGGCAGTTTACATCAGGTGATCCATTTTGCCGATGTGAAGGCTGCACTGAAAAAACGCCGTTACCAGCAGATGCTGTTGGTCGATCTGGCCGTACCGCGTGATATTGATGCCAAAGTAGAAAGCCTGGACGGGGTTTATCTGTATGGGGTCGATGATCTGCAAAGTGTCATTGAGGAAAATCTGGCACAGCGCCGTCAAGCGGCGGTTGAAGCTGAGATCATGGTCAATCAGCTGGCTACAGAACTGATGACCCAGCAGAAGGTCAAACAGGCCGGGGCGACCATTCATGCCTACCGTGACCACGGGGAAACATTACGTCAGGAAGAGCTGGCATTGGCAATGCAGCGTATTGCCAAGGGTGAAAAGGCAGATACTGTACTGGCCGAGTTTTCACATCGTTTGACCCAAAAACTGTTACATCCAACCTCTATTGTGCTGCGTGAAGCAGCCAAAGCAGAAGACCCTGCCTATTTTGAGCTGTTACAGGAAGAACTGGGCAATGTAGTTGCGAAACGTCGTAAATCCAGGCATTCATTTTAATCAGTATGATGAGAGGCTTGGTTCTTTGCTGATTATTACTTCAACATAAAAAACCAGCCTGATTATTTGAGAAAATGATAAATAATACTGAGATCTAGCACCGACTTCCTTTGATTCATAAGAATAAATGATGTGGAAAATCAGTCTTCTAATAGGGTCATCGAGCGTTTGCGGTCAATTTCATAAATCTGCATTTTCAGGTTTTTCATTTCAGCAATGCTGTTAAATTTCTTGGATTTAATCTTGTTTTTTAAACACTGATATTGCAGCTTGGTTGAAAAATCAGCCGCCAATTTGTCGGCCTGTTCTGGTGATGAGGTGTAATCGCTGACATTGGCATGCTGCAGAATATGCTGCAGTTCATGATGATGGGCTGCGCAGGCACCGAGCACATAATAGATCGACAGTTCTGGGTCATCTGGCAAGTCATCAAAAATCACATTCAGAATGTTCAGAATTTTAAACAGCAGCTGATCTTCTGCCACCAGCGCGCGCAGCGGTTCAAAATGAATATACAGATAAGGATGATTCATCAAGATCGCAATCACATATTCTTCAGCATCAATTTTAGTACTAAAGCTTAAAGATGCATCCGTATTGACCTTGGGTTGCCATTTACGGTTAAAGCCCAGTTTTTCACGGAAAAATTGCTGCAGCAGATAACGGAAGGAACCGTGTTTGGGCAGTAACTCGGTCAGATTTTTTAGTTCACCCATAACCTGACTCTTGCCTTCAGGTGTGGTGATGTCCTGATTTTGGGTCAAATGGGCAAACACGAAGTCCGACATCAACGGTGCCTGTTCAAGCAAGCGTCTGAAGTTTTCTATCCCTTCACGACGGATCAATGAATCTGGGTCATGGTCAGCGGGCAAAACAAAGAACTTCAGCTCTCGGCCATCATTCAGCAGGGGCAGGGCAATGTCCAAGGTACGGCGCGCTGCTTTTTGACCGGCAGCGTCTCCGTCAAAGGCAATGGTCAGCCGATTGCTCTGCTTGAACAGAATATTCAGATGATCTGTATTACTGGCTGTACCTAAAGTGGCTACTGCGCCATGAATGCCATATTGCTGAAGCGCAATCACATCCATATAGCCTTCGACCATCAGCCATTCTTGGGCTTTCTGTTTGCGGCCCTCATAGAGGCCATACAGCAACTGGTTTTTATGGAAGACTTCAGAATCTGGCGAGTTGATGTATTTCGGCTTGATCTCGTCATTCAGGGCACGGCCGCCAAAGCCGACCACACGGCCCTTGGTATCACGGATCGGGAAAATGACTCGTTCACGCAGCAGGTCAAAATCACGGCCACTGTCGCTGGTGCGAATCAGACCTAAAAGTTTTAAGCCCTCAATATCCTGAGGAAAGGCTTTTTCCAGATGTTGCCAGTCTTCAGGCGCATAGCCTAAGCGCCAATAGGCAATGGTCTCTGCAGTCAGACCACGCTGCTTGAAGTATTGCTGGGCACTCGGGCTATTTGGGAGTTGGCGCTCATAGAACTGCGCGATATTTTCTAGCAGGTCGTAGAGGTTACCGTCTTGCTGAACTTCCGCCATCGGTAGGTGTTCAAAAGAAGCAAAAGGGTCACCATAAAAATCCTGTTCGACTGTCTGAAACTCTGCAAATGGATCGAAACTCGCCGTAGATGCAGCATTATTATTTTCTGTTGGAGCGTTATTCTGTTGCGGCTGAGTTTGTGGTGCAGTTTGAGCAGGCACGATTTTGGGTTTGGCTGCTTCACGTTTATATTTTAATTTATTGGAATCAGTATTGTCTTTAGGCAGTTCGATGCCCGTCTGGCTGGACAGGTCTTTCATCACTTCGACAAAATTACGGCTGCCAATGTCCATTAAAAAACGGATGGCATTACCGTTGGCCTGACAGCCAAAACAGTGAAAATACTGTTTGTCACGATAGACGTGGAAAGACGGTGATTTTTCCTGATGAAAAGGGCAGCAGCCTGAATAGGTACGGCCTGTTTTTTTCAGTTTTACGAATTGACCAATCACATCGACAATATCGGTGCGATCGAGAATCTGATCAATCGTATGTTGAGGAATGGCCATGGTCTGCTGAGCTTCTCGTGCTGGAATCTAAGGTCTAAATCACTGAAAAAATGAAAATAGTCTAGTTGGACATTGAATATTTCAAGTTCCTTTGTATACCTTTTGCACGTTTTGTTCAAGCCTGGGCAAGACAACGCAAAAGGGCAAGTATGATACCTTGCCCTTGAGGAAAATGCACCTGTAAAGCGCTGTCTTATTTGCTGATGCTGCCGGCCTTCTTTAGCTTTATTCAGCCGTTTTAGGACGATCCAGCAAACCAAATGAAATGCGATTGGTGATGCTGCGCTTTTCAGTTTCTGGCGTATCCGATTGTGCATCGGTGTCGGTTACAGTCTTGGCTTCTTTACCAAAAATACCCAGTGTCGCGCGGTTAAAGAAGCTGCCTTCACTACGCGCTGCACGCAGATTCACCGTCCCATCTGATTTCACCAGATTCGGATAATTCAGCTTTAATACATCCACATATTGCTGAGAAGTCGCTTTATCACCTAGCTGAGCATAGCCATAAGCAACCGTTGCCAGTGCTTCTGGAATCTGCGGAGTTTGAGGATAATGTTCAATCACCCACAAGCCACGTTCAACTGCTGCCAGATAAGCCTTACGCTTGATGTTGAAACGTGCTGCGTTCATTTCATGCTCAGCCAGTTCCTGACCGATAAACTGCATACGCTGTGCTGCATCCACTGCATAAGTGCTAGATGGATAGCGGCGAATGAAATCAACAAAATTCTGGTAAGCCACTTTCAGGTAGCTGACATCACGATGCGACTGTTTCAGCGAGGTATAACGCAGCAGGCCGTTATAGTTCTGTTCCATATTTGAGACACCGCGTACATAGTAGGCATAGTCGACATTTGGATGTTGCGGGTTCAGACGGATAAAACGCTCTGCCAGTGCGACCGCACCTTCATAATCTTTTTGCTGGAATTTTACATACAACAGTTCAAGCTGCGCTTGCGGGGCATATTGACTGGTTGGGAAATAAGTTTCCAGCGCTTCTAACTGTTTTGCTGCATCGGTATATTGATTACGATCTAGCGCTTTCTGTGCTTTTTGAATATAAACCTGTTCGCTAGATTCCGGACCTTTATCCACGACTTCTTTTTTTGGATTACTGCTACAGCCTACCATTGCCGATGCAATGCCTAACGTCACAGCAAGCATTGTCATTTTATAATGTGGTAGCGACATAAAAATTCCTCTGTTAATACGGGCAATGAGCTACAATTGCACTATTAAACCACTTTTGTCTGAATGAGCAAATGAGTCAAGCACAATCTTCCAATTCTAATATCCCTGATACTGATTTCAATTTACTTGAAGATTCTGAGGATGCAGATAACCATACTTCAGAAGCAACTGCAACACGTTTATCGTTGCAATTTCAACTGGATGAAACTTATATCGGGCAACGGATCGACCAGATTGCCGCAATGGTCTGGAGCGATTTTTCTCGAGAAAAATTAAAGCAATGGATTAAAGATGGCAATTTATTGGTGAATGGTCAACCGGTTAAGCCGAAATTTAAAAGTGATGGTTTTGAAACCCTGACTTTAAATGTTGAGCTTGAAGCGCAAACGCGCAGTCTGCCGGAAGACATTCCACTAGATATCATCTATGAAGATGACGATATTATTGTCATCAACAAACCAGTCGGTATGGTGGTGCATCCGGGTGCTGGCAATAGTTCTGGCACCTTGGTCAATGCTTTATTGCATCACTATCCGAAATCGGCTGAACTGGCGCGTGCAGGTCTGGTACATCGTATCGATAAAGACACCAGCGGTCTGTTAGTCGTTGCCAAAAATCTGGAAGCACAGTTTTCTCTTAGCAAACAGCTTGAGAAAAAATCAGTATATCGCCTGTATGACTTGGTGGTTTACGGCAATATTATTGCTGGCGGTACCATTGATGAACCAATCAAACGCCATCCGGTGGATCGTGTGAAAATGACCGTACTTCCAGGTGGTAAAGACGCGGTGACGCATTACAATGTCAAAGAGCGTTTCCAGCATTTTACCCGTGTTCAAGCCCGTCTGGAAACTGGACGTACCCATCAGATCCGTGTGCATTTTAGCTATATCGGCTTTGGCTTGGTGGGCGATCAGGTGTATATGCCACGTGTCCGTATGCCTGCAGGTGCATCGCAATTATTAGATGATACTTTGCGTGGCTTCAAGCGTCAGGCTTTGCATGCTGTACAACTCGGTCTGACCCATCCGCGTACCAAAGAAGAAATGACCTTTGAAGCACCGTGGCCGGAAGACTTTGCCAATCTGGTTGAAGTGCTGCGTACCGAAAACAAAGCCTATTAATCTTTTTATTTAGCTCGCGTCAAAGCAAGGAATCGAGATGCAATTTGTACCAGGACTTCCACAAGGTGTGTATGTCGGCCAGACTCGCGTTCACCATGCGAAAGTACAGCCATCCGCACAGCCTGAGCTTGCAGGTTTTAACTTGGCCTTGCATGTGCAGGATAATGCGCTACGGGTACAACAGCATCGTATGGCTTTATTGCAGGATTTCGCTGCCTTTGGCGTAGATAAGATTACCTGGATGACCCAGACGCATAGCACCATCTGTCATAGCATTAATGAGCAGATGCCATTTACCGCACTGGTCGGAGATGGTCTGGTGACGCAGAGCAAGGCACATGCTTTAATGATGATGACTGCAGATTGCTTGCCTGTAGTACTGGGAAATGCTGATGGCACAGAAGTTGCCAATCTGCATGCCGGTTGGCGGGGACTCGCAGGAGGTATTATCGAAAATACCATCGCAGCCATGCAAACTCCGCCGACCTGGGCCTGGCTCGGGGCGGCCATTAGTCAGCCATGTTTTGAAATTGGCGCTGAAGTAAAAGCTGCTTTTTGTAGTAAATATCCTGAACTGGACAGTGCATTTCAGGCCGGTGAACAGGCAGGTAAATATTATGCTGATCTATATGCGATTGCGCGTTATATCTTGCAGCAACATGGCATAAATACCGTATTGGGTGGGGAGCAGTGTTCTTATCGTCAAGCAGATGAGTATTTTTCTTATCGCCGTGAGCCAAAAACAGGGCGTATGGCGACATTCGTGTTTATGGCATGAAAATGTTAAACTTAACTGAATTTTTTGGCTTTTGAGCGTTATGTCCCTATCTTCCAAATCTGTTGCGATTGTTTATCACAGTCCTTATGGACACACGGCTAAAGTGGCAAATTTTATTGCCGATGGTGCGCGCGAAACTGGTGTTCAGGTGCATATGATGAATGTCGAACATATAGACTGGGATGTACTGGATGCCGCCGATGCGATTATCTTTGGCTGTCCGACCTATATGGGTAGCCTGACTTCTGCCATGAAGCTGTTTATGGAACAGTCTTCCAAGCGCTGGCTGGCACGTAGCTGGCAGGGTAAGCTGGCAGCAGCCTTTACCAATGGTGGTGGACTCAGTGGCGACAAGCTGGCGGTCTTGCAGCAAATCAATCTGTTTGCCATGCAGCACGGTATGCTATGGAGTGGATTGCCATTAATGCCGACAGGACGTGCCGTCACGGATCTAAACCGGATGTCGAGCTTTTTGGGTTTAATGACCCAGTCAGATAACGCACCGGTAGAAGTGACTCCACCTGAAGGTGATTTAAAAACCGCGTTCTGGTTTGGGGAATATATTGCCCTGACTCTGGCAAGACTGGGCGGTAAAGCTTAAAGTTATAATAAAACCTCCAAATGCGGAGGTTTTTTTATATTCAACTTTTAATCCATTATTTATGGAAAATTCGTGCTTTATCACGTTGCCAGTCACGGTCTTTTTCGGTGGCACGTTTGTCATGGAGCTGCTTACCTTTCACCAAGGCAATTTCCAGCTTGGCATGTGGACCTTTCCAGTAACACGCCAGTGGTACGCAGGAATAACCTTTCTGGTTAATTGCACCCATCAACTTTTCAATTTCACGGCGATTCAGCAATAGCTTGCGGGTACGGGTTGCTTCAGGCACCACATGGGTCGAAGCGCTTAATAAGGGCTGAACTTGTGCACCAAACAAGAACGCTTCACCATTTTTAAAGGTAATATAACTTTCTACGATGGTCATGCGACCAGCACGCATTGATTTGACTTCCCAGCCTTTTAATGAAAGCCCCGCTTCAAATTTCTCTTCAATAAAATAATCGTGGCGGGCACGTTTATTCAGTGCAATGGTACCGCCATTATTTTTTTTTACTACAATAGATGCTTTCGCCATAATCTGATACTTCCAAACGTGCTGCTATTGTACCGCAACTAGAAATAAGGTGAAGTTTTTTAAATTAATGAGGATTATTCACCAAAAAAACAAGTTTTTGCTAAAATAAGATTCTACATAACAAACAGAGTACAAATGGATGTCTAAAACTCGTGTGATTTATCCGGGGACTTTTGATCCAATTACCAATGGACATATTGATTTGGTAACCCGCGCAGCGCGAATGTTTGATGAAGTTGTGGTAGCGATTGCCATCGGTCATCATAAAAATCCGGTATTTAGTCTGGAAGAGCGTGTCGCATTGGCAAAAGAGTCATTGAATCATTTGGACAATGTTGAATTTGTAGGTTTTGACGGTTTGCTGGTCAATTTTTTCCGTGAGCAAAAGGCGACTGCTGTATTGCGTGGTTTGCGTGCAGTGTCTGATTTTGAGTACGAATTTCAGCTGGCCAATATGAACCGTCAGCTGGACTCCCACTTTGAAGCGGTATTTTTAACCCCTTCAGAGCAATATTCTTTTATTTCATCCACTTTGGTGCGTGAAATTGCTCGATTAAGAGGTGATGTGACCAAGTTTGTGCCACCAAACGTGGTCGATGCCTTCGAGCGTAAACTTCAACAAGGTTGGTAGCGTGTCTTTATATATCACCGATGAATGCATTAATTGTGATGTCTGTGAACCTGTATGCCCGAATGAGGCCATCTATATGGGTGAACTCATTTATGAGATTCATCCAGATTTGTGTACAGAGTGCGTCGGACATCATGATCAACCGCAGTGTCAATTGTTCTGTCCGGTAGATTGTATTCCACTGGATCCGAATCATGTCGAAACGCAGGAACAGCTGCAAGCCAAGTACGAAAAACTGACTGCTCAAAAAACATCAAGCAATTAGTCTCGATATTTGATACTATGCCGCTCGAAGTGAGCCAGACGATCGCTGCTGTGGAGATCTCCGTGATTGAAGCAGGGGAGGAAAGTCCGGGCTTCATAGGGCAAGGTGCCAGGTAACGCCTGGGCGGTGTAAACCGACGGCAAGTGCAGCAGAGAGAAGACCGCCTTCATTATGGTTTCGAGCAATCGGAATCGGAGGTAAGGGTGAAAGGGTGCGGTAAGAGCGCACCGCATGGCTGGTAACAGTTCATGGCGAGGTAAACCCCACCGGAAGCAAGACCAAATAGGAATCCATTAGGCATGGCCCATGCTGGATTCGGGTAGGTCGCTTGAGCGCATGAGTGATTGTGCGCCTAGAGGAATGATCGTTCACGACAGAACCCGGCTTATCGGCTCACTTCAACAAATTTTGATCAAACAGCACAATATGGGGTTGACGTGATTTACATAAAATCCCATAATGCGCGCACAGTTTAAGGCTATGTAGCTCAGTTGGTTAGAGCACCGCACTCATAATGCGGGGGTCACAAGTTCAAGTCTCGTCATAGCCACCATATTCTGAAAAAACCCACTCCGATTGAGTGGGTTTTTTTATGCCCCAATTTTATTTTGATTGGTTTGAATATCAGAGATAGCGGATTTCAAAACTTGTAGGCAAATTTTAGCTGTTTGTTCTCTAGGTGAGAATTTTTCAGTCATTTGCTGAAAAGGATGTATGTAATTTCTAAAATCTCTTAATTCTTTGCTAAATCGATATGTATCTTTTTCAATTAAATTAATTGAATGAGATACTTCAATGAAATTATGAAGTGTCCATTGATCGAAGTTTTTTACTTTGCCATCTTTTTTAGGGCTACAGTTTGAAGTATTAAAAACCCTTGGATTTAAAGAAGCAATATTTAAGAATATTCCCTCTAATGTACTACCAGCTAATAACACAACGGAAAGGTATGCTTCAGCTTTAAAAGCTTTTTCAATTTCTATTATTCTACTTTTGATTACAGGCATTAAGGTTGGGATGAGATTTAACTGAGAGTAATCAAACTTAAATTAATGTTTTATAAAGTTATTTTCAATATTTTCATTATCTGATTGGAATTGTTCATCAAGATTGATTTTTGTAATAGGTGTAAGGTTAATTTCAGTGTTGGTTCTAGTAATTTGATATTTGTCGAATTGTAGATATTTATTGAACTCTTTAATTAACCCGAATCGCGGATAAGAAAATGACTTGAAAAATAAGAGGACTAGAGCCATCAGTTGAGTTACCACACAAAACCTAAAGCCCTAGTCCTGATGTTCAATAGTACCGAATTATTCTGCGTAATTGATGATTTCTTTCTGAAATTTGAAGCAACTTATTGGAAATTTCTCAAACAAAGCCATCATTCGTTAAGAGTCAGAACTGCACAACTTACACTTTCTGAAATTTGCTTTATTGCCATTTGGTATAAGTGCTCCCATTTCATTAATTTCAAAGCATTCTTCTCATGGTTGAAGCAGGATAAAAGTCATTTATTTAAAAGCTTACCCTGTTACCAAAGGATGATTCACCTGATCAATATGCATCAATTAGCACTACATGCTTTACATGTAGCTGTAATGAAAGGTCAATATAAACAATATTTATGGATTGATTCAACGACTCTACCAGTCTGTAAAAATCAACGTATTCAACGTCATAAATCATTAGCCAAAATTGCATCCCGTGGTAAAAGCTCAATGAGCTGGTTCTATGGCTGTAAGTTACATGTTGTTATGAATCAATTCGGTGAAATCGTTCGTTCCGCTTTCTCCAATGGGCATATTGCTGACATAAAAATGGTTGAACATTTGGTTGAAGGTTTCGAAGCAAAGCTTTATGGTGATCGTGGCTATATCAGCCAGGAATTAAAAAATAGATTAAAAGAACAAGGTATTGATTTGATTACCTATCATCGAAAGAACATGCAGTCTGTACAAGTTTGTGCATCAGATGAATATCACTTAAGACAGCGCAATAAAATAGAAACGTTATTCAGTTTATTGAAAGGACAATATAATTTAGTGACGAGTAAAGCTCGTAGTATTCATGGATTTCTAAGTGGGATTTATGCTTCTTTATGTGCATACCAATTAACCCATCGAAATAAGCCAACAATTCAAATTATGAAATCATTGGCTTAAGCAGGATTCGGGTTAATTAAATTATCTAGTCGATTTAAGTCTTCAATATAATTTATAGGATTAAATAAGTTTTTAATACATATATCTAATTTTGGTGTGCCATTTATTTGAGAAAGTCGTAGATCTGTGTACATCCATCTAGATGGAAAACCTTGCCCATATACATCTTGATAATCGAACATACCAAAAAAATCGATAATTTTTGGCCCTGATCGGTATTCGGTGATTTCATTGATTAAGTCACGAAGTTTTTCAAGTGTCTTAGTTGATAGATGCATATTTATTCAAAATAATGGTTTGAATTAAATATAATGTTTAGATCAAACTTTGTACATAATTAAGCAGTGATTTCACATCATCCGTTTGCAATTGCTCACGCATTTTTAAAAACTGCTTTTCATCTATATCGTAAATTTTAAGTGAAAGCAGTTTTTCGATATCTTCTTGCGGGAAACGGTATTTAATGATTTTTGCAGATACGCCGCCCACAACTGCATAAGGTGGCACATCTTCAGTCACAACAGCACCTGTTGCGACCACAGCACCTTCACCAAGCTTTACACCGGGCATAATCATGGCACGAGAACCAATCCAGCAACCATCACCAATAATCGTGTCACCCGCAAGTTCAAAACCCCGTGTATCGAACGGAAATGCTGAAATCCAGTCGGTACGGTGTAATTGGTTGCTGCCCATCATAATCACGCATTCTGCGCCAAAACAGACGAAATTGCCGATATAGAGCTGATCAATCGGCTTCTCAGGCGTTGCAGGCTTATCATGTAAATAACGTACCACACAACGCTCAAAACCCTGATCCCAATAAGCTGAGTAGTATGAGTAATTCCCTTTAATGTGAATATTCGGATTTTTCACCGTTTTCGAAATAAACTCGAACTCACACCAATGCTTTACAGGAGAATTAATTAACTTTTCAGACATAAGGGAGATACAAAAAATAGTGAATAAGAAATTATACCTAATCGGGGTTTAAACTTGCTGAATAATATCTAAAAGACATTCGCGCACGCATAAAACAATGATTAAGCTGTGGTCGATGCTGGAGGAATACGAGCAATCACCTTAATTTCAAAATCAAAACCTGCTAACCACGTGACACCTACAGCTGTCCAATTAGGATAAGGCTTTTGTGTAAACACCTGATTTTTAACTTTCATGATGCTTTCGAACTGCTGTTCTGGATCAGTGTGAAAGGTGGTGACATCAACAATATCATCGAAAGTACAACCAGCCGCTGCCAAAGTTGCAGCTAAGTTTTTAAAAGCCTGTTCTACCTGTTTCTCGAAATCTGGTTCAGGAGAGCCATCTTCACGGCTACCGACCTGACCCGATACAAAGAGTAAATCTTCCGATTTGATCGCAGCAGAATAACCATGCTGTTCATACAGGGCATGGCGGTCTTGGGGAAATATCGCAGTTCTAGTCATGTCTATTCTCATTCAATATCTAATTTATCAGTGAGTGAAAGCAACTTGACTTTCACATACGCTACGTATGTAAACATAATTGACATACGGTCCGTATGTCAATTAAAATTTTTATGATGATGAGGTAAAGTAATTCATGTCTGTTCGTGAACAAAAGATGGCGGAAACCCGCAAGAAACTGATAGAAGTGGCACGCCGTGCGTTTGCGGAATATGGTTATGCTGGCACTTCAATGGATAAGCTCACGGCAGAAGCAGGGCTGACTCGTGGAGCGTTGTATCACCATTTTGGTGATAAAAAAGGCTTGTTTGCTGCAGTGGTCGACCAGATCGATTCGGAAATGGCTTCATCTGCCCAGCAGCATCTGGAGCAGCCTGCTGATCTGTGGGAAGGATTGATGCTAGAAGGGCGGACCTATATTCAAAATGCCTTAAATCCGGAATTCCAGCGCATTGTGCTGCGTGACGGGCCGGCTGTGCTAGGCGATCCTGCACATTGGCCAAGTCAAAACAGATGTTTGCAGTCCACGCGTGAATGTGTTGAACAATTATTGGCAGTAGACCGAATTAAAACAGTTGATCCAGAAGCTGCTGCGATATTTTTAAATGGTGCAGCAATGAATGCAGCACTCTGGGTGGCTTCTAGCGAACATCCTGAGCAAGTACTCACTGAGGCCTTATATGCATTTAATTTATTTGCATCGGGGTTTTTAAAAGAAGCACAGAGTTAATCCGTTTGTAGGAAGCGGATAAAGGTAAAAAACCCCTCAATCGAGGGGCTTTAAATTAAATAGCTTTAAATTTTAAAGATATTCAACTTTCACAATTTCGTATTCAACTTCACCGTTTGGTGTATTGATTTTCACATCATCGCCTTCGTTTTTGCCCAAAAGACCACGTGCAATCGGCGAGTTCACTGAGATCTTGTTGATCTTAAAGTCTGCTTCGTCATCGCCTACAATTTTATAGGTTTTCTGTTCTTCAGTATCCAGATTTTCAATCGTGACAGTCACACCAAAAACTACACGACCATTCTGTTCAAGTTCTTTGACATCGATCACCTGAGCTGCACCCAGTTTGCCTTCGATGTCCTGAATACGGCCTTCGCAGAAGCCTTGCTGTTCACGTGCTGCATGGTATTCCGCATTTTCTTTTAAGTCGCCGTGTTCACGCGCTTCTGCAATTGAAGCTGTAATACGTGGGCGATCCACTGTTTTCAGTTGGTGTAATTCTTTCTCTAAGGCAATTTTGCCTTCAGGTGTCATAGGATAACGTTGCATGTTGTCCCTCAAAAGTCAGTTGAAAGATATAAAATCTATAAATAAAAAAAAGCCCGCCACCAAGAAGGTAGCGGGACTTCTTGGAAGCGAATTAACCTTTAGTTAGGTCTTGCAAACGATATACATCCATTGGCAATTTAATTGCTAAAGCTTGGCATACTGCATCCGCACCATTCAATGTAGTTGTGTTATACACTTTACCTTGAAGTGCTGAACGACGGATCGAGAATGAGTCTTCTTGTGCCTTTTTGCCTTCAGTCGTGTTAATCACAAGGTGGATTTCGCCGTTTTTAATACGGTCCACAATGTTAGGACGACCTTCAGTCACTTTATTGACACGTTCACATTCAAGACCAGCATCGCTAATCACTTTAAATGTACCATCAGTTGCAAGAATCTTGAAGCCTAGGTCAATCAATTGTTTTGCAATACCCGCCGCACGTGGTTTGTCTGAGTCACGTACAGAGATAAATGCGTGTTTGACTTCACCTTCAGTTGGAAGACCTGGTAAACGCTCATTTGCACCTAAAACAGCTTTATAGAACGCTTCACCAAATGTTTTACCAACGCCCATCACTTCGCCAGTCGATTTCATCTCAGGGCCAAGGATCGGGTCAACACCAGGGAATTTGTTGAACGGGAACACGGCTTCTTTGACAGAGAAGTGTTCAGGAATAATCTCAGTTGTGAAGCCTTGCGACTCAAGAGATTGACCAGCCATGCAACGTGCAGCAACTTTCGCTAAAGATTCGCCGATACACTTAGAAACGAATGGCACAGTACGAGATGCACGTGGGTTCACTTCCAGGATGTAAACGTCTTCGCCTTTAACCGCAAACTGAACGTTCATCAAACCGATCACGCCAAGCTCTTTTGCCATAGCCACGGTTTGACGACGCATTTCGTCCTGAATCTCTTTAGATAGAGAGTAAGGAGGAATCGAACATGCCGAGTCACCTGAGTGAATACCCGCTTGTTCAATGTGCTGCATGATGCCGCCAATCACAACGTCTTTACCGTCAGATACGCAGTCCACGTCAACTTCGATCGCATCATCTAAGAAACGGTCAAGAAGAACAGGCGCTTCGTTTGATGCTTGAACTGCATCACGTAAGTAGCGTTTAAGTTCTTCATCGTTGTACACGATTTCCATCGCACGACCACCAAGGACGTAAGAAGGACGTACTACAAGCGGGTAGCCGACTTTAGATGCTTCAGCCATACCTTCTTCAGCAGATTTTACAATGCTGTTGTTCGGTTGACGAAGTTGCAGACGTTGAATCATTTGCTGGAAACGTTCACGGTCTTCTGCACGGTCAATCGCATCAGGTGATGTACCGATAATTGGCGCACCGGCTTCTTCTAGAGCACGAGCCAATTTCAAAGGTGTTTGACCACCGTACTGAACGATAATGCCTTTCGGCTTCTCGATACGTACGATTTCTAAAACGTCTTCTAAAGTGATTGGTTCGAAGTACAAACGATCTGATGTGTCGTAATCCGTTGAAACTGTTTCAGGGTTACAGTTCACCATGATCGTTTCATAGCCGTCTTCACGCATAGCCAGGGCAGCGTGTACACAGCAGTAATCGAACTCGATACCTTGACCGATACGGTTAGGGCCACCGCCGATCACCATGATCTTGTCTTTGTTCGATGGATTTGCTTCACATTCTTCATCGTAAGTTGAGTACATGTAAGCTGTATCAGATTCGAATTCTGCAGCACATGTATCGACACGTTTGTAAACTGGCGTTACGCCCAGGTTCCAACGGTGTTTACGGAATTGCTTTTGTGAAATACCCATCAAGTCCGCAATGCGAAGATCTGACAAACCTTTACGTTTGAACGAACGGATGTTATCCGCATTCAAGTCGCCAAAACCTAAAGTTTTGATTTGGTTTTCAGTTTTGATGATGTCTTCGATTTGAATCAAGAACCAGCGGTCGATGTTCGTTGCAGCGAATACTTCGTCTAAAGTAAAGCCGTGACGGAATGCGTCGCCCACGTACCAAATACGCTCTGGACCTGGCACTTTAAGTTCTTGCAAGATCTTGTCGCGCGCACCTTCAGCACCCACTTCAATTTTTTCGTCAAAACCAGAAGCACCCACTTCAAGACCACGAAGGGCTTTTTGTACAGATTCCTGGAAGTTACGACCAATCGCCATCACTTCACCGACAGATTTCATCTGTGTGGTTAAAGTCGCATCAGCTTGTGGGAATTTCTCGAAGTTAAAACGAGGAATCTTGGTTACAACGTAGTCGATTGCAGGTTCGAACGATGCAGGTGTTGTACCGCCAGTGATGTCGTTTTTCAACTCATCAAGCGTATAACCCACAGCCAGTTTCGCAGCGATTTTCGCAATCGGGAAACCAGTTGCTTTAGAAGCAAGGGCAGATGAACGTGATACACGTGGGTTCATCTCGATTACAACCATGCGGCCAGTATTTGGGCAAATACCGAACTGTACGTTAGAACCACCAGTTTCAACACCAATTTCACGTAGTACAGCTAAAGAAGCGTTACGTAGTAACTGGAATTCTTTGTCTGTAAGCGTTTGAGCAGGGGCAACAGTGATTGAGTCACCAGTGTGTACGCCCATTGGGTCAAAGTTTTCAATCGTACATACGATGATACAGTTGTCGTTTTTGTCACGAACAACTTCCATCTCGTATTCTTTCCAGCCAATTAAAGATTCATCAATCAATAATTGTTTAGTCGGAGAAAGATCGAAACCGCGTTCACAAATTTCGATAAATTCTTCTTTGTTGTATGCGATACCGCCACCAGAACCACCCATGGTGAATGATGGACGGATAATTACTGGGAAGCCGAAACGTGCTTGAATTTCTAAAGCATGTTCCATTGACTCAGCAACGTCAGCTTTTGGACATTCAAGACCAATTTTACGCATTGCCTGGTCGAACAGTTTACGGTCTTCAGCTTTTTCAATCGCTTCTTTGGTTGCACCGATCAATTCAACATTGAATTTCTCTAAAATGCCGTGCTCATCGAGGGCAAGGGCACAGTTCAATGCCGTTTGACCACCCATGGTTGGAAGAACAGCATCTGGACGTTCTTTCTCAATGATCGCTGCAACAGTTTGCCAAGTAATTGGCTCAATGTAAGTTGCATCCGCCATGGTTGGGTCGGTCATGATGGTCGCTGGGTTCGAGTTGACCAAAATAACGCGGTAACCTTCTTCACGAAGGGCTTTACATGCTTGAGCACCTGAGTAGTCAAACTCACATGCTTGACCGATGACAATCGGACCAGCACCAATAATCAAGATGCTTTTAATGTCAGTACGTTTAGCCATGATGCTTCCTTAATTACTTCTTAGATGCTTCGATAAGTTCGATGAAATGATCGAACAATGGTGCGCAGTCATGTGGACCCGGGCTTGCTTCAGGGTGACCCTGGAAGCTGAACGCAGGTTTGTCTGTACGATGGATACCTTGGTTGGTGCCATCAAACAGTGAGCGATGCGTTACACGCAACACATCAGGCAGATTGCTTTCATCGACTGCGAAGCCATGGTTTTGAGAAGTAATCATCACTGTACCGTTATCAAGATTTTGTACAGGATGGTTCGCACCGTGGTGGCCGTGAGGCATTTTTAAGGTTTTAGCACCACTTGCAAGCGCAAGGATCTGGTGACCCAGGCAGATACCAAATACTGGAATTTCAGTGGTTTCTACAATTGTTTTTACAGCTTCAATTGCGTAGTCACATGCAGCCGGATCGCCAGGGCCGTTCGATAGGAACACGCCATCTGGATTCAGTGCAAGTACATCAGCAGCAGGAGTTTGCGCCGGCACAACAGTCAGTTTACAACCGCGGTCTGCGAGCATACGTAAGATGTTGGTTTTGACACCGTAATCGTATGCAACAACATGGAATTTAGCTTCTGGTTGAGAGAAACCTTTGCCTAATGTCCAAGAGCCTTCAGTCCATTCAAAACCTTCAGGGTCGCAACATTCTTTTGCCAGGTCTAAACCGTTTAAACCACCGAATGCACGTGCTTTTTCAAGCGCTTCAGCTTCAGTGATATTTTCGCCAGCAAGGATACAGCCATTTTGCGCACCTTTGTCACGTAATATACGTGTCAGTTTACGCGTGTCGATATCCGCAATTGCCACAACATTGTGTTGTACCAAATATTCAGCTAATGATTGGGTGGAACGGAAGTTACTGTGCAGTAAAGGCAGGTCGCGAATGATCAATCCGTTCGCCCAAACCTTATGAATACGACCTGATTCAGCGTCTTCTTCATTGCAGCCTGTGTTACCGATATGTGGGTAAGTCAGTGTCACAAGTTGCTGTGCATAACTCGGGTCAGTCAAAATTTCTTGATAGCCAGTCATGGCAGTATTGAAAACGACTTCACCAGTCGTACTACCCGATGCGCCAATCGAAGTACCTTTAAAGATAGTTCCGTCGGCAAGGGCTAAAATTGCTGGGGTGCTCAAACCAAAGCTCCTGAAATTTAGGCTGTAAAAAAGCGAGAAGACGAAAAAAAAGGAAGGCTATTTTTTAAACCTACCCTCCTATGTCTGCTCGCTTGAACTTAACACGGCATTATACGCAGAATGCCCCCCAAAGTCCAACGGCTTTGCAGCGAAAGTATGAGATAAATGGCTTGCTTTTTGCATGGAAGTCTGTTTTGTAGGCAATGTGAAAAAATGTAAGCAATTAATAATTGTCAGACAAATCAAATCTTAATTTTTATCAAATCTACTAATATAGCTTAGTCGATATAACAATAGGAACAAGACAAATGGCTACAGCACCTAAATCTACTACATCTAAAAAAATCACTCCGAGCGTGGTGACTGAAACTGCCGAGAAGCTTGAAAAAGTAGCAGTCGAGGCTAAAGATCAGGCAATTGGAACCATCGAGGAAAGTAAGGAAAAGCTTGAAGTTGAAGCCAAGCAGTTAAGCGACACTGTGCAGGAACAATTGCGTCAATTTAAGCAGGAGGTGTTACAGCGTATTGATACTTTGAAGGAGCAGATTTTCGGTTCACAGAAAGAATTAACCGAATTAAAAAGCTTTATCAAGACAGAATTCAACGCTGTCGTCGAAGACTTATCCAATCTGGGTAAAGAACTGAAAGAAGATGTCAGCCAGATTTCGACCAAACATAAGGAACATCTGACCGATACTTTTAAACGTTCTAAGGACAGTACCATTGAAGTACTAAAAAAAGTCAAACCCGTGGTGAAAACAGAGAGCTCAGACAAAAGTCCTGAGCTGAAAAGTTAGGCTGCGCTGAAAGGCCGCTAGTTAAAAAAAGGAGAACAATCAAATGTTCTCCTTTGTCTTTATGCAGCAAAACGGACTCACAATAACAATTAAAGGGGGTCACGATGCAACAGCATTTTGTAGGTGTACTTATTTTACTGATATTGATCATGCTACTGAATCTGGAAAGCGGATTGGGGCGCATACTTTATCTGGGTGTAATCGTATTATGTCTGGGAGTACTGGGACTGGTGTTTGGGACCATTCTTCTGATGATCATTACTTTTCTTTTATTCTTTATGCTGCTGTGAAAACCATTCAGGAACAGCATCATCTGCATCATTAAAATATGAACGTTGAAAACGATAAAAAATCTAGAATAATTATACAGAGGATCAATCATTGTTGAGCGATAAACAAAAACGTGAGACTTTAAGTCTCACGTTTTATTCGCCTGTTACACTTTAAATAGCTGATGCACAGCGTCAATCTATTTAAAATACATGCAACCAGTCACGTTTATTATGAAAATCTGCCTGAGGACTACTATGCTGCATGGCATAGTATTGATCACCTTGTGAGGTTTTTAAAACAGCAGATAAACCCAGGAACAAGTTTTCCCATTTCAGTTTATGTGTTGCCATAAAATCAGTCAGATCCACACTGACATTGAGACCATAATGCGTACGTTTGAGCTGGTTCAGCTCAATATCATCCGCAGCTTGCGGTGGCATCTCTTCAGGATAACGGTATTCTTCGAATTGATAAGCCTGCCAGGCCTGAGAAGGGGAAAGATTAATCTCACGATAAAAATCTTCGCCCTGAACCCCAATAAAAATTTCAAAGCAGGTCTGTTCCCACAGGAAATCCTGACGGGGATGTGCCGTCACCATATCGGGCCACAAGATGTACTGATTGGGATCACGGATCCAGAAGCCCACATTTAAATTGTATGGGCCTTGCTGTTCGATGGCGGCAACCAGAGAGATGGCCTGAAAACGGCGATCAAATGCGCTAAGCTCGTAACTTGCCATAAGTCCTGTACTTAGTTAGACAAATGAGCGAAACGGACAAGGTTGGACAATTTTTGATTTTGTTTCGCAGCTTTCTTGTAAAGCAGTGCAATTTTACCAATAGTTTGAACCACTTCAGCACCAGTCGCTTCTGAAATTTCAGCAATCAGTGCTGCACGCGCTTCACGATCTTCAGCTACGATTTTCACTTTAATTAGTTCGTGATCGTTTAAAGCACGCGCCAATTCTTCGATGACATTTTCAGTCAGGCCTTTGTCACCCAGCATAACGACCGGGTTTAAAGCATGTCCGATTTGACGTAAACGCTTACGTTCCTGAATAGATAAAGACGCCATGAGAGATAACCTGAATTTTAAAACGGCTTAGTATAGCAAAAGCAAAAAACAAACGCTTTAAATTCTCAGGAAATAATCATTTCCAATATCTCTTCATAACGAGCAAAACTCCTCGATTTAGATACACATGTATACTGCAAAATATGTCTTTTTCACGTACAATTAATAATTAGACGTTTTTTTATTTAGAGAGTTATGGCTACACGCATTACCAACCAAAAGTTATCTAAAAGTAGTCGTGATTGGATGAGAGAGCATTTAGACGATCCTTATGTGAAAAAGGCACAAAAGGACGGCTATCGTGCGCGTGCAGCATATAAGCTCTTAGAAATGCAAGAAAAGTACAAGATCATCAAACCCGGCATGACCGTGGTCGACTTGGGTGCAGCTCCCGGGAGTTGGTCACAAATCGCCGGTAAGTTGGTCGGCGACAAAGGTTTATTGATTGCATCTGACATTTTACCAATGGATGCATTACCTGATGTGACTTTCTTGCAAGGTGACTTTCGCGAAGAAGAAGTCTTCCAGCAATTGTTAGAAATTTTAGATGGTCGTACTGTAGACGTTGTAATTTCAGATATGGCCCCCAATACATCAGGTAATAAGGCTGTAGATCAACCGCGTCAGATTTACTTGTGTGAACTTGCACTGGATTTTGCCAACAAGGTGCTAGGCCCTAAAGGTCAATTTGTGGTAAAAGTTTTCCAAGGTTCAGGTTTTGACGAATTCCGTAAGCAAGTGGTTGATAGTTTTGATGTTCTGAAAACATCTAAACCTTTGGCATCACGTGCTCGCTCCAAGGAAGTTTTCCTGATCGGGCAGGGACGTAAGAAGGCTTTAAAATAAGTCTACTTGCCAAGTCGTTAAAAATTGTGCATTTTGTACGTTTTTAGATAATTGTAAGTTGATTTACAGCTTAAGTATTAAGGTCACCCTGAACAGGGCATGATCAAATTAGATTGGAATGGGAATAAAGCTTTGAGCGATCTTTTTAAGAATGCCGTATTGTGGCTCGTGATACTGGGTGTGCTGGTGTTAATCTTCAGCAACGTCAGTGACCGCAATCAACCGACTACAATGAACTACTCAGAGTTTGTTGCCGCGGTCAATGCTGGCCAAATTAAACAAGTTGTGATTGACGGCGAAAGAATCCGTGGCGAAAAATCGAACGGTTCAGAGTTTGAAAGTATCCGTCCGGCAGTTCAGGATCCTGAACTGATGCCAAGCCTGATTAAAAATAATGTTGTGGTTGAAGGTGAAGCACCACAACGTCAAGGCTTGCTCATGCAGTTGCTTATTGCAAGTTTCCCTGTACTTTTAATCATTTTGTTATTCATGTTCTTTATGCGCAACATGGGTGGCGGTGCAGGTGGTAAAAACGGCCCAATGAGTTTTGGTAAATCTAAAGCCAAAATGCTGTCTGAAGACCAGATTAAAGTCACTTTCACTGATGTTGCTGGTTGTGACGAAGCCAAGCAAGAAGTCGTTGAAATCGTAGATTTCCTGAAAGATCCAACCAAATTTAAACGTCTGGGTGCGAGTATTCCACGCGGTGTGTTAATGGTCGGTCCTCCAGGTACGGGTAAAACCCTACTTGCCAAAGCCATTGCCGGTGAAGCGAAAGTTCCATTCTTTAGTATTTCAGGTTCTGACTTCGTTGAGATGTTTGTCGGTGTCGGTGCATCCCGTGTTCGTGACATGTTCGAACAGGCGAAACGTCATGCGCCATGTATCATCTTTATTGATGAGATTGATGCAGTCGGTCGTCATCGTGGTTCAGGTACTGGTGGTGGTCACGATGAACGTGAACAGACACTGAACCAGATGCTGGTTGAAATGGATGGCTTTGAAGGTAATGAAGGCATTATCGTGATTGCTGCAACCAACCGTGCAGATGTATTGGATAAAGCACTTCTTCGTCCAGGTCGTTTTGACCGTCAAGTTGTGGTTGGCTTGCCAGACATCAAGGGTCGTGAACAAATCCTGAATGTACATTTGAAAAAATTGCCTTCAGTGACAGGTGTGGATGTTAAAGTTCTTGCACGTGGTACACCGGGCTTCTCGGGTGCGCAATTGGCAAATCTGGTGAATGAAGCTGCACTCTTTGCTGCACGCCGTAACAAGAACACCGTCGATATGCATGACTTTGAAGATGCAAAAGACAAGCTGTATATGGGTCCTGAGCGTAAATCAATGGTACTTCGTGATGAAGAGCGTCGCGCGACGGCTTATCATGAAGCAGGTCATGCGATTGTTGCTGAAAGCTTGCCAGGCACAGATCCTGTGCATAAGGTGACGATCATGCCGCGTGGCTGGGCTTTAGGTGTCACCTGGCAGTTGCCTGAATTTGACCAGACCAGCCATTATAAAGACAAAATGTTGAATGAACTTTCGATTTTGTTTGGTGGTCGTATTGCTGAAGAAGTCTTCATTAACCAGATGTCGACTGGTGCTTCAAATGACTTCGAACGTGCAACTAAAATGGCACGTGCGATGGTGACCAAATACGGTATGTCGGACAAACTCGGTGTGATGGTCTATGAAGAAGATGCGCAGCAATCTTTCATGGGCAGTATTGGTAGTCGCAGTATTTCGGAAACCACACAACTAGAAGTTGATCGTGAAATTCGTCGCATTCTGGATGAACAATATAAAATCGCACGCGATATCTTGGAAAGCAAAAAAGATATTGCCCATGCGATGGTGAAAGCCTTGATGGAATGGGAAACCATTGATCGTGATCAAATCCGTGACATCATGGAAGGTCGTGAGCCTCAGCCACCGAAAGTCTATGTTGCAGATAATCCTGTGATTGATGTAACCCCAGATGATGGTCCGTTGACTCCTCCGCCATTGCCAGCGAACTAAGCTCAATAAAAAAACCACCTTCGGGTGGTTTTTTTATGCTTGTCATTTTTGTCATATCTTTTTGAGTGTTATATTGAGCGATTAAAAATGAATAAGAAAAACAAAAATGAATATGCCTGTTCTGGAATCCAGTGTTTACCAGCTTCGTCTTGAACCGTTGAGCTGGGAACATTTTTCTGATTTAGCCATCGCATGCGCTGCAGAAAATTTAGGCGAGATTTTATATAACTCAGTGCCTTATCTGCATAACTTAAAAAAATATTTTACTCAGGCTTTTGAACAGCAAGCTCAAGGTGAAAGGATGGCTTTTGCTGTGATCGATTTAAACTCCCGCCAAGCAATTGGGACCACCAGTTATCATGATATTAAGACGGAAATTCCACGTTTTGAAATTGGTTTTACGTGGTATGCCAAGCGCTATCACAGAACCTATGTAAATCGCGTCTGTAAATATCTTTTGTTAAGACATGCTTTTGAAAATTTAAATGCTCAGGTCGTCGGCTTTCGGACTGATCATCTTAATGTCACGAGCCAGAAAGCGATTGAAGGAATAGGTGCCAAGCGAGATGGCATCATTAGGTGTCATATGCTGCGTAAAGATGGACAGACTATTCGAGATAGCTACATCTATAGTATTTTAGGTGGTGTTTCAAAAAGTATGCTGGCGTTAAACAAATCCGTTATTAAGGTAAAAGAAAGTCAAATCAAAGGCTTTAAAATGATTTTCGAGCTTTTTAGAAAAGTTGCAACTTCTCCTAAATCCACGCCTGATTCGATGACGAATTCTACAATTGTTACCTTCAATACCGACGGTAAAAAACTTACCAATCACTTGCTTGCAACATTGAAATGCTGTGATAAAACTATCCCAATGATCACTCGCAATTCGAGCATATTGAACCCCAAGCTTTTTAAGTCTAGCTTTAAGACGTTGAACCGTTGCTAAATCCCGCTTACCCCAAACATAAGCAACAATTTCTCCAGATTCTCGATGGTAGGCATAAATAAGCCATTGTTTATTTTGCTTATTCCCTACAAAAGTCCAAAGTTCATCGACTTCAAGACATTCGTAGTGGCTTTGTTTAGGCTGAATCTGATAGATCGATTCACTTAAGGTTCGTAATACCTTGCCAATGCTGATACGCTCGACTTCAGCAATATCTCTAACACCGCTTCCTCTGACCATCAAATGTAATATCTTGCCGGTAATACCTGAGTTACACCCTTGATAGCTTAATGCATGATCACCAATAAACTGACGTTTGCAATCTTTGCACTGATGGTTTTGTTTCCCATCTACTTTGATGCCATTTCTCTTTATATTGTTACTTAGACAGGTAGGACATTTGATTTGTAGCGTTATTTTCATACCTCTATTTTATCAAAAGCCATATTGTTTTTTTCAGCATACTTTTTGAAACACCACCGTATTTTAGAAAGTGAATGGGCAGATGTGAAAACATTATTACAAACCAAGATAATGCAATATTCTAAAAAAAATTACTTCGAAATCTAGGTCCTGGCCTTATTCAGCTTTGCTTTATTTAATTATCCATAAGACAATATTGGGGTTATTGTGAATGAGTATTGAATCATGCAGCTGATGCCTTTGTTACCACATGTATGGACATTTGGTGATTTAAAATTGGACTTATCCCAGCCGCATGTAATGGGGATTCTCAATGTCACCCCGGACTCTTTTAGTGATGGTGGTCGGCATAATCAAAAAAAAGATGCGGTTGCCCGCGCACTGGAAATGATGGCTGAAGGTGCCACGGTAATTGATATTGGCGGTGAGTCGACCCGTCCAGGTGCCGCAGTGGTAGAAGTGGAAGAAGAAATTCGCCGCGTCGTGCCTGTGGTGGAAGAACTAGCTAAACATAAGGTCATTCTTTCGATTGATACGTCGCAACCTGAAGTCATACGCGCAGCGATTCGGGCCGGAGCGCATATCTGGAATGATGTTCGTGCATTAACAAAGCCGAATGCATTGCAGACTGCAGCAGAGCTGAATATTCCAGTGATCATCATGCATATGCGTGGTGAACCAACCACCATGAATAATCTGGATCAATATGAAGATGTCACTGCTGATGTGATTCGCGAGTTATCCCAACGCGTTCAGGATGCTTTGGATGAGGGAGTAAAAGCAGAAAATATCATGATCGATCCGGGTTTTGGTTTCGCTAAAAATGCCCAGCAAAATTTAAAGCTGTTGCAAGAGTTTTATAAATTTACAGAAATGGGCTATCCGATTTTATCTGCTTTATCTCGTAAACGCTTTATCGGAGCAGTTCTGGATGGTGCTGAACCGCAAGCGCGTGCAGTCGGTTCGGCAACAGCACATTTATTGAGTATTCAGCAAGGTGCGTGTATGGTACGGGCACATGATGTTAAGGCTACAGCCGATGCGATTAAAATCTGGCAGGCTATGCAAACAGCTTAGAACTTCAGGGTTGAAAATTAGCATCTTGGCAATGTTGTTTGGCTTTTAAGCAACAATATGCTATATAGGCACGCTTAGATTAGATAGTCATCCTTTAGAGTGCCTGTAATGTTTGCAGATTTACTTCTCCCCATGTTCGATGATGAATATTATCCCGATATTCTGGTTGCTGAAATCAAGCAGCACATCGAACGTTTTGCCCAAAAAGTCGCTAAATCAGGTTTGTCAGATCAAGAAATTTATCAGCTTGCCAATCTGACTGTGGCTGATATTAATGTCATGAAACCTCAGTTTGAAGATCTGGATTCATCTCTGGATGATACTGCCGCTGATTATATTGCTGAAGCCATGATGATGGTGGTGCAAGAGCACGGCCTGTTCGAGATTGAAATGGAAGAGTTGATTACCAACCGTGAATGGTGATTTAAGAAAACCCTGCAGCTGCAGGGTTTTTTAATGTCTGTTGAAATAATCTTTAAAGTTATTAAAGCGAATCGAGCCTAATAATAGTTGCTCTTCATTCATACATTGCTGATAGAGATTCTGGTAATAAGCTTGCAGATTTGAGTGGCCCTGAACCTGTTGTGGTGTTTTTGATCTGGATTGTTGATAAGCCCAAAAAGCCAGTTGCCGGAGTTTCTGCAATTTGATCTGATCAATTGCGCTACAGGAACTTTTAAATAGAGGTTCCAAGATCACAGCGCCAAAAGAGGATAGCGCTAAAATGATCATGCTAATGATGACCAGCACATCCGAATGAACCAGATAAAGGTTAAGCAGCAAACATAGAAAAATTGGAATTTGCAGATAGAGACAATTTTGCAAACGCTGACTATAAGCTTTGGAGCTGAATTGCGCCTGATATTGTGCATGCCAGATATAGGGATACAGTAGTGCCAGCAGCACAATTAAGGTGACATTAAACGCAATCGTGGCATTTTTAAAAAAATAATATTCCAGAAATACTGAGCTGAGACTACAGGCTACACAGACCAGAAGGGACAGTAAATTAATCGCGATAACAAACTGGATATTTTGCAAGGCATTAAATTTAAAGCGGCTATAACGCAGTTTAAGGAAAAAAGCGTCTGGATGACGTAATTGTAATGTAGCGAGATCAAAGTGTTTTAATTCTGACATGGGGATTTCGCGCTAAAAGAATAAAATTCAGGCACAAAAAAACCAGCCTAATGCTGGATTTTTTATTGCACCATTTTAATAAATATTAAAATGGTGCCCGAGGCCAGACTCGAACTGGCACGCTTTGTGGGCGGGGGATTTTAAATCCCCTGTGTCTACCGATTTCACCACTCGGGCATGTGCGCAATAATAGAGGACGAAATAAAGCTTGGCAAGCAAATTCCGAAATGATTGCTTTCTTTTCAAGCAATTCCGTGGCTTCTATTCTAAAAATCAGCAAATCAACGTTTTTTAAAATTCAATATTTGCAGATCTTTAAGATGGCCAATGAAAAAGGATAGAGAGAACTATGAATTTTCATCCAGATAGCTGTCGACATCTAGATGCTTGATCGTTTTACAATATTGATGCTCATATTTCAGCAGCCGCGTATATAACCCGGCATAGTGATTTAATTGCTGTTTTAGTTCGGCATACCGAGGATCATGGCTTGAATAAAAACGTAATTTTAGTCGGATCAGGCAGGTTTGTTTATAAGCCCAAAAACAGATTTTACGTAATTGTTGTAGCTGATAGTGCTCAGTATTTTTACTATTTTCCTTGAATAAATTTTCTCGATAAAAGCGCACAAAACCAAAGCTCACGCCAAAGAAGAATAAGCTCCACATCAGCAAACTGCTTTGTATAAAGACCAGATTTAAGGCTTGCATCAGAATCACAATAGCCATCTTGATCGGGGTATGACGCAATAACTGATACAGCGAATAAGAAGAATGCTGAATCTGGTACAGAATCAAGGTGAGACTCAACATCAGGAACAGTAGAATGGCCAAAATGGCATAACTCTGTGCCTGAAATTCACTGATTTGCACAAAAGATTGCTGTACGAGATCTCCTAACATCAAACTGATGGGAACAAAAATCATGGCGGCCGAGGCCCAAGGAATTAAAAGCTTGGCTTTATCCCAGATTCCACGGATTTTAATCTGACTGTAAAACAGGTAATTTCCTTTAAATGCAGTCGGATATTGGCGCTTAAGTTGCTGCAGCAACAAAGTCACTTGCGTAGGGGGCATCATCCAGAGATTGATTCAGAAATAGACACAGGCACTATAGTCGATTTGACGCAGAATCACAGGACAAATCCATTTTCAGCGCTTATCATTGCTTTAATCACGAAGATTTTAGTTTTTTAGCCACGAATTATGCGAAAATAGCCGATTCAAGATTTATTTTTTTAAGGACAGTTTATGACTGATCAATCTCCTGAGGCGTTAAGCGACATCGAAATTTTAGACATCCTGCAAAGCATGAAAAAGGATGAGCTAAATACTGAGGCGAAAGAAGTGATTCGTCAGGGTGGTAAAGCTGGTCGTCAGGAAGCGCATAAAGAAGCGTTAGTGGCATTGAATCAGTCATTTGAAGACAAATTTGTCGAAGCGGTATCTTTGGCTTTGGGCCTGAATACGGCACAAATCAAAAAAATCCGTTATAAAAAAGACCGCGTCCGTATTTTAAAAGCGCGCGGAATCGACTATATGGCGATTGATGGCGCTGAAACGGCACAAGTGCTGTCCCAGATTGCACAAGCGATTCTGCGTGAAGATGCGATTGTTACCCATGACCTGCATAATATTTTTCCATTCTGGAAAGAAGGCTGGCCTATGGTGCAGTTCGACAATGCTTACAAGATTCTAGAAGATGATATCCAGATTCACTATCAAGCTGTTTTAGATGCATTGTTAACAAAGATCTAAGCACCTCAATAGATGTAAAAAAGCACCGTTAGGTGCTTTTTTATGATTGAATTTACTGGTTTGAATAAAACAAACTTAAAATAAAACTGATAGGAACGATAAATAGTCGTCCCCATAAAATCAAAGGTATGGCCAAATACTGTCCCCAACTCATGGTTCGGTCATAATGGCCACGGTGACGCTGGTAACCATAAGGGGTAATGATGCAAGCAAAAATCAATAAAATGATCGCTAAAAACAAGAACAGCGGATTTTGTTGTTGAGCAAAAAAGAAATAGATTAAATACAGTCCTGAATAAAAACTAAAACAAGCCAACAGCGCAGAAATGGACATCACTCTATCCTTATGATTTTTATTTTAAAATAGAGGAAGAATCAGATTATTCTGATTCTTCCTGAATTAATGGATTGATTTCAATGATCCGAGTCACCAGCAACTGGTCAATCTTGAAATGATCGACATCGACGACTTCAAATTTATAACCGGCATGAATGACGGTATCGGCAGGACGCGGAATTTTACGCAGCTTGAACATCATAAAACCAGCCAGTGTTTCGTAATTTTCCTCATCTGGCATTGAGTCGATTTCAAGCGCATGTTTCATGTCTTCAATTGGCGTGCTGCCTTCAATCAACCAGGAATTATTGTCACGCTTAATAATTTGCTGATCGGCTTCAATTGGTGTCACCCAGTCGCCCATTACAGTAATCATAATGTCGGAGAGGGTAATCACCCCAACCACCAGCGCATATTCATTAATGACGACGGCAAATTTTTCCTTGGTCGAGCGAAAACGGTCCAGAACTTCCGATAAAGTTAAAGTATCCGGAATGGTCAGGACATTACGGATGGTATTTTCATTTAACTGTAGCAGCGACTGGTTATTCAGAATCCGCACCAGAATATCTTTGGCATCGACATAGCCAATCACACTGTCGATGTCATTGCTACACACCAGAAACTTGGAATAGGGATATTCCGCCAGCTTTTGCCGAATACTTTCTTCTGGTTCATTTAAGGTAAAGAACACCACATTCTCACGGGTAGTCATACTCGAAGGTACATTACGCTCTTCCAGCTCGAATACATTTTCAATGAAATGATGTTCCTGTTTTTGCAGTACGCCAGCTTGTGCACCTGCATCCATCACTGCGGAAATATCATCAAAGGTAATATTATCATCACGAATGGTATTCACTTTAAACAGACGGAACAGCATGTTGGCAATAACATTAATGAGCCAGGCCAAAGGCTTACAGACTTTAATGAAAATCTGAATGGGTTCAATGACCGAGACTGCGATCTTTTCTGGCGCAATCATGGCCAGACGTTTCGGCATCAAGTCTGCAAATAAAATAAATAAAGAAGTGACGACAGTGAAGGAAAGTGCAAAGCTAATGTTTTCAGCCCACGGACCCTGGTAAAAGCGGGAAACAAAATTAAAAATATAAGGACGGAAGGCTCCTTCACCTAAAATACCGCCAAGAATGGCGACTGCATTTAAACCGATTTGAGAGGCTGCAAAGAAGTCAGCAGAATTTTCTTGTAGATCTAAAACTTTTTGAGCGCGATGTTCACCCGATTCAGCCAGAATTTTCAGTTTGACTTTACGGGCACCTGCGAGGGCGATTTCTGTTAAAGATAAAAAACCGGCCCCCGCGATGAGTATTAAGATAATCACGATATTTTGTAAGAGGCTCACAAATCCACCTGTGGATGAATAGTATCTTGGGATATTTTTAACACAAAAAAAGGCTTGAGGTGTAAAAACTACCTCTCAAGCCTTCAAAGTATAATCTTAAAAAATAAGAATTTAGAAGAATTTGAGTTTAATAGTGTGAAAATTGAGAGTTATTGCTCAGGAATTCACGATTTTCTTCTTCAATCATTTGACGCGCAACATACAAAATCAGCTGACGTAACCAGCGATGTGCAGGGTGATGATGCAATAGAGGGCACCATGCCATTTTGAGTTCAAATTCGGGAATATAAAATGGTGGATCTTTCAGAATTAAATTATGATTCTTGGCTTGCAGGCGTGCGATCCGTGAAGGCAGGGTTGCCACCAGATCGACATTGGAGGCCAATAAACCTGGCATTTGATAATGACGGGTAAAAACCGAGATTTTACGTTTCTGGCCAATACGTTCCAAAGCCTGATCGATCCAGCCTAAACCGGCCTGTTTCTCCGGGTTGACCCCGAAGCCCACACCCATACCGGTTTTAGAGACCCAGATATGCTGTGCATCCAGATAGCTTTTTAAGTTCAGGTTGGTTGCAGCCGGATGTTTATTGTTTAATAAACAGGAAAAACTGTCACGCCAGACCAGAACCTGATGAAAACTTTGCGGTATTTCATTAAAACGGTTAATCGCCAGATCAACTTTGCCTTGTTCCATGTCGCGATATGACACGTCACTTGGGGTTAGGAAGTCTAATACTACATTCGGTGCTTCTGAACGTAAGGCTTTGACCAGACGCGGAACCAGCGTTGCTTCCGCATAATCCGAAGTCATGATCCGGAACACACGATTTGAGGTATAAGGACGGAACTCGGTACGTGGTTCCAGAATCATCGACAAGTCAGCCAGTGCATCCCGAATACGTGGTTGTAATTCTAAGGCACGTTCGGTTGGGGTCATGCCTTCAGAAGAACGGATCAGGAGGGGATCATTAAATAAATTGCGTAAGCGACGTAAAATGTTGCTCATGGCAGGTTGGGTAACACCCAATTGTTCTGCTGCACGTGTGACATTTTTTTCGCGAAGAAGTACATCAAGATAAATTAATAGATTGAGATCGACCCGCTCCAGATTCATAAAAGAAATACCGAGAATAAATACAAGAAATTATGATGATTATGCCATAATTGCCGGGCCTTGTGTAAAGCGCCGATGAAAAAAAGCCATGTGCTCACTGATAAAGTTTACAGAATTAACACAGGCTTAGACTCTATTATTTACAGTGTACATAAGAAAAAAGATGCACGTTAAATGGACCATCATTTAGCCTTTTTTATAGATTGGGATGAAAGCCCTCTTTTCGCTTTAAAAGAAAATCATAAAAGCTATTCTTGCATTCAAGATTTGAGTGAAAAGTAAACTAAATCAAGAATTCCTTGAGTTGAATAAATCATCAAAGATCAGCATTTTTTAAAAATAAAAGGACATAAAATCCATATCCAGACTTAAGTCTAATGAATTATTTTTAAGCAACATGCGGAAATTTTATTAATTTTTATTTTTAAATAAATATATATAAAACAGCGATTTAATTTAATTAATTAAGATTGTACTAAGACTTTGATCTACTCATTTTTTAAATAAATACTGAAGATTCTTGCAGACTATTGGATTAATTTTCATAAGCCCACTAATCTTTAGCTATCCCAACGGATCGTCGAAAATCTGAACAAGTCATTGAGGGTGTGATTTGAGCGGTTCGTTGCAGAAAAATCCTAATATTATTACAGGAATATATCATGACTACATACCAAACAGCGATTGATGCAATCCGCGAATTAAAAGCGAAATTCGGTAACACTTGGGCAGACATCAGTCCTGAAGATGCTGCGCGTATGCAACTTCAAAACCGTTTCAAAACTGGTTTAGACATTGCGAAATATACAGCGGCAATTATGCGTCGTGATATGGCTGCTTATGATGCAGACTCTAGCAAATACACTCAATCACTAGGTTGCTGGCACGGTTTCATCGCGCAACAAAAAATGATTGCGAACAAAAAATACTTCGGTACAACTGAACGTCGCTACATCTACCTTTCTGGTTGGATGGTTGCAGCGCTTCGTTCAGAATTCGGTCCACTTCCTGACCAATCTATGCACGAAAAAACGTCTGTTCCTGCATTGATCGAAGAAATCTACACATTCTTACGTCAAGCTGACGCGAAAGAATTAAACGACTTGTTCCGTGCACTTAAAAAAGCACAAGAAGCGGGCGACACTGCTAAAGCAGCTGAAATCACTTCACAAATCGACAACTTCCAAACTCACGTTGTGCCAATTATTGCGGACATCGACGCTGGTTTTGGTAACGAAGAAGCGACTTACTTACTTGCTAAGAAAATGATCGAAGCGGGTGCTTGTGCACTACAAATCGAAAACCAGGTTTCTGATGCGAAACAATGTGGTCACCAAGCTGGTAAAGTAACAGTTCCACACGAAGACTTCATCGCGAAAATCCACGCTCTTCGCTATGCATTCCTGGAAATGGGTCTTGACGACGGTATCATCGTTGCACGTACTGACTCTGAAGGCGCTGACTTGACTCAAAAAATCCCAGTGGTTAAAGAGCCAGGCGACATCGCTTCTCAATACATCAGCTACTTAGATACAACTGAAATCGACATTTCAGAAGCTCAAGAAGACGAAATCCTGATCAAGCGTGATGGTAAACTTCACCGTCCTAAACGTCTTGCTTCTGGTCTATACCAGTTCCGTGAAGGCACGCAAATCGACCGCGTTGTACTTGACTGTGTAACTAGCCTACAAAATGGTGCTGACTTGCTTTGGATCGAAACTGCGACTCCAAACGTTGCTGAAATCGCTCACATGGTTAACCGTGTACGTGAAACAGTTCCAAATGCGAAACTTGTTTATAACAACTCGCCTTCGTTCAACTGGACTTTAAACTTCCGTCAACAAGCATATGACCGTTGGGTTGCTGAAGGTAAAGACGTTTCTGCTTACGACCGTGCTAAGTTAATGAGCGCTGAGTACGATGCAACTGAACTGGCTGCTGAAGCTGACGAAAAAGTTCGTACCTTCCAAGCTGATGCTGCTCGTGAAGCGGGTGTGTTCCATCACTTGATCACACTTCCGACTTACCACACAGCTGCGCTTTCTACTCATGAGCTTGCTCAAGGTTACTTCGGTACTGAAGGTATGTTGGCTTATGTTGCTGGCGTACAACGTAAAGAAATCCGCGGCGGTATCGCATGTGTTAAACACCAAGCAATGGCTGGTTCTGACATCGGTGATGACCACAAAGAAATCTTCGCTGGTGACAATGCATTGAAAGCTGGTGATGATTCTAAAAACACAATGAACCAGTTCAGCGCTTAATCCGCTCAATTGATTCACCAAAAAACCCTGCATCTGCAGGGTTTTTTGTTTGGAAAAATGCTATTAATAAATAGGGAAGAGCAATCTCAAGAATGTGCTCAAAAGGGATTATCCATAATTTCTCCATGATTGGTTTTTTATCGCAGCTTTTATGTGTTTAATTCTTGCATTCTAGCGCTATGTCACTGAATATTTGGATATAGCATGCTTATGTTCTGCATCAATTTACCCCTATTTAATTAAAAGTGACCCGGACTTATGCTGTCTAAATTTTTTATCCACCGCCCGATCTTTGCTGGGGTGCTGGCGATTGTTGTCATGGCAATCGGCTTGTTCGCAGTGATGAACCTGCCAGTGGAACGTTATCCGGACATTGCCCCGCCAAGGATAACGGTGGCAGCAACTTATAGCGGCGCTTCTGCGGAAACTGTGGAAGAAAGCGTGACTCAAGTGCTGGAACAGCAAATCAAAGGCATTGACCATCTGCTGTATTTCAGTTCGAGTAGTGATTCTTCAGGACGCAGCCGGGTCAGCATTAGCTTTGAAAATGGCACCGACCCAGATACTGCACAGGTTCAGGTACAAAATGCGATTAATGGGGTACTAAACCGATTACCGGAAGATGTACAACGCCAAGGCGTTAATGTCTTCAAATCGCTCGGCGATACCCATATGGTGATCAGCCTGTATGATGAGTCGGGGCGCAGCAACAATATTGAACTTTCCGACTATCTGATGACCCATCTGGAACAGGACATTTCCCGGATTGAAGGCATTGGTGAAGTCGATGTTTTTGGTTCACAATATGCGATGCGGATCTGGCTGAATCCGGCAAAATTAAAACAATATAACCTGATGCCAAGCGATGTGCGTGCTGCGATTGAAGCCCAGAATACCCAAGTCGCTGCTGGTGCGATTGGTAATTTGCCCGCTATAGATGAGCAATACCTGAATGCCAAAGTTACTTCGGGTTCACGGCTAAAAACCGTGGAAGAATTCCAGAATATTATTGTCAAATCGGATCGTGCCGGCAGCTTTATTTATTTGAAAGATATTGCGCGGGTGGAACTGGGTGCTGAAAATTATCAATCCTATAGTACTAATAATGGTTATCCATCGGCTGGTCTGGGTATTTCGCTGGCCTCAGGTGCCAATGCCATTGCCACCTCTAATCTGATTAAAGCTGAAATTGCCCGCATTTCCCAGCAATTGCCTGAAGGCTATAAAATTGCTTACCCGCGTGACAATACGCCTTTTGTACAAGAATCAATTAAAGAAGTGGTCAAAACCCTGATCGAAGCCGTGATCTTGGTCATCATTGTGATGTTCATTTTCTTGCAGAACTGGCGTGCCACTTTGATTCCTACCGTGACTGTTCCAGTGGTGATTTTGGGTACGATGGCGGTGCTGTATGCACTGGGTATGAGTATCAACACCTTAACCTTATTTGCGCTGGTTCTGGCGATCGGCCTGTTGGTGGATGATGCGATTGTTGTGGTGGAAAACGTCGAACGGTTGATGCATGAAAAGCAACTGTCTGCCAAGGACGCGGCCCTGGAATCCATGCAGGAAATTAGTGGAGCACTGATCGGGATTACTTTGGTTTTGACCGCAGTCTTTATTCCGATGGCTTTCTTTGGTGGTTCGACTGGCGTGATCTATCGCCAATTTTCTATCACTTTGGTTGCGGCCATGTCGCTGTCCTTAATGGTGGCATTGATTCTAACCCCAGCATTGTGCGCGCTTATTCTAAAACCGAATCCTAAACCGGCAAAATGGGCATCCTGGTTTAACCAGAAACTGGATCATTTAAAACATCGTTATCTGAATTTGTCTAAACTCACGGTCCAGCGTCAGGCAATCTGTTTGCTGCTGTTTGCCGGATTGATCGGTGTGTTTGCGCTGTTCTATCATGCCTTGCCGACCAGTTTCTTACCGAGTGAGGATCAGGGGATCTTAAGCTTGCAAATCAAATTGCAGGAAGGCGCTCCGATGAAAAATACCATTCAGATCGGTGAAGAAGTCCGTAAGTATTTTCTGGATCAGGAACAAGCTAATGTCAATCTGGTGATGATCCGTTATGGGCGAAATTTCTCTGGAACTGGTCAGAACCTCGCGACCGGTTTTGTAGCGTTGAAACATTGGGATGAGCGTTCCGGTCAGGACAATACTGCACAAGCGATTCGTGAACGGGCTTTGAAGCATTTCCAGAGTAATCGCAATGCACAAATTAATGTGTCCATGCCAGCTTCAGTCAATGGTCTGGGACAAACCGATGGTCTGGATTTCTGGATTCGAGACATCAATGGCAATGGCCGGCAATATCTGGAACAGCAATTTAAAGCGCTGGAAGCTCGGGCGGGCAACTATACAAGCTTTGAAAATCTGGGCAAGCGTTCTAATCCTGACAAAGCAGAACTACGTGTCAATATTGATCAGAAACAGGCCATGGCCAACGGCCTGACTCAATCGGCAATCAACAGTACTTTATCCAGTGCTTGGGGCGGCAGTTATATCAATGACTTTATTGATCGTGGTCGGATTAAACGGGTGATTATGCAGGGTGATGCTGAATTCCGCTCTAAGCCGGAAGATCTGGCACAGTGGCATGTACGAAATGACCAAAATCAGATGGTGCCTTTCAGTAACTTCTCGCAAGTGGGCTGGAGTGGTGGTCCTGAAGTGGTCAACCGCTTTATGGGGTATACCGCATTGCAAATGGAAGCCGATCGGGCCAAAGACAGCAGTTCCGGTCAGGCCATGCAGGATGTGGAAGCTTTGATTGCTGAACAGGAGGGAGTCGATGTGGTCTGGAGCGGTCTTTCCTTTGAGGAAAAACAGTCCAATAATCAGGCGATCTGGCTGTATCTGATTTCAATTGGCTTTATTTTTCTGTGTCTGGCGGCTTTATATGAAAGCTGGAGCATTCCAACCGCCGTGATGTCGGCAATTCCACTGGGGATTGGCGGCAATATTATTTTTAGTTATCTGGCTGGTTTCCCGAATGATATCTATTTCCAGATTGCCTTGCTGACCACCATCGGTCTGTCCTGTAAGAATGCTATTTTGATTGTAGAATTTGCTTCATTAGCGCAGCAACAAGGCAAATCGGTAGTAGAAGCGGCACTAGAAGGTGCCTCTTTACGCCTACGTCCAATTTTGATGACTTCTTTGGCCTTTGGCGCAGGGATTTTACCGTTGGTCTTTGCTACAGGGGCAGGTGCGGTGAGTCGTCAGGAAATTGGGGTGAGTGTATTTGGTGGTGTTATTTTTGGAACTGTGCTGGTGCTGATTTTTATTCCATTTATGTATGTTTTGATTCGTCGCTTGATAAAGAAAAAACCAATTATTGAATAAATTTATGGTTTTTTTATAAAAAGCCTGACTCAGTCAGGCTTTTTTCTGGCTAAATATCGAGGATTTGATTAATACAAAAAATATCGTCATATTGCAGCATGATCATTAAAATTATTCACATGAAAAATTAGGATACATAGGGATCAGGACAAACATCTCTTGAATGCCAGACTTTTATAATGAGCTGCTTATGCCGACAATTTCAGAAAAAATCCAGCATATCCAACAACAATTACATTCTGAAAATCACGACATCGCTGTAGGTTTACTCAGTCAGCTGAATGTCGCCGATCAGGCGCGCATTTTAAGTCGTTTAGATGCTCGGCAACAGGCCCGAATTTTAAGGGAACTGAATGAACCAAGCTTGGTCTATGCTTTTATGCCCCTAGGGCAGCAGTTAAACGTGGCACAGCACTTATCTATTTCAGAACTTGTTCCCATTCTGGATGCAATGCCTTCTGATGATTTTGTCGATATTTATAAGCAGTTTTCGCCGCCGCTACAGCTGCAATTGATGAGCGCATTATCTGAAGAATCCCAGCAGACACTCAAAGATCTGGCCATCTATCCGGAAGGCACGGCTGGGGCCATGATGAGCTCAAGTTTTGTGACGCTATCACCTGATTTAACCATGGATGAAGCGATACAGGCTTTACGTGTGGTGGCCGCCGGGCAGGAAACCCTGTATCTGATTTATATTGTCGATGCAGAAAAACGGCTGATCGGTGTGATTTCCCTAAGGCAGATCATTCAGGCCTTACCTGAGCTGAGCATTGCCGAGGTGATGCAACGTGACGTCATTTCTGCCCAAGTAACAGATGATCAGGAAATTGTAGCTCGAGCCTTGGCCTATTATGATTTTATTGCTCTGCCTGTAGTTGATGCACAGCAAAAACTCTTAGGAATTGTCACCTATGACGATGCAATGGACATTGTCGAAGCCGAAACTACTGAAGATATTTTAAAGTCGGGTGCAGTGACGCCGTTGACTGAATTGAGCCTTAAAACTGCCCCGATTTTGACCTTGTATCAGAAGCGGGTCTTCTGGCTGGTCATTCTGGTTTTTGGCAGTCTGCTCTCTGGAATTGGCATTGCACACTTTGAAGAGATCATTGCCGCGCATATCGTGTTGGTATTTTTCTTACCACTTTTGGTAGGGAGTGGCGGAAATGCCGGTTCGCAATCCGCCACCTTGATGGTGCGTGCCTTGGCCACAGGCGATGTCGAATTTAAGGACTGGTTTAATTTGCTCAGTCGCGAATCTCTGGTGGCGCTGTGCTTAGGCGGCACCATGGCGATTGCGGTATCCATTCTGGGTTATATTCGGGGAGATATTATGGTAGCTGTGGTGCTGGCCATCAGCATGCTCGGGATTGTGTTGATGGGCTGCCTGATCGGCATGAGTCTGCCTTTTATTTTAAATAAACTCAAACTTGATCCTGCCAGTGCTTCGGCGCCGTTGGTGACTTCCATCTGCGATGCTACTGGTGTGATTCTGTATTTATTTGTGGCTTCCAAATTATTGTTTTAATTCACAGATTGATACATCAGCGTATAAAAAATACTTTATGCTCATGAAAATCAGCATTATTTCTGGAATAACCTATGCCTGAGTCTGGACAAAAACCAAAACTAAGCCAACAAGAGGTGATACGTCTGGAACGTGATCTGGCCAAGTTTGCCAATATAATGGATTCCGTAGTACGTATTCCGTTTACCAAGCAAGGAGTGGGGGCAGATGCTGCTTTGAGTACGATTCCGGTTGCGGGAGATATTGCCGGTTTTGTATTGACCTGTTATGCCATTCATAAGGCCAAACAGATCGGGGTTCCGAGTGCCAAACTCAATCCAGTGATGAAGATGGCGGCGATCGATGCGGTAGTAGGATTTATTCCGGTGGCGGGCACGGTCTTTGATATTTTTATTCGGCCCAGTCGCAAGGCGCTCGATGTCGTGCATCGGCATATTCGCGAGGAATATCAGATTAGCAGCGACCGGCATGTGGTACACCCATTTTTGCATGAAAGTCTGGAACGCAAACAACAGCAATCTGCATTCTGGCGCAATCCCGTGGTGGCCTGGATCTGGATTCACATCCCCGATATTTTAGGTACTTTATTCCTGATTGTATTTGTCTTCGCGATCGGGTGGGGTGCTATGGCGCTGTATCAATGGTTCAGCCAATGATAGGTCAGCTAAAGAATAATTGAATCCAATAAAAAAAGCCTGCAATTGCAGGCTTTTTTTGAATCAAAAATAAAGTTTTACTTAAGCACAATCAAGTTGTTGCAATGCAGCGACACGTTGTTCGATGCTTGGATGCGTCTGGAACAATGCAGCAAGGCTAAAGCCTTCTTCTTTACCCGCAGAAATCGCAAATGCTTTCATTTCTTTCGGCATGGCATCTGGCATTTCAGATTCTGCCTGTAAGCGCAGTAATGCTGAAATCATGGCTTGTTTACCTGCCAGACGTGCACCTGCTTCATCAGCACGGTATTCACGGTGACGAGAGAACCACATCACAATCGACGATGCCAAGATACCGAACACGATATCCAGCACAATAGTAATCACGAAATAGGCAATACCCGGGGCTTCACCTTCTTCACGACCAAAGACATTGCGGTCAATAAAATCACCTGCGACACGTGCGAAGAACATCACGAAGGCGTTCACAACACCTTGGATTAGTGCCAGAGTGACCATGTCACCATTGGCGACATGACCAATCTCATGCGCTAATACTGCACGAAGTTCGTCTTTGTTCATACGCTCAAGCAAGCCAGTTGATACCGCAACGAGAGCATCATTTTTGTTCCAGCCGGTGGCAAAGGCATTCGACTGGTAAGAGGGGAAAATACCCACTTCCGGCATTTTAATGCCTGCACGCTGAGAAAGTTGTGCAACTTCTTGGAGCAACCAGGCTTCAGCTTGGTTACGAGGTGCATTCGGGTCAATCAGTTCAGTACCCGTGGTCTTTTTCGCCATCCATTTAGACATGAACAGGGAAATCATTGAGCCGACCATACCGAACACAAAACAGATGACCAACAGGTTGCCTAGATTCAAGCCACCTGCGCCATGGTAACTACCGACACCGAAGAGTGACAAGATAATGCCAGCTACAACCAGTACCGCGAGGTTGGTTAGCAAGAACAAACCAATCCGCATCATTGAGAAATCCTCTTATTACAGAAAAATAATCTGATTATTAAATGTAAATCATTGAAATCAATATGCGGTGAAATCGAGAAGAATTCAAGGAAAAAATAGCATTTGGCTACAAAAAACACAGGATATTTTTTGTACAAATAAAAAACATAGGTCTTTAAAAACAAAGCTGTTTAGGAATTATTCACTTAAATATATTTTTGCAGATGCTGACGCATTGGCGGTGGCATAAGAGCCTGCCGGTGCATCGGTGAAACTGCCATCCGCTTGAGCAATGATCTGACGCTGATACTTGGCAGCCTGAATATTGGAAGCTGTGGTGGTTCCAGTCGAATAATTGTCAGAACTGGCAATCACACGGCCAGTATCAGAAGATGCTGTATAGGCAGCACTATGATTACCTAGACCTTGAGCATATAGGTTCTGATAACGGCTGCTGACACGACGGACATAGTCCTGAGTTTCACGAAACGGTGGTACGCCCTTATATTTAGCGACATTACCTTCACCAGCATTATAGCCTGCCAGTGCCAAGGTGGTATTACCATTAAACCGTTTTAATAACCAGGCCAGATATTTGGCACCTGCCATAATATTCTGCTGCGGGTCATAAGCGTTGCTCACATTAAAACGACGGGCAGTCGCCGGCATGAGTTGCATTAAGCCCTGTGCACCGACTGGAGAGCGTGCCTGTACATTAAAACCGGATTCGGTATGCATCACAGCTTTAATCAAGCCTTCAGACACGCCATAGGTTTGTGCTGCCTGACGGATGATCGAGTCATAGGCATTTTTATTTTTACTATAGCTAGGTAACACGGAAGCTTCACTCGAGCCCCAGTTACTATAACTATGAATATTGCTGTCGGGATAATAAGTTTTCTTTTCTACCTGCAGGTGATTATAGCGACTTTTCTTATTGGTCAATAAAGTACTGCCATTACTGTCGCGTAATTGATAGATCGTTTGACCAGCATAAGCAAAATGACAACAGCTTGCCAATAGCAAACCACTGATCCCATAACGCCCCAAAACATGCACATTTATTTTCATTGTTTATATTAAGTAAACACAAGCGAGAAAAATTTAATAAAGAGTTTAACAAAAAATTACGGAATGAAAAGACTTGTGCGCTGCATTTATAAACGAGTTTGTAAATGCAAGTCATTTTTTACATTTTAGCGATAGAAAAAAAAATATGATTTAATTTAAAACCTTAGGCTTGACAGGGTTAACTATTTGATTTTTATTAATAATTAAATTGATCAAAAAATAATCAATTCAAAGAAAAGCCTTATCTTTTGAGCCGGACAAGTTGTCAAGTCTGTTTCAATCCACAAAGTTATCCACAGCTTTTGTGGACAACTGTGGAAAAGTCCAAAAGATAAGCATCTTGACTAAAAAATGAACGCAATCGTTCAATATATCAATCTAAATAAAACATGAAAATGAAACTAATAAGACATTTTCATGAAAATAAATTCTTTTGATGCGATAGCGGTCCGAATCGGCTAAAATTGCGCGGTATTTTTTTTATGGGTTAATCTCGTCTATGTACTCGCCAGTTGAGTCCGAACAAGGATTTAATTTCAAACCTGAACTGCCAACAAGCTCAGCCTACTACCGTTTGTTGAAGAAGCTTCGCCGACAGGTCGGACATGCCATTCGTGACTTCAAGATGATTGAAGAAGGCGATAAGGTCATGGTGTGTATTTCTGGTGGTAAAGACAGTTATACCCTGTTGGATATCCTGCTACAGTTCAAGCGCATCGCACCGATCAATTTCGATGTAGTGGCTGTGAATCTGGACCAGAAACAGCCAGGCTTCCCGGAAGATGTATTACCTCGTTATTTAGAAGAAAATAACATTCCGTATTACATTTTGGAAAAAGACACCTACAGCATCACCAAAAAGTTGACGCCTGAAGGTAAAACCTACTGTGCAGTCTGTTCGCGTTTGCGTCGTGGTTCTTTATACGGTTTTGCGCAGGAAATTGGTGCGACCAAGGTTGCCTTAGGCCATCATCGTGATGATATCCTGGCGACTTTCTTCCTGAACCTGTTCCATGGCGGCAGCTTGAAAGCCATGCCACCAAAACTGTTGTCTTCAGACAAAAAGAACATTCTGATTCGTCCACTGGCCTATGTGGAAGAAAAAGACATCATTAAATATGCAGAAATGCGTCAATTTCCAATTATTCCATGTAATTTATGTGGCTCTCAGGACAACCTGCAGCGCGCAATTATCAATGACATGTTACGTGATTGGGATAAAGCACATCCAAAACGTCTGCACAGCATTTTTGGCGCATTGCAAAATGTTTCGCCATCGCAGCTGGTCGATCGTGAATTATTTGATTTTGAAGTGCTGGACAGCCAGCGTGAATTCGACTTCAAAGGCGGTGATTCAACTGAAGAAGCTGTGGAAGGCGAGAACCGCCGGATCAATATGGTCAATCTGGGCTTTGCTGCAGACTAATTTTAGAACGTGTAGACATCAGCCTGCGGGTTGATGTCTGCTTATAAACATAAATAAAAATAGAACTACAAAAATTGAACGGCGCGTACAAAATTCGTTAGCCTTTGCGCTAATGATCATGATATAACAAAGCACAAGCATAATAGCTTCAACATGATGTCGTCTGGATAGTCGACACAAATGAACAAATAATTTGAGGAAAGATCATGCCTGCTTTTTTAACTGATGATTGGTTTTCAACTGTAGAAACTCTAACTGCGCAAGCTGGCGATTTGAATTTGCCACCAGCTTTGGCGAACCTTGCGATTAATTTGGTTGTAGCGGACACTACAGGTAATACTGAACTATCTTTAGATGGTGGGGCAATCAAAAAAGGTTTGTCTTCAAATGCCAAAACCACGCTGAATATGGATGGCGAAACTCTACGTAAAGTTTTCCTAGAGTTTGATATGGCTGCTGCGATGCAGGCATTTATGACAGGTAAAATCAAAGTACAGGGTGATATGTCACAATTGATGGCACTTCAGACTGCAAAACCAAGTCAGGAACAAAAAGATTTGTTCAAGAAAGTACTTGAAAATACCACGGCTTAATTCTACTAAGACATTAGCCTGAATAAAGACGAAAAAAGCTTACCCTGAGGTAAGCTTTTTTTATGTCATTTTGATTAATGCTAAGGTTTTAGCTTAGATATTCACCAATTGTGGTGTGGTCTTGATATGTTCCAAATAAGCACGAATGCGGGTCACATATTGTACCGCTTGACGGTAGCGACCATTATTGGCTTTATTCTGATCCAGATAGGCATATAAGTTCACCCAGTTATTCGGGTTCTTGCCTTGCGACTGAATGCGCTTTTGCAACTGATTCACTGCACCTGGGCCCATATTATAAGCTACCAGTGCAAACCAGTTCCGATCTGGAAAAGGAATATGATCATAGCGACTAAGCATTTGATCATAATACTTGGCACCACCCTGAATGCTTTGAGCAGGATCGGTACGGTTACTCACGCCCATGGCTTTTGCTGTACTGTTGGTCAGCATCATCAAACCACGCACACCCGTCGGAGAAACTGAATTCGGTTTCAGATAAGATTCCTGATAACCAATGGCCGCCAGTAAATGCCAATCCAGGTCATACTGCTGCGCTGTCTGTTTAAAACTCGCTTCATAGATCGGCAGACGGTTGTTCAAATCACGTTGAATGGTGGTCCAAGATTCCTCTTTCACGACATTCTGATTATAAAATGAAGCAAGCTGCTTGATGGCACCACTTTGTTTGCCTTTGCAGACAAAAGCACTGGCCGTCTGGCTCAAAGGATCTGTAGCAGATTTAAACACCAGATTTAAATTGGTATTCAAGCCATTACTCGACAGAATCGATTCATCGCCACAAGTGGCTGAGAATGACGTCAAACGCTTGTTTTCAATGGTGCGTATATCGGTGGTCGTCATAGCCAGATTGGCTTTACCCTGAGCAACCCATTGTAGGGCAGTCTGATTATCAGGAACGATTTTAAAATCGAGCTTTACATTCAGATTGTTGGCATAGTTACGAACCAGATCATAACCGAAGCCATGTAGATGTTGTCCATCCTGGAATACGGTAGTCGGATTTTCAACCGCAACCACGGTCAACTTATTGCTATTGACCACATGATCAAACTGAAGTGTGGTCTTACTTGCATTGATACTGTGTAGGGGAATAAATGCAGTGCTCAGTACAAGTGCTTTCAAAGGGAGAGAAGAAATTACAGATCTTAGGCAAAGCCTCGACCCAGTGGATGAACTACTGTGCATGTTGTCTCCGCTACAAGTAATTTATGCCCTAAAAATCACAGCCAACAAAGCCAGAAATTTTAACAGTTTGATAAATTCAATAAGGGTTGGGCAGTCATGACGTCATTCAAAATGACAAGAGATTTAAAGATAATTATGTAGAAAAACTACATAGATTAAAAAGTAAGCATTTCCGGAAGTTGCTGGCATATTAATGATCTAAAAAACGATTGTCAAATTTTGTACACAAATTATTTTTAAAAATAATTTTAAGATACTGAAATATAAAGTTAATTTTTTTGGAATTTTGCCATTGTGTTAAAATGGTAAATAAAATAAGCTGTTTGTAAGTTAAAACACTGAAAATATGATCAGCAAGACGTATGAAATCCAACTTAATCACCCGTGCTGGACACGATAAATTGGTGGCAGAACTTAAGAATCTCTGGCATGAAGAGCGTCCTGAAATTACCAAAAAAGTGAACTGGGCAGCCAGTCTCGGCGACCGTTCTGAAAACGCAGACTACCAATATAACAAGCAAATTTTGCGTAAAATTGATCGACGGGTCAGGTATCTCGGCAAGCGCCTAGAAGAGCTAAAAATTATAGATTTTTCCCCGGAGCAAGAGGGTAAGGTCTATTTTGGTGCCTGGGTAGAAATTGAAAACGAAGAAGGGGAACAAAAAACTTTACGTATTGTCGGTGTAGATGAAATTTATGATCATCATCCGCAGCATATTTCGATCAGTTCACCGATGGCACGCGCGTTATTAGGCAAGCAGGTCGATGATGAGGCCGAGGTATTGACCCCCTCCGGCAAGAAACTTTGGTTCATCAACTCAATTCGTTATGAAAAGCCAGAAAATTCAGCAGATTAATGTAATTGATTTTATTTTGTGCAGTTGATGCAGTGAAAGCATAAAAATATTTGCCAAGCATGATTTTTGTTTATATCATGTCGGCCATGGAAGCGTGGCAGAGCGGTTTAATGCACCGGTCTTGAAAACCGACGAGGGTGTGAGTCCTCCGTGAGTTCGAATCTCACCGCTTCCGCCAAATTTTAAAAACCCAGTCAATTTGACTGGGTTTTTTTATGTCTGAATATTTTTTCAGTTGTTGATCCGCTTGATGCTGAATGTGGTTATTTCTCTCATTATTCTCTACTGAGTTAAATACAACTCAAGATCATTTCAAGATTCAAATCTTTGAATGAAAATGCCCAGGTTGGCTTTGATTTCGGATGATTTTTAGCTGAATAAGCCGCTTTTTATAGAAGTTTCGCTAAATTTTATTGCCAAAAATCTAATTTATTTATATGATGGCGGCCAAGGAAGCGTGGCAGAGCGGTTTAATGCACCGGTCTTGAAAACCGACGAGGGTGTGAGTCCTCCGTGAGTTCGAATCTCACCGCTTCCGCCAAATTTTTAAAACCCCAGTCGAAAGATTGGGGTTTTTCTTTTTAGGCTGCAGATCTTGAATATTAAATTCTTCAGTCCTTAACTTAATTCATAAAATCTTGAAAAATGGACGTATCGGCCAAATATAGAGTCAGAGGCGTCAACGCGCTATCATACGCCCAAGCATCATATGGATCTCATTATGAAAATTGTCGCAGATGAAAATCTGGCATATACCGATTATTTCTTTTCCGAATTTGGTGATATTCAACATCGTGCAGGGCGAACCTTAAGTGCAGATGATGTCAAAGATGCCGACAGCCTGTTGGTACGTTCAGTGACTCAGGTCAATGAAGCACTGCTACAGAATAGTTCGATTAAATTTGTGGGCAGTGCCACCATTGGTACAGATCATTTGGATATTGCTGCATTAGAACAACATGGGATTCAGTGGAGTAATGCGGCCGGCTGTAATGCGCAAGCGGTGGCTGAATATGTCATTACCGCATTATTGCAGGTACGTCTTGAATTACTCGATGCCAATGCGACATTTACCTTGGGTATTGTCGGTTTGGGTAATGTCGGAACCCGTCTGGCTTATATGGCGAAACTTTTGGGCTGGCGTGTGATCGGTTGCGATCCTTTTGTGCAAAGAGAGCAGGTTGATCAAGTCGAATTTCATGAATTGCTGCAACAAGCAGATGCAATTTCGATTCATGTTCCTTTAACCAAAACAGGCGCATATCCAACCTATCATTTATTTAATGCTACTGCATTGGCAAAAATGCAGCCTGACGCGATCTTGATTAATTCAGCACGTGGGCCAGTCATTGAAGAGGCCGCGCTAATCCAGGATATACAGGCGACACACCGAACAGTGATTTTGGATGTCTTTGAACACGAACCGCTGATTTCAGCAGAACTGCTGGATCTGGTGACTTTGGTCACTCCGCATATTGCCGGCTATAGCCTGGAAGGCAAGGCACGTGGTACTCAGATGATTTATGAGGCTTTTTGTCAAACTTTCGGTTTTGCAGCCAGTAAACAGTTTGAAACGCAGCTGCCTGTCTGTGAGCAGTTTTTTCAGGGGCAGGATTTAAAAATGGCATTGCAACAGCATTTATCCCAAATTTATGACATTGCTCGTGATGATGCCAATCTACGCGCCTGTCTCAAAGAAGGCAAAATCGATCAGCAGGCATTTGATCATTTACGTAAAACTTATCCGCTGCGTCGTGAGTGGGCAGCTCATGGTGGGCCGAAGGCATGACGATGACGTATCAACCTACTTGTAACCTTCAAGCCATGTATGCGCGTGCGAATTTATATCGTCAAATCCGTCAATTTTTCGCTGAGCGGGATGTATTAGAGGTGGAAACACCGATTTTGTCTCAAGCCGGTGTGACTGATGTGCATTTAGCCTCGGTACAGGCCCAGCGCCATGTGTTGGGTAAAGCGCATACCCATTATTTGCAGACTTCACCTGAATTTGCCATGAAGCGCTTATTGGCCAGTGGCAGTGGACCCATTTATCAAATCTGTAAAGTGTTCCGTGATGATGAGCATGGGCGTAAGCACAATAGCGAATTCACCATGCTGGAATGGTATCGTCCTGGATTTAGCTTAAAAGATCTGATGTTTGAAGTATCTGATCTGTTGAATGTGACCTTGAAAGCACGTTTTGGCGAAATACGTCCGACCATTCTGAGTTATAAGCACGCGTTCATGGATCGTCTGGATCTCAATCCGCTTCAGGCAACTTTGCAGGAATTGAAAGATTGCTGCCGCCGCGTCGGTTTAAGTCTGGATTTGGGCGAGGATCGTCTCGGTTATATCGACCTATTATTTTCACATATGGTTGAACCGAGTCTGGGGTTTGATACCGCAGTATTCCTGACCGATTTCCCCCCTGAAATGGCCTCTCTGGCGAAAACCCGAATCGATGAAGAGGGTGAACTGGTCGCCGCACGTTTTGAGCTGTATATCGAAGGTTTAGAATTGGCCAATGCCTATGATGAGCTGATTGATGCCGACGTATTGCGTTCGCGCTTTGAGGCGGATAATGCAGAACGGGCCAAGCTGGGCTTGCATGTCATGCCGATCGATAAATATCTATTGGCAGCTTTACCGAATATGCCGGAATGTTCTGGAATTGCCCTTGGAATTGACCGTTTGTTGATGATTGCAACCAATCAAATGAAACTGGAGCAAGTGATTACTTTTCCGGCAGATATTTCCTGATGGTACTGATCCAATATTTCTTAATTCCTTTTGTGATAAAGAGAAATTAAGCTATTAAAAAAGCACCCGAGGGTGCTTTTTTATTATTCAATCGCTACGGTTTGTTGTGCTTTGAGTTCACCGAGTGCCTGAATCCTTCGTTCAATCAGCATTTCACCAATATCCGGACCCTGAATATCGGCAGGCAGGTCTTGTGCCTTGATGGCGCGTACGGTTTGCATGGCATCGAGGACATATTGTGCTTGTGGATAAGCACGATCTTCCAGACCTAGACGGCCACGTGAATCACATTCACACGCCTGGACGAAAGCTTCGACACGTTCAGGGCGACGTAACACATCCAGACGTTGCAATAATCGCCATAAGGTTCCCGGCTTAAGATTGAAGGCCTGATGGCATTTCAGATGCTCTTTGCACACCGCCAAAGCCAGCTGCTTGGTATACGTCGGCACTTTTAAACGGTCACACAGTTCATTCACTGGCTTGATGCCACGCTCTTCATGCATGATATGTCGCGGTAATTCTTCAACCGGCGTTAAAGCTTTTCCTAAGTCATGCACTAAAACGGCAAAACGTACATCCAGGCTATAATTTTGACGACATGCCTGCTGCAAGGACATCATCGTGTGAATGCCGCAGTCAATTTCCGGATGATATTCAGGTCGTTGCGGAATGCCATATAAGGCGTCAATCTCAGGGAAGAGTACCTTTAAAGCACCACACTCGCGTAATACTTCAAAATACACATCAGCATGACGTTCGGATAATGCACGGGAAGTTTCTTTCCAGACGCGTTCCGGTGTCAAGGCATTTAATTCACCCGATTCAGTCAAGCGTTGCATTAACGCCAAAGTTTCATCGGCAATCACAAAGCCTGCACTGGTATAACGGGCAGCAAAACGGGCAATGCGTAGCACGCGCAATGGATCTTCGATAAAGGCATCGGAAACATGACGTAGAATCCGGTTTTCCAGATCCTGTTGACCGCCATAGGGGTCATAAACCTGGCCGGCATCATCCATGGCCATGGCGTTAATGGTCAGATCGCGACGAATCAGATCCTGCTCTAGCGTAACGCTGACATCGGTATGAAACTCAAAACCATGATAACCGGCGCCAGATTTGCGTTCAGTACGCGCCAGTGCATATTCTTCTTTTGTTTGGGGATGTAGAAAAACAGGGAAATCTTTGCCTACGGGCTGATAGCCTAAGTCAAGCATTTGCGCGGGAGTTGCACCAACGACCACATAATCTTTTTCGTGATAGGGGTGTCCGAGCAAATGATCTCGAACTGCGCCGCCTACTAAATAAACTTGCATGAAAAAACCTCTATTCTTACAAGCATCATGCTACAGAATAGAGGTTTTCTCAAGTTAAGAAACGAGGCTGATTCGTCGTTATCTTGTCATTGGCTTAAAGTGCATCTTGTTCCGCTTGCTGGATTTCTGCAACAGTCAGTGCAGTCATGTTGATCACACGGCGCGTGGTCGCAGTCGGCGTCAAAATGTGCACAGGTTTCGCAGCACCCAACAGAATTGGACCAATCGTTACGTTGTTGCCTGAAGTTGCCTTTAACAGGTTAAACGAGATATTGGCAGCATCCAGATTCGGCATGATCAGCAAGTTTGCAGAGCCTTTGAAACGTGAATTCGGGAATGCAAACTGACGAATGTTCTCATCCAGTGCAGCATCACCGTGCATTTCACCTTCAACTTCCAGCTCAGGCGCGATTTCAGACAGGATGTCATACACCTTACGCATTTTTTGCGCGCTGGCATCATGCTGGTCTGAACCAAAGCTTGAATGAGAAAGCAGGGCAATACGTGGTGTCATACCAAAACGGCGAACTTCTTCAGCAGCCAGAATGGTCATTTCAGCCAGCTGTTCAGCCGTTGGATTAGTATTGACATACGTATCGGCAATGAACAGGTTACGGTCTTCAAGCATCAAGGCATTCAAGGTAAAGAAAGTGTTATGACCATCTTTCTTGCCAATGATGTTGCTGACGAAGTCCAGGTGAATGTCGTAGCTTGAATATGTACCACACAGCATACCGTCTGCCATACCATGTTTCACAAGCATCGCTGCGATCAGGGTCGAGCGACGACGTGCTTCACGCTGTGCATATTCAGGCGTTACACCCTTACGCTGCATGATGTTGTAGTAATCATCTGCAAACATTTCATAGTTCGGGTTCTTTTCCTGATCGACGATAGTGATATTCACACCATCTTCAAGACGCAGACCCAATTTTTTGATGTTGGCTTCAATGACAGCTGGACGGCCTACCAGAATCGGAATTGCCAAACCGTCATCTACCGCGATTTGAACTGCGCGAAGTACACGCAGGTCTTCACCTTCTGCATAAGCAATACGTTTAGGATCAGATTTCGCCTGTTCAAAGATCGGTTTCATCATGAATGCAGAGTTGTAGACAAACTCAGACAAACGTTGACGATAATGCGAGAAATCCGTGATTGGACGTGTTGCCACACCCGAATCCATTGCTGCTTGTGCAACAGCAGGTGCGATTTCTAGGATCAAGCGTTGATCCAGCGGGCCCGGAATCAGGTATTCACGGCCAAATGATGCCGATTTTTCACCATAAGTTGCTGCATCAGCTTCAACATGTGCCATACGTGCAATTGCATGGACACAGGCAATTTTCATTTCTTCGTTAATAGTGGTTGCACCAACGTCCAGCGCACCACGGAAGATGTACGGGAAGCACAGTGCGTTATTCACCTGGTTCGGATAGTCAGAACGGCCGGTTGCCATGATCACGTCATCACGGACTTCATGCGCATGTTCAGGCAGAATTTCTGGATCCGGGTTCGCCAAGGCAAAGATGATCGGATCTTCAGCCATGACCTTGACCATTTCTTTGGTCAGAATGCCCGCAGCAGACAGACCGAGGAACATGTCTGCACCTGCAATCACGTCACCAAGCTGAGTAGCTTCGATGTCTTGTACATAGGCTTTCTTGGATTCATCCAAGCCTTCACGATGTGTAGTCAGCAGACCGCGTGAATCGGCAACGATGATATTCTCTTTTTTAGCACCCAGAGCGCAAAGCAGATTTAAACAAGACAGTGCAGCAGCGCCCGCGCCTGAAGCCACAATCTTGATCTCTTCAATTTTTTTGCCGTTGATTTGCAACGCGTTGAGGAGCGCAGAACCGACAATAATTGAAGTACCGTGCTGATCATCATGGAATACCGGAATATTCATGCGTTCACGCAGTTTTTGCTCGATATAGAAACACTCTGGCGCCTTGATATCTTCAAGGTTAATCCCGCCGAAAGTCGGTTCTAATGCAGCGACAATATCCACAATTTTGTCTGGATCATTTTCAGCAATTTCGATATCGAATACATCAACGCCGGCGAATTTTTTGAATAATACGCCTTTACCTTCCATCACTGGTTTAGAGGCCAAAGGACCAATATTACCCAAGCCAAGCACGGCAGTACCGTTGGTCACGACAGCAACCAGGTTGCCACGAGCTGTATACAATGCAGCAGTTGAAGGATCGCGTTCAATCTCAAGACATGGTGCAGCTACGCCAGGCGAGTAAGCAAGGGCTAAGTCACGTTGGTTGACCAATTGTTTGCTTGGTGTAACGCTGATTTTCCCCGGGGTAGGAAATTCGTGATAGTAAAGGGCCTGTTGCTTTAAAGATTGTTCGTCCATCAGTCTCTCGATCGTTGTAAAGATTACCCGGTCAGCGGGCAAAGAATTTATTTATGTTCCTGAATATACCATTTGTTAACCAGTTCGGACAGACAAAGACGGCCGTTTTTCCAACAAACTTATTGTGGTGGGGTATGGACTTAGACTTGAGATATATAAGTCTGATGCGTCTTGTCTCGCACTAAATAAGCGGTTGCATCCTGCTCAGGAAGCGGTTTGGAAAATAAGTAACCTTGGGCAATATCACAGTCTAAATCACGTAGATATTCTAGCTGCTCTTCGGTCTCGATTCCTTCCGCGACCACGGTCATACCCATGGCTTTACCCATGGCCACCATGGCACTGACAATCGCTGCCTGCTTGTTTTCCCCAATCTTGCAAACAAAACTGCGATCAATTTTCAAGGTATCAATAGGAAAATCAGCAAGATAGGAGAGAGAGGAGTAGCCTGTACCAAAATCATCTAGGGCAATATGAATATGTCGCTGTTTAATCTCATTGAGCAGGTTTTTGACCGCTTCCGAATTTTCGATTAAAGAAGATTCGGTAATTTCCAGCTCCAGGCTGGCGCCAGAAATCTGGTTATCTGCAATGGCCTGATCCAGATCATCGAGCAATTGACCACGACGCAATTGCTGCGCCACGATATTGACTGATACACAAATATGATTAAAACCCAGATCATTCCATTGGCGAATCTGTTTAGCGGCCTGCTGGATCACCAGACGACCAATGTCTGAAATCAGGCTAGTTTGTTCCGCTAACGGGATAAACAGCCCGGGTGCAATAATGCCTTTTTCTGGATGGTTCCAGCGAATCAGTGCTTCAAAGCCATAAATGCTTTGATCGCTGAAATTGATTTTGGGCTGATAATATACCACCAGTTCATTATTCTGGATCGCTTTACGCAAATCCCGTTCCAGAAAAACTCCTTTGTTCTGTAATGAATGATTTTCACTGCAATAAAAATGAATGGTGTTGCCACCGAGATTTTTGGCTTCGTTCAATGCCTGTTCGGCGCAGTTATTCAAATAATCCAGTTGACGGCCATGATCCGGATAAAATGCCACGCCCATAGACAGGGTAATCACATGATCCTGACCATAAATATTGAATGGTCTGCTAAAGGCCTGAGCGATGCGTTCACAATGGTGCTGAACTGAAGGGCGAATATGTGAGATTTCATAGAGAATCGCAAAATCATCACCATTTAGATGTGCCACAAACAGCGCTTCTGCATTGGTCATGCGCAGGCGCTGCGCTACCTGACGTAAAAGTTCATCACCGCCATTATTGGACAGATATTCATTCAATGGGCGGAAACGGTCGATGTTGAGTCGAATCACCGCCATCTCTTTAATCGAGTCTTTTTGCGAAACCAGATATTGATGTAACTGATAATTATAATAGAAGCGGTTCGGTAAATCGGTCAGCGTGTCGTAATTTTCCAAATAGGACAGGCGCTGTTCCTGTAATTTACGTTCAGTCAGATCTGATACGATGCCAATATAATGGGTAATCCGGCCTTCATCATCAGTCACGGCATTAATATGCAGCCATAAGGTCGACTCTTTGCCAGACAGAAATTTTGCATAGACCTCTCCATCATAAGAGCCAATCTTTTGAATCTGTTTGACAATATTGGCCTGAAAAGTACGTTGCTGGGATTTGTTTTGCACCGCAATATCAAATAAGGATTTACCGATAATCTCGTCACGCTCAAAACCGCTCAGGTATTCGTAGTGAGGATTGACATCGATATAATCTAAATCAGGATTCAGAATGAAAATGCCTTCTGCAGCCTGTTCCAGTACACTGGCCACCAGCTTTAAACGTTCTTGAGACAGACGTTCCTGCTGGATATCACGCCGGATGCCGACCATGCGCAAGGGTTTTTTGTTTTTAGGATCACGACTGATTACCCGGCCAATATCATGCACCCAACTCCAGCCACCTTCACTGAGCTTGATCCGGTAAGTGGCATCATAGCGTTCAATCTGGCCACGCAGATGCTGTTTCATATTGTGCTTAAAATAGTCCAGATCTTCAGGGTGAATCAGATGCTGTAATTGCAGATGATGATCTTTGGAATCACGCAGAATCTTTTCGTCTTTATGATTGGTTAAAGTGATGCTGCGCTCTTGAATATTCCAGTCCCATGGGCGAATACCGGCAATTTCATGTGCCAGTTCCAGATTCTGCTGCTGATTCTTCAGGTCATGATTGATCTGTTCAATATCATAAGTACGTTCCCGTACTTTTTGTTCCAGCAATTGATTGTTGAGCTGTAATTGCAGTTCGATGTCTTTGGATTTATTGACTTCAGCTTTGAGCTGTTGACACAGTTCATCAGTCCAATGGACTTGCTGCTCGGCATTTTTCACCAGAATGTCATTTTCTGCATAAAGGCGTGAGGTACGGCGATGAATGCGGTAGCTACTGGTCGCACACAGCAGAATCACAATCATGGCGAAATTTAAGGCCAGCGCAAAGAAGGGGTTGGAATGACCGACCTGATAAATTTGTGATAGTAAAAACGGCAGTAAAGAGGGTAAAAATGCCAGACAGAAATAACTGAGTTTTTGGGTTAAATAGGTTAGGCCAAAGGTTTGGGTGACAATCAGCAACAAGGCGGATAAGGTCAGCGCTTCAATATCGTCAAAGGCCGGGTTGGCTTGAGGCAAATAATAGTAAATGGTAAAAATACCAGCCGCGATACTGAGGCCAACAGCCAGACTCTGAATCTGTAACCAGCGGTGCGCACTCTTCTGGTTATATTGCTCAGGTTTAAAATACAGTGTAGTGACCAGCCAGCATATGCTGACCAGGAACTCTGTCAGAATGAACCAGGTATTAAAATAAGTATTAGAAGGGCTATATTGAATGTGATAAATACAAAAAATATAAAAGCAGATCACCATGATGCTGATTAAAAAATAGCGACTATGGCGCAGCGTGTTTGCAATCTGCGCATCATGTAAATGTTGCTGAATATAGTCGTTCTGATTATCAACCATGTAATTCAATGCCTGTATTCATCCTAAACGGTTTTCGTCCTTGTACATTGTTGTTATAAAAACCCCAGGAAATGTGTGAAATCAATTAATAAGTATTTATTATTCTTTAGTCGAGATTAGTTGTCTTAAAAATAAAAATCAACAAAATTAAAGACAAATTTTTACTCATCTGATGAACTAAAGCACGTAATTTAAAATTGATAGGGCAACCACAGGGGCTGTTTCGGTACGCAGTACACGTTCGCCGATACACCAGTTCAGAAAACCTTTCTGGTTTGCGGCGTTAATTTCTGCCTCACTCAGACCGCCTTCGGGGCCAATTAACAGGGCAAGATCCAAGGTCGCTTCTGCCAGTACATCGGCTTCATCTTTATTGGGTGCCAAAACCAGCTTGGTGTTAGGTAGCTCAGTATCCAGCCATTTTTCAAGTGACATGGGCGCTAAAATCTTGGGTACGATATTCAGACCACACTGTTCACAAGCTGCAATTGCAACCCCTTGCCAGTGGTCCAGTTTCTTTTGATCACGATCATACTTCAAGCGCATTTCACAGCGATCTGACGTCAGCAACTGAATTTCAGATACGCCTAGTTCGACCGCTTTCTGAATCGCATAATCCATACGATCACCTTTGCTCATCACCTGACCGAGCAAGGCCTGAAACTTGGGGGTACGATTGGCAGGATTAAATGCAGTGACCGAAACGGTGGCTGATTTTTTGGCTACCTCAGTCAGGGTCACCTCATATTCGCCACCCTGTCCATTGAACAATGTCGCGCTTTCACCCACTTGAGCACGCAATACCTTGACCCAATGATGAAAAACGGTTTCTGTTAACTCAACCGTAGTATCAACATTTAAGTCTGCTTCAATAAAAAAACGTGGCATGTCGGAATTACTCTCAGGTGGGACAAAACAAGACTGCATAGCTCTTTACACCCTTTGCATGTTTCTCCTCAAGGGAGAAAAAGGGTCAGATCAATGCAGTCTGAAAACTTATGCGAGACCTAGGTCTTTTACAAGTTGGCGGGTCGGATCAGTGGTGTTCATGGTGTAGAAGTGCAGACTTGGTGCACCACCTGCAAGCAGACGCTCACAGAATTTCACCACAACTTCATGACCAAAGGCTTTAATGCTGGCACTATCATCACCATAGGTGGCCAGTTGCTTGCGAATCCAGCGTGGAATCTCAGCACCGGTACCGTCAGCAAAACGAATCAGGTTGCTGGCATTGGTAATCGGCATGATCCCTGGCGCAACAGGAATATTGATTCCTGCTTTCTGTATGCGATCTACAAAGTAGAAATAGGCATCTGGATTGAAGAAGAACTGGGTTAAAGCGGCATTAGCACCCGCCTGAACTTTTTCAACAAAGTGCTGAATGTCTTTGTCAAAGCTTTCTGCTTGAGGATGCATTTCCGGATAAGCTGCCACTTCAATCTTGAAATGATCACCTGAATGTTCGCGGATAAAGCGAACCAGATCAGCTGCATAAGGTAATTCACCCAAACCGACCTGACCAGAAGGCAAGTCACCACGCAGGGCAACAATACGGTTAATGCCTTGAGATTTGTACAGGTCTAGAAGTTCTGCAATACGTGCTTTGTCATCACCAATACAAGACAGGTGAGGGGCAACAGGTGCACCTTTGCCATTAAAGTCATTGATGGTAGACAGGGTGCGTTCACGGGTCGAACCACCAGCACCATAGGTCACAGAAAAGAATTCTGGGTTTAACAGTTGTAACTCTTGATGTACAACCTTGAGTTTTTCCGCGCCTACATCAGTTTTGGTTGGGAAGAATTCAAATGAAATTGGAATCTGTTTAGACATGTTCAAATCCTTTTTTATAAATACTTTTTAATTAGTTTTACCTCTCCTAAATCCTCTCCTGGAAGGAGAGGACTTACCCTCGATGACATACATTTGGTAATGAATGTTCCCTCTCCCTATGGGAAAGGGTTAGGGAGAGGGTGGAGTTTAATTAGTATTTATAAGCATCCGCTTTAAACGGACCTTCAACTTGAACACCTAAGTAATCCGCTTGTTCTTGAGTTAGTTGAGTCAAGACACCACCGAAACCAGCAACCATCGCAGCAGCAACCTCTTCATCTAATTTCTTAGGAAGAAGCTCTACACGAATTTGTGCAGCTTTTTCAGATTCTGGAAGATCAGCAAATTTCTCAGCGAATAAATGCATTTGACCCAATACTTGGTTGGCAAATGAACCATCCATAATACGTGATGGGTGACCAGTCGCATTACCAAGGTTCACCAAACGGCCTTCAGAAAGAAGGATCAGGTAATCATTTTCATTTTCTGAACGATACACTTGGTGTACTTGAGGTTTAACTTCAACCCACTTGTAACCACGTAGGTAAGCTGTATCAATTTCAGTATCGAAGTGACCGATGTTACATACAACAGCGCCCGCTTTTAATGAATCAAGCATTGCTGAATCACAAACGTGGTAGTTACCCGTTGTAGTCACGATCAGGTCAGTGTTTTGAAGAAGATCAACATTGATATCTTCTTTCTTACCAGTTTGCACACCATTTTTGTATGGAGATACAACTTCGTAACCGTCCATGCATGCTTGCATAGCACAGATTGGATCAACTTCAGTTACACGTACAATCATGCCTTCTTGACGAAGGGATTGAGCAGAACCTTTACCTACGTCACCGTAACCGATTACCAGCGCACGACGGCCAGATAAAAGCATATCTGTACCACGTTTGATTGCATCATTTAGTGAGTGACGGCAACCGTATTTGTTGTCGTTTTTAGACTTGGTTACTGAATCATTTACGTTGATTGCAGGAACTTTTAAAGTGCCATCACGAAGCATTTCGTACAGACGTTGAACACCTGTCGTTGTTTCTTCAGTTACACCGTGAATTTTTGCAATCACTTCTGGGTATTTTTCGTGAACAAGTAGCGTTAAATCACCGCCATCGTCAAGAATCATGTTGGCATCCCAAGGTTTGCCATTTACATTGATTTGTTGTTCAAGACACCACATGTATTCTTCTTCAGTTTCGCCTTTCCAAGCAAATACAGGAATGCCCGCAGCAGCGATAGCAGCAGCAGCATGGTCTTGAGTCGAGAAGATGTTACATGAAGTCCAGCGAACTTCTGCGCCTAATTCAACCAGTGTTTCAATAAGAACAGCTGTTTGAATGGTCATGTGGATACAGCCGAGAATTTTCGCGCCTGCAAGTGGTTTTGCTGCCGAGTAGCGTTTACGCAGACCCATGAGGGCTGGCATTTCAGCTTCAGCAAGTTTGATTTCTTTACGGCCGTAATCAGCAAGTGAAATATCAGCAACTTTGTAATCTGTAAATGAAGCAGTAACCGCGTTCATCAGGATCTCCTAGGAAAAAATAGATTGGATCGTTCTGTTCGCGGATGCCGTTGTTGATCAGAACGAATGTCTGACCGATGGTCGAGCCTAGCGATTTTACATTTAGTGCCTGTAAAACGTCGCAGCATCCCTCGACTAGCGCCGTATTGTACTTGGATTTAAAGTGATAGCCAAGTTATATAAAATCCGATACAAATACATTGACTTAAAAATATACTAAGGAAGAAGAATGGATGACTTAGAGGAAATTACAAAATCCATCGATGTGCTGATCCAAGACAAACCACTGGATTTCCTTGGGCACTGTGAGCTAAAAACTGGGTGTAAATTATTGATCATAGATTTACTTATAAATTTTAATAGGTTGGAGGTTCATCTCAAGAGGCTCGTAACATATGTAGAAATACCTACATATAAGGATGAAGTGAGAACCTTACCTTTGTCACAGCTTATAAATGTGAAAGAATTACATAAGCATTTGAATGGTGAAATAATTTATTTATTGGGGAAAGTTGAGAGGAACTTATTTGTTAGAAATTTAATTGCTCATTCAATTCCTACACTAGTAAAGGATAAATATATCGTTTTCTTATCTCATGATATTAGTGAATTAAAAAAAATACGCACCAATGCGAAGAGGGAGGATTATAAATATGCAGAAACAGAGAGAACGAAAGCCTTATTAAAATCGAAAGAAAAAATAGATCATAGTAATTATAGTGTTATGAGGCTTAATGATTTGATTGGATTAAATGAGCTTTTAGATTATTTAATAAAGGAAATAGAATTTATTGTGAATCATATATGATAATAAAAAGCCCATCATCTGATGGGCTTTTTTTACTTATTTAGCTTCAGCAGCATCTGCTTTTTGAGTCCAGAACTCAGCCTGTTCTTCATTGCCATCTACGCCTAAACCATTGGCATAAATAAATGCAAGATCACGCATCGCTTGAACTTCGCCCCATTCCGCAGCCTGTTTTACCAAAGCAATCGATTTTTCGACGTCTTTTTCAATTACATCGCCACGACGGTAAAAACCTGCTAGCTCTAAAGTCGCAGCAGGGTGCTTCTCGATATTGGCCTTACTTAACCAGTAATAGGCTAACTCAAAGTGAGCTTTAGATTCTTCCGGATCTTCTTCTGCCAGTTCTTTGGCATAAACAGTATAACCTTCACCTAACCAGTACATCGCATCAACCAGTCCGCCGTTGGCAGCTTTCAATGCCCATTCTTCAGCCAGGATGATGTCATCATCATGCTCGCTTTGCATATACAGTTCAGCCAATTCAAATTGCGCTTCAGCATTGCCTGCTAAGGCAAGATTGGTCAGGGCAGCAGAGAGAGAAACACGCTGGGTCATATCAACATCTCAAAAATATTGTGGGTAGACTAAAAGGTTTAAAGAAAAAAAGCCAATCCGAAGATCAGCTTTTAAAAAGGTAGTGATGAATCAATCAACTAGATCAAGCAAATAATCCCTGAGATCGAGGCTATGAACACACAGAACATTACGATCACTTTAATTCTACTTGCCAGATAACTCAGGCTTGAAGCTACGACCAAGGCCGCAAAAGTTAAACTGCCGAGCCAATAACTGATCATGTTGCTGATCGTTCCAGCGAACAGGCACAGGATAAGTGCCAGAATCAATATTACCCAGCCAAGAATGCTGGCCAGTCTGGTTTTGGAAGCATCTAATTCTTGAGCAAAGATCTGTTTTTGATGTTTGGACATGGATGCGGCAAGCGCAAATAAACCGAGAGACGTCAAAGCCCAAATCAATAAGAAGAACATCATGCCTGATTCTCCTTGAGCATCACTTTGGATTTTTTAGAGGGTAAGCCTTTATGGTTTTTCACTTTTTTAAATGAAAACCAGAACAAGATCGCAAGCACCCACATCGCCAGATCAAAAGAAGCAATCATCCATTGAGCATTCAGGACGGTATTCCAGATCGCCTGACCTCCAGTCAGGAAATTAATGATTGGCAACAATGCGAATGCCACAGTTGCAAGCACGAGTAGCTCTAGCCAGGCTTGTCGATTGCTACGAATCATGGCGTAAACTAAGGTCAGCAACCAGACAATAAAGAAGCTACGAATCTCCCAGTTCAGACGCATGTCCATGTCTGCCGGAATAAAACGGTTGGCATAGAAATAGGCAGCACAGGCAATAGGTAAACCAATAATGGCAGCGATATTGGTGACTTCCACAAGACGATAACCAAAGGATTTATAGCCTTGCTTCTGTTGCTGCGGTGCACGTTTGACACACCATAGAATCAAGCCGGTTGCAATCATCAAGGTGCCGACCACACCTGACATGAACAATAACCAGCGTAAAGCCAGATCCACGCCACGTGCCTCATGCAATGTGGTGAATACATTATAAATACCATTGGCGACTGAAGGTATTTTCAGGGTGGTGTGATCCGGCTCTAAATCACCGGTTACGCCATTGAAAGCAAGGCTTGGATAAACATTGCGATAAGCTACGCTGACTCCGTTTAAGGCACGAAGCTCAATTTCAGCTTTTACGGTATTCGGCTGGATAACGGTTATCGTACCCACCGGATTATTTTTCCATTCTTTTTCGGCTGTTGCCAAGATCGGAGCCAGATCGGTTAACGCTGCAGGAGGTGCAGCTTGCATTTCATCACGAGAGCGGCGTCCTGCACCCCGTGCCGACATTTCACCACGCTCGCCACGATTTTCTCTCTCAGCTTGCGGTCGACGTTCTTTACTCTCACTATGGCTTTCACTGGATTCAGCCTGAATGCTGTTGTCCTGAATCAAGCTCTTGCGTTGATCTTGCAGAAATGCACCTCGATTTTCATAAATCTGGTTAACACCCCAAGGCATCAGGGTAAAGAGCAGCAGTAATAAGCCACTGAAAGTAATCATGATATGAAAGGGCAGGGCAAATACCGCAGTAGCATTATGCGCATCTAGCCAGGAACGCTGACCTTTGCCTGGACGGAAAGTGAAAAAGTCTTTGAAGATTTTTTTATGGGTAATTACACCGCTGATGATCGCTACCAGCATGAGCAGGGTCGCAATGCCGACAATCCAGCGTGCCCAGATTCTTGGCAAACCATACAATTCAAAATGAAAGCGGTATAGGAAGGAGCCACCACGTGTTTCACGCGCTTGCAAAACTTCACCCGTGGCGCTGTCAATCGTCACACGGGTACCGCCACGACGGGCACGCGGATCTTCGCCGGTACTACGAATAGTCAGGGTGGTGGTATTTTGGCGTGAGTTAGGAAGTTGGATCGCCCAGCTGCCAGCATCCGGATGATGCTGTTGCAGATAAGCTAATGCCACACGCGTCTGTTCGATCTGGGTCTTTTGCGGGACTGACTGATGAAATTCCGGTTTCATCCAGACGGTAATTTCGTTCTGGAAAAAGCTTAAGGTTCCGGTCAAGAAAATCGCATATAAAAGCCAGCCTAAAATCAGACTGGCCCAGGTATGCAACCACGACATCGACTGGCGTGGACCTTCGGGTTTTGCATCTACTCTCATCTCAATTTCCTAAAAGCTTATAGGCGATATAGAGTAAAACACCGGGAATCGCGATCCCGAGCGTAGCTTTGAGCGTCTTATTCACCATAAATACCCAGATAAATGCAGCAGCATTCAAGCTAAAGCCAATCAGGGTGGCGGACATGGCTGCACTGCTTCCACTGTCGATAAAAAGCTGGGCAATCACGATCGTTGCCAGTGTAGCCAGTAGATAACCGCCAGCACCCGCCAGAATAAAGCGATATAAAATCATCCCACGATAAGCCAGCATATTTGCTTTGACTTTATTTTTGCTTGATGGTTTCGGTGCAGTAACTGTTCCAGTCGCTATGGCTTGCATATTCGGACTATTCATCATCGAAAATTCTATTTACAAATTTATGAACTAATTAATGATAATGATAACAATTATTGTTTATATTTTAAATATGGGTTGCTGAACTATTTATATGAAAAATAAGTAAAACTGGAAGTTAGGTTAAAAAAGAGAGGGGGGAAGGGAATTAAAAAAGATCAAAATGTAAGGCTTGAAAATAAAAACAGCGGCTCGAAGGCCGCTGTCTAAACTTCATTTATTCACGATTAGTCTTGCTGAATACCTGCAACCACCCAGTCCTGATTTGAACCTGCTGGTTTGGTGAAATGCCAGATTTCTGCAAACGGTTGTGGCAAGCTGTTCAAGTCTTCGCTTACCGTACCGGTAAAGCGTACGCTGACAATATATTGGCCATTGTCTGTAGATGAATCGACGACCAAGGCATTTAGATTTGAAAACTCGGCAACATCCTGATCCTGATTGCTCATGATGTCGTTATACATCGACTGATAAAGATCAGGGGTCAAGTAACGCTGAATTTCAGAAATGTTGCTTGCTGTATTCATAGACTGGATATGGTTAAAACGCTGACGCGCTACACGCAAGAATGCTGCAGGTTCAGTGCCATCCGGTAACTGGCTACCACTTTGGGTATAAGCTGCACCAAAAGGCGCGTTATTTACCGGAGCAGAGCCGAACGGAGCATTATTGCTTGGTGTTTGACCACCCACATTCTGACCAAAAATATTGGTATTGTCACCACCGCGAGGTGCAGTCGGTGCCTGACCAAAAGGTGCTGTATTACCAGCACCACTATTTGGTGCATATGGGTTAGAAGCTACTTTTTTTTTTGCGCCCATCTTACGGAAAATGAAGAAGGCAACAGCAGCAGCAAGAAGGATCCAGATCCAGCCCGGAATACCACCTTTTTCCTCTTCTGCTTGAGCAGCCTGAGCTTCAGATGCTGCTACACTTTGATCATCCGCCAAGGCATTCGCAGCAACTGCACCAATCGCAGCACCGGCTACACCCGCGGCAACCATGCCGCCGACACCCGGACCAGATTTTTGCTGGGTTGCAGCACCGGCAACTGGCGCTTGTTGAGCAGGCGCAGCTTGACGAGGTTGTTGATAAGATTGAGTAGGTTGTGCAGAACGTTGCATGCCATGACTTTTACCGCCACCGGCACGTTTTGCTTCAGCTGCAAAAGGCGCAACCAATAAAACTGCTGTCAAGATACCTGTGATCAAACCGCGCTGTCGAACTTCCATTCATTTTTCCTATGAGAATAAAACCTATTTGTACAGTCTATTTATATAGGCTTTGTGTGGAATTTCAATCAAAAATCTGTATTTTTTTGCTCTTTATACCAAATAGGTCAGTTTACAGTTAGTTGAGTTCATCACTCAGCGTCATCGCCTCGCTTAACGCTTCATGTAAACGCGCGACTGCAATAATTTGCACGCCTTCAATGGATTTTTGCGGTGCATTGCCGCGAGGGACAATAATGTATTTAAAACCATGTTTAATCGCTTCTTTTAGGCGCTCCTGACCATTTGGCACAGGGCGAATCTCTCCAGACAGTCCGACTTCACCAAAAACTGCCAACTGTTGCGGTAAGGCTTTGCCACGAATGCTGGAAGCGCAGGCGAGAAGTACCGCCAGATCCGAACCAGTTTCGGTGATTTTCAAACCACCGACGATATTGACATAAACATCCTGACCAGAGGTTTGCACACCACCATGCCGATGCATGACTGCAAGGAGCATATTTAGACGGTTCTGATCCAAGCCAAGCGCTACACGTCTTGGTTGGCCATGTGCATCATCGACCAGCGCCTGTACTTCAACCAGGAGTGGGCGCGTACCTTCGCGGCTGATCATCACAATCGAGCCGGGAATGGCTTCATCATAACGGCTTAAAAAGATGGCCGAAGGGTTGGACACCTCGCGCAGACCTTTGTCGGTCATGCCGAACACGCCGAGTTCATTGACCGCACCAAAACGGTTTTTGACCGCTCGGATCATTCGGTAACGTGAATCCGACTGGCCTTCAAAATACAGCACACAGTCGACCATATGTTCCAGTACACGTGGGCCGGCCAGTGCGCCTTCTTTGGTTACATGACCGACCAGAAACAAAGACGTACCACTATTTTTGGCAAAACGGGTCAATAGGGCCGCTGATTCACGAATCTGTGAGACACCACCCGGGGCAGATTGCAGGGTTTCGGTATACAGGGTTTGGATTGAGTCCAAAATGGCCACTGCAGGACGTTGCTGGGCCAGTACTTCACAAATACGTTCGACACAGGTTTCTGCCATGACTTTGAGCTGGTCAGTTGGCAGATCCAGACGCTGGGCACGTAAAGCCACCTGAGATAAAGATTCCTCACCGGTCACATACAGGGCCGGATTTTTGGCAGATGCCATGTGCGTGGCTGTTTGTAGCAAGATGGTAGATTTACCAATTCCGGGATCACCGCCGATCAGGACCACCGAACCGGTCACCAGTCCGCCACCCAAGACCCGGTCAAATTCGCTGATACCCGTCGGCAGACGGGTTTCATGAGAGACTGAGACCTGATTTAAGGTAGTAATGCTAGACGCCTGGCCGGCGTATCCACCACCAATTTTTGGCTGGGCGCGATGCGTCACTGCCGGTGCAATGGTCACCTCAACCAGGCTGTTCCATTCCCCGCATTCAGAACACTGCCCCGACCATTTTGGATGATCGGCACCACACTGTTCACAACGATACACACTTTTTGCTTTAGCCATATTTGAAGATGAAGCGATTGAAATTGAGTGACAGCATAGCGGTGAATGCCATCGAAAACCAAGCCTTTCACCTGAAAAATCATGGTTTTTACGACAAGGTTTGTCGCTTTTATTTATGCTGATTTGAATACTGTGCGGTACCGCCGTCTATAATGCCTATCTTGTTATGCTGGAATGGAACAGATCTTGTCACAATTGCTGAAACATATTGATGCGATCGCACGTGAAAAAAACCGTGATGTGTTATTCGTGCATTTTGATCATTATGTACATCCAGATCGGGATGCAAACTCGGTTCGCCAGATGTTGATCGGCTGGCTAGAGCAACAGGGGATTGCCTATATGCCGTGTTTAGGTGTGGATCAAACCGTCCATAGTGAAATCTACCTAGGTGGTCTTTATCTGGATGTACCTTTTGATCTGCATCATAAAACCTATCAAAAACTGAGTGAGTATCTGGAAGATGAACAGGGCAATATGAAAATTAAAGGCATTCAGTTTTTTGTTTTATCTTTAGGACTGGCACTGGAGCTTGAATCTGAGTGGGACAAGCTGGCTTGTAGTGGTTTACGTTGCTAAATTTTCATGATGAAGAATGGAAAAGATGAAACAGAAAAAGCCACGATTAACGTGGCTTTTTACTATTTTGGCTTGAGTAGTTAAATAACTTGTCAATTAATAAAGTTCACCAGATTTACGTCTTGCAATGAAGTCTTTCGATTCTTTGGCAATGACCCCAGATAGCAATAATAATGCGATTAAGTTCGGCACCGCCATCAGGCCGTTAAAGGTATCGGCGAATAGCCAGACCAGATCCAGTGTTGCAATGCAGCCGATAAATACTGAGGCAATATAAATAATGCGATAGGGCAAAACGAATTTTTCGCCAAGTAAATAGCTGGTACATTTTTCGCCATAGTAGCTCCAGCCCAAAATGGTGGAATAAGCGAAGAAAATGATCCCGAAAGTCACCACCCAGCCGCCAATACCAGGTAGCAGCTTGTCGAATACACCGATGGTCAATACGGCACCGGTTTGATCTCCGAATGAATTACCGGCCATGATATAGCCCATTACCAGAACCATACCGGTAATTGAACAGACAATAATGGTATCAATGAAGGTACCGGTCATAGACACCAGACCTTGACGGGCTGGATGATCGGTTTTTGCCGCTGCAGCAGCAATCGGCGCAGAACCCATGCCGGCTTCGTTGGAGAATACACCACGTGCCACACCATAACGAATCGCCGCACCAATTGCACCGCCCACTGCGGCTTCTCCAGTAAAGGCATAGGTGAAGATGATTTTAAGCGCAGGAACGACCAGTTCGAGATTATTAAAAATGATAATTAATCCCCCTGCCACATAGCCTATAGCCATAATAGGAACAATCAGTGACGCTGCTCTGGAAATCGATTTAATCCCGCCCAAAATCACCAGTGCCGAAAAGGCAGTAATAATAATACCTGTCATCCAGGTTTCGATGCCCAGGCTGTTTTGCACTGCCAATGCTACGGTATTGGACTGTACGGAGCTGCCGATCCCAAAAGAAGCCAGTGCCCCGAACAAGGCAAAAATCAGCGCCAGCCATTTCCATTTCAGACCCCGCTCGATGTAGTACATCGGACCACCGGACATTTCACCTTTCTCATTTTTGACTCGGTATTTGACTGCCAGAACACCTTCGCCATATTTGGTCGCCATACCAAACAGGGCAGTCATCCACATCCAGAACACGGCGCCCGGACCACCGAGGACACAGGCAGTGGCTACGCCGGCAATGTTACCGGTACCAATCGTGGCAGAGAGTGCGGTCATCAATGAAGCGAATTGTGAAATGTCCCCTGAATGGTCAGGGTGCTTGCCAAAGACCTGTTTAAAAGCCAGTGGCAACATGCGGAACTGCCAGAACAATAAACGGAAGGTGAGGAATATCCCGGTACCGACAATCAGTACCAACATATAAGGGCCCCAGACCCAGCCGCTTAAAGTTTCCATTAAACTTTGTAAATTTTGCATAAAATTCTTCTTATTGATCCATGTCTGTGTAGTTCGAGGTATTGATTAAAAAGCAATTGCTATGCCAGATGCATTCATCCTAAATGCATAAATTGGCTGAATAGTGTTTTATTTTTTACACAGTTTTAAAAATTTGACAAGAAATTACTGGAATCTTTCAGGTCAAAAATAAAGCAAAAATGTAACTGGAGAGCGATATAAGAAAAATAAATTAACTTCTTCAATTAATCAGGAAATACAAATGATGCAAATTTTATTTTTGTATTCAGCATTTTTTACGTTAATTTGTCGCGAGTAAAACTCAAAGTTGTAATTAATAATGTCAGAAAAATATAACAATTCATCGGCAGAGCACGGTGAATTAAAGCGGAGTTTGTCCAATCGGCACCTACAGTTAATTGCCATTGGGGGCGCCATCGGAACCGGCCTGTTTATGGGTTCGGGTAAAACCATCAGTCTCGCAGGTCCTTCGATTCTGGTGATCTATATGATCATCGGTTTTATGGTCTTTCTGGTGATGCGTGCATTGGGGGAATTGTTACTTTCCAATTTGCAATATAAATCATTTATTGATTTTGCCACGGATCTGATCGGGCCTTGGGCCGGATACTTTGTCGGTTGGACCTACTGGTTGTGCTGGATCACCATCGGGATCGCAGATCTGTCAGCCATTATTTATTATCTGCAATTCTTCAATAATGGCTTGCCCTTTAGCCCTGAAGAAGGGGTGATGATCAGTGTTGCCGCGATTGTGTTTATCATGGGCTTGAATCTGGTCACGGTAAAACTGTTTGGTGAAATGGAATTCTGGTTTGCCCTGGTCAAAATTATCGCCATTGTGGTGCTGATTGCCGTTGGCCTGTGGATGGTGTTTACCGGCTTTACCAATGATGCCGGTACGGTCGCATCCTTTAGTCATATCTGGGAGCATGGCGGTTTGTTCCCGACGGGTGCCATGGGCTTCCTGGCCGGTTTCCAGATTGCAATCTTTGCCTTTGTCGGGGTAGAGCTGGTGGGTACTACCGCGGCTGAAACCAAAGATCCGGAAAAGAACCTGCCAAAAGCAGTGAACTCTATTCCGATTCGTATCATTATTTTCTATGTATTGGCACTGCTAATTGTGATGTCAGTGACACCATGGAACCAGATTGATCCGAATGTATCACCGTTTGTAAACCTGTTCAGTCAGGCTGGTATTGCAGCGGCTGCGATTATCATGAACCTGGTGGTATTGTCCTCAGTGATGTCATCGATGAACAGTGGCGTATTCTCGACCAGTCGTATGCTATTTGGCCTGTCGCGTGAAGAGCAGGCACCGGTTGCCTTTGGTCGCTTGAACCGTCGCGCAGTGCCTGCAAATGCGCTGTATTTCTCTGCGATATGTTTGTTGCTGGGTGCAGCACTTCAGTATTTTGTTCCGGATACCGTTCGGGCCTTTACCTTGGCAACGACTTTATCTACGATTCTGTTTATTTGTGTCTGGATCATCATTATCTGGAGCTATATCGTGTATTATAAAACACGTCCAGAACTGCATGCCAAATCGACCTTTAAGTTGCCAGGCGGTCTGGTAAGCTGTTGGATCGTGATTATTTTCTTCCTGAGCATGATCGTGGTCTTGGCGCTGGAAGACGACACCCGCCAGGCACTGATGGTCAGTCCGATCTGGTTTATCCTGCTAATCATTGGATATTTTGGTTTCTATAAACAGAAACGTAAATAAACCTTATCAATAAAAACGTCAGCGATCTGCTGGCGTTTTTTTTTGTCTAAAGATACTCTCTAGCGTTTAACGCTTGGGTCATGCCGAATGATCGCGTTATACTTCATCGAAACTATTACATTAGGTGGTCAGATGCGCCAAGTCATTTGCTACATCAGTATCTTAGCGACAGGTCTTGCTCTTGCAGGTTGTGGACAGTCAGGTGCTTTGCACTTGCCGAATGATCCGAATTACGACAAGCGTGCCAAATATCTGTTATACAAAAATACTGACACTGAGCCTAAAGCGTCCGATGAAGAACGCGAGGCACCTGTGCAACAACAGTTTGCTGCACCTACCGATTCAGACGTTAAAACCACACCATAACGCTTTCACAGAAAGGATACCTTCATGAGTTTCACCCGCATTAATGGGGTATTGCACGCTGAGCAATGTTCATTACAACAGCTCGCGGAGCAATTTGGCACACCACTCTATGTTTATTCTAAAGCCACTTTGGAAAAGCATTTTTTAGATATGGATCGTGCTTTTGATTTTATCGACCATCAAATTTGTTTTGCGGTAAAGTCCAACTCTAATCTTGCGGTATTGAATGTATTGGCCAAACAGGGTGCCGGTTTTGATATTGTGACCGGTGGTGAATTGGCGCGTGTGCTAAAAGCCGGTGGTGATGCATCGAAAATTGTATTTTCCGGTCTGGGTAAAACTGAAGCGGATATCAAAAAAGCGCTAGAAGTTGGGATTGCCTGCTTTAACGTCGAATCTTATGCCGAGCTGGATCGTATCCAGAAAGTTGCGGCTGAATTGAATGTCAAAGCGCCGATTTCATTGCGTGTGAATCCGGATGTCGATGCCAAAACCCATCCTTATATTTCAACCGGCTTAAAAGAAAATAAATTTGGTATTCCCTCTGATAGCGTGTTTGAAACTTATCAATATGCAGCGTCATTGCCAAATCTGGATGTGGTCGGGATTGACTGCCATATCGGTTCACAGCTGACTGAAACCCAGCCATTTGTGGATGCACTGGATCGTGTCATTGTGATGATCGACCAGTTAAAAGAGCTGGGGATTCACCTTAAACACATTGATATCGGTGGCGGTCTGGGCGTGACGTATAAAGATGAAACCCCGCCGTCGGTTGAAGAATATGCCAATGCGCTGCGTCCGGCTTTAGAAAAGTTGGGCTTGAAAGTGTATATGGAACCGGGACGTAGTATTTCTGCCAATGCAGGTGTGTTACTGACTAAAGTAGATCTATTAAAACCAACGAATCACCGTAATTTCGCGATCATTGATGCCGCGATGAATGACCTGATTCGCCCTGCGTTATATGAAGCATGGATGGACATTCAATCCGTCACACCTCGTACTGATGTTGAAACGAAAGAATGGGATGCCGTGGGTGCAATTTGTGAAACTGGTGATTTTCTGGGTAAAGAGCGTGAGCTTGCCATCAAGGAAAATGATGTACTGGCAGTGCTTGGCGCAGGTGCATACGGTTTTGTGATGAGTTCAAATTACAACAGCCGTGGACGTGCTGCTGAAGTAATGGTCGACGCTGACCAGGCACATTTGATTCGTGAACGTGAAACGATTGAATCACTCTGGGAACGTGAGCGTTTATTGCCTTAAGGATAAATCAGGATGTTATTAGAATTTACCAAGATGCATGGTCTGGGCAATGACTTTATGGTGGTTGATCTGATCAGCCAGCGTGCTTATCTGGATACTTTGACCATTCAGCGTTTAGCCAACCGTAACTTCGGCATTGGTTTTGATCAACTCTTGGTGGTTGAGCCACCCGATGTACCAAGTGCAGACTTTAAATACCGGATTTTTAATGCCGATGGTTCGGAAGTGGAGCAATGTGGCAATGGCGTGCGCTGTTTTGCTAAATTTGTGCATGATCGTCAGCTCACGACCAAAACCAAAATCAAGGTACAAACCAAATCTGGTATTGTTGAGCCTGAATTGGGGGCGAATGGTTGGGTACGCGTCAATATGGGCTATCCAAAATTTCTGCCACAGGAAATTCCATTCCTGGCCGATGCACCGGAAAGCCTGTATGACATCGATCTTGCTGGTGGTGAAAAGCTGACCATTGATGTGGTGAATATGGGCAATCCACATGCGGTGACGATTGTACCGGATGTGATTGCTGCCGATGTCGCACGTATTGGCCCACAAGTGGAATCGCATGCACGCTTCCCGGCACGGGTCAATGCTGGCTTTATGCAGATTATTGATGAAAAACATGCACGTTTACGCGTGTATGAGCGTGGTGTAGGCGAAACCTTGGCTTGTGGTACAGGCGCCTGTGCTGCCGCTATTTCAGGTATGCGCCGTGGTCTGCTTTCGAGTAAAGTCGAAGTTGAACTGGCAGGCGGCAAGTTGCAAATTGAGTGGAAAGAAGGTGATGTGGTCTGGATGACTGGACCAACGGCGACCGTATATGAAGGGCGTCTGGATTTACGTTATTTCCAGGGTTAAGCTTGGTTGCGCTTGAGAAAAAAGCACTGTCTGATCGATGGTGCTTTTTTTATGCTAGGATGGGAAAAACCGTAGAATTTGAACGAGATGAATACGCTTGTTTTCCTGCCGGGTGCTTCAGGAAGCCAGCACTTTTGGCAGCCATTAAGGGCAGTATTAACCAAATATACAGATTAGCAAGTCATTGCCTATCCGGGTTTTGATAGCATAGTGCCAAATTTAGCCACTCAAAAGCTGTATGATCTGCAAGAATTCGTGAAAGAAAAAATTGAGGACGATTCTATTCTGATTGCCCAGTCTATGGGCGGTGTCTTGGCCGTTGGGTTGGCACTTAAGCATCCACAGAAAATCAAAGGGCTGGTATTGTTGGCGACATCTGGTGGTCTGAATTTAAAAACATTTCATTGTGCAGACTGGCGAACAGATTATCGTGAACTGTTTAAAACAGCGCCGGACTGGTTTGAACAAGACCAAACTGAATTTAGCTGCGTTCAGCTCGCAAGTCTGGACGTTCCGATCTTGCTGATCTGGGGCGATCATGATCCTTTAAGCACTGTACAGCTTGGACAATACTTGGCAGGAATTTTTAAAAATGCAAAACTGTATACTATCCAAGGTGGAGATCATTTCTTTGCCAATTCTCATGCAAATCAGGTTGCAATGCTGATTCAAGATTATTTGGAGCAACTCTAAATGGAGCAAGCAGTGATTGTCCCACCTCAACTCTTGCTTAACATGTGGCTGAAAGAACGTGAAATTCAAAACCAGTCCAAACATACCTTGCAAGCCTATGAACGTGATGTCTCAGATTTTTTAGAGTTTTGCCAGCGTGAGCAGCTCAATTTAAACGATGTAGAAGCCACCGATTTACGCCAGTTTCTGGCTGAAAAAGTGGAACAGCATCAGCTCAGTCCTAGCAGCCTGCAACGTATGCTTTCGGCTATTCGTCAGTTTATGAAATGGGCCGAGCAGGCTCAGCATATGGCTTTTAATCCGGCGGATGATTTTCAGCTAAAACGTCAATCGCGTCCTTTGCCGGGCATGGTGGATATTGAAACCGTCAACCAAATTATTGATCAGCCTGCGCCTGAAAATGAAATACAACAGCAAATGTGGCTCCGGGACAAAGCGATGTTAGAATTGCTTTATTCCAGTGGGCTGCGTCTGGCAGAACTGCAAAGCCTGAGAATTAAAGATATTGATTTCAACCGGCAGTTATTACGCATTACTGGTAAAGGCAATAAAACCCGGATAGTGCCTTTCGGTTCCAAGGCCAAAGACAGCGTGATGGCTTGGTTGCAAGTCTATCCCTTATGGAATGGCGATTTTGTACCGGAGGCGAATGTATTTATTACCCAGAAAGGCAATCCGCTCGGTGCACGACAAATTGAAAATCGGGTCAAGTTTCAGGCGCAGCGCGCAGGCGTGAATGTAGATTTACATCCGCATTTGTTAAGACATTGTTTTGCGAGTCACATGTTATCGAATAGCCGGGACTTACGAGCCGTGCAGGAAATGCTGGGACACAGTAATTTAACCACCACGCAAATTTATACCCATGTTGATTTTGACCATCTGGCCCAGATTTATGATCAGGCCCATCCGCGTGCGCAGCATAAAGAAGATTGATCATGTGCCCAGTTTTAAAGAATAAAAATCATGAAAATTGTATTTTTGGCACAAAACTTTCATATATAAACCTTAAAATGGAATTGAACTGAACATTGGCGTTCGGGTAAGCATTTCACTATTGTCTTATTCGTTAAATGCGCCATTTCAGGTATAACAATAACTAGTATTTAATATTTAAAATGAAATATTGCTGAGTAGAGTCTCAGCATTTGACCGATGGGAGGTGACATGGACACACTGGTAATTGCAGATATAGAGCAAAAATATGCACAGTTAAGTGAAGCTCAAAAAGAAATGTTTGCAGGTTATGGTTTGCGACAAATCAAGCATTTTGTGGACATTAGCTTACCCAATCTTGAAGCGACCTTACCTGAAGGCGCCATCATTCAAGGGATTAATGCCGATGGAAAAGTTCAGGCCTTTAATGCGGCGACTAGGCAATACTATTTATGGATTTCTGATTTGCAATGGCAATTGTCGAATCGTGCGACCCAGGCAGTCGATTTAAAAGAAGATGCGATTGCAATTTGGCAAATTTTTGAATTGGCAGGCTATGAGCTGGTAGATTTAAGCCATGTACATCGTGATTTTTTAGCACAAGAAACTGAGTAAATTCTGAAGCATCCACATAACATAAAAATAAGATTCAGTCCTGTGATTTGGCTTTGCTCAAGAGGAAAAGGTTGTCTTCTATAGGCAACCTTTTCTTATAGTAGAACTTTCAATCTATGCGCTTACAGCACATGTTATGGTTTAAGCAAGCATACGATTATGCAAATCTTAAATTAAGAACATAGCGTCGTTGTCTAAAATCAGTTTGCCTATAAATCTTCTAAAGGCAGCTGGAAACTCTGTTTAATAATCTGACTCGGTAAATCTGTTTTGACACTGGTAATACCATTTTTTTTGGTCAAATGGGTCGACTGGAATTTCCGGTAACTTTCCAGATCAGGCACCACAACTTTCAACATGGCATCGCTCTCTCCCAAAATAATGTAGCACTCCATCACTTGCGGCAATTCTTTCATCGCCTCAATAAAGGTATCAATGGTTTCGGCATCCTGACCGACCAGCCAGATGCGCGAAAATAAAATCAGCTGAAAACCAATTTTTTGTTGGTCGACAATAGTCGTGTAATTCTGAATGACGCCTGCATCTTCCAGTAATTTTACCCGGCGTAAACAGGACGAAGGTGAAAGTCCGATTTCACGTGCCAGATCATTATTCTGAATACGGCCATTGGCTTGTAAATGTCGAATGATATTTTTATCAATTCGATCAAGTTTTACCCGCACAGACTTGGTGGATATTTTCATAAATTAGAATAATATTCGAAAAATAATACTTATTATAAAATAAATTGAAAGCCAATTTTGTAAAAAATCGCAGATACTTATTTCACTTTCTGGATTTTGAAAGGAAAAGGAAATGTCTGTATTTGTACTCTTTGCACTGACCGTGCTTCCCCTGATTTTTACGCCTGGACCCGATATGTTATTTATCCTGTCTCAAGTGATGGGTAAAGATGCAAAAGCAGGCATGATGGCAACCTTAGGGGTGTGTTGCGGTTATCTGGTGCATTCGATCCTTGTGGCACTAGGGATTGCGGCTATTATTGTCTCTTTTCCGGTGCTGTTTGAAACGATTCGCTGGCTCGGGATTGCTTATCTGCTGTATTTGGCATTTAGTTTACTTAAATCGGTATTCAGTAAAAACGCGCTGAACATTGAGAAAAAGACCTCAGCCAATCCGATTAAAAAAGGTTTTTTTACTGCGCTGTTAAATCCGAAAGGCATGTTGATTTATTTTGCGATTTTGCCGCAGTTTATTGATAAATCAGCCAATACTGTCAGCCAAGGTTTGATCCTGTCCTTTATTTTTATCAGTCTGATTTTTGTAGTGTATTGTAGCTTAAGTATTTTGTTCAGCAAAATCAGCCAAAAAACCCAAATGGATGAACGTAAACAAAAATGGGTAGATGGAACTTCTGGTGGTTTACTGGCACTTGCCGCAAGCTGGTTAATCATTAATTAATCGGATTGCAAAGAAGCATACTGTTCGCAGTATGCTTTTTTTATAATTGTGAAGATTTGAAATTAAATATTCACTTTGTCGGCGTAGAATTCAATGCGCTGGTTTATTATTTGGTCAATTTGTCTTTATATTAGGTTTAATTCGCTCTCAAAAAAAGCTCTGTCCAAAATGACAAAAGCTGACATACGTATATTCCGGCTGTTTTGCTGCAAGCTGCTTTAAATCAATTTAAATTAAATGTGATCAATCAAAACTTCTGATGTGATTAATCAGATAAAAAAATAATATAAATCAATGCTTAAATTTTAAGTAAATATTGATAGATTTCATTGTAATAAAACGATAACAATTAATTGTGAACGCATCGTTCAGGGAAAATTACGCATTTTTACAGCTCTTTGTTGAATTGTGACTTGACCGAAATGCCGTACACATTGCAAGATAGGGCACCTAAAAAAATTTAAGTGAAGAGTTACACTAACTTTTCTCAACATTTACATTTGCTAAAACAGCCGAGGATTACATGAAGGCTCTTGTTGCTGTAAAACGTGTGGTTGATGCCAACGTTAAAGTTCGTGTTAAACCGGACAACAGTGGTGTTGACTTAACTAACGTTAAAATGTCAATTAATCCATTCTGTGAAATCGCAGTGGAAGAAGCGGTTCGTTTAAAAGAAAAAGGAACTGTTTCAGAAATCATTGTTGTTTCTATTGGTCTTAAAGAAGCCCAAGAACAGATCCGTTCTGCAATGGCGCTTGGTGCTGACCGCGGTATCCTGGTTGAAGCTGATGACAGCCAACTGGGTGCGCTGGAAATCGCTAAAATTCTGAAAGGCGTTGTTGACGCTGAACAACCACAATTGATCCTTCTGGGTAAGCAAGCAATTGATGATGACTCGAATCAGGTCGGTCAGATGCTTGGCGCTCTAATGGGTGCAGGTCAAGGTACATTCGCTTCTGAAGTGAAAGTAGATGGCGATAAAGTACAAGTAACACGTGAAGTAGACGGTGGTTTACAAACTGTTGAACTGACACTTCCAGCAATCATTACCACTGACTTGCGTTTGAACGAGCCTCGTTATGCGGCACTTCCAAACATCATGAAAGCGCGTAAAAAACCGCTTGATACCAAGTCACCTGCAGATTTTGGTGTAAACCCTGCAACTAAACTGAAGACAGTGAAAGTTGAATCACCTGCAGAGCGTAAAGCTGGCGTACAAGTGAAGTCTGTAGACGAGCTTGTAGAAAAATTGAAAAACGAAGCGAAAGTGATCTAATACAGAAGGATAAAAATCATGAGTATTTTAGTTATCGCTGAGCACGACAACAAAGCATTAAACGCTGCTACTTTAAACGTTGTTGCTGCGGCGCAAAAAATCGGTGGTGATATCACTGTATTGGTTGCTGGTTCTGGCGCTCAGGCAGTTGCTGACCAGGCGGCTAAAGTTGCGGGCGTAAGCAAAGTATTACTTGCTGATGACGCTGCTTATGCAAACCAATTGGCTGAAAACGTGGCTAAACTTGTTGCTGAATTAGGTAAAGGCTATACACATATCCTTGCTGCTTCTACAACAACTGGTAAAAACATTTTACCACGTGCAGCTGCGCTTCTTGATGTGAGCATGATTACCGACATCATCGCAGTCGATGGTCCTAAAACATTCAAGCGTCCGATCTATGCAGGCAACGCGATTGCAACTGTAGAGTCGGGCGAAAATGTCGTACTAGCAACTGTTCGTGGTACAGCATTTGATGCTGTTGCTGCTGAAGGCGGTTCTGCCTCTGTAGAAGCTGCGACTGTTGCTGGCGATGCAGGCATTTCCAAGTTTATCAACGAAGAAATCGTGAAGTCTGAGCGTCCTGAATTAACAGCTGCTCGCATTGTGGTGTCTGGTGGTCGTGGTGTGGGTTCAGGTGAGAACTATCACGCGATCCTTGATCCATTGGCGGACAAGCTTGGTGCTGCACAAGGTGCATCACGTGCTGCAGTAGATGCTGGCTTCGTTCCTAACGATATGCAGGTTGGTCAAACCGGTAAAATTGTTGCACCTGACCTGTACATCGCTGTCGGTATTTCTGGTGCAATTCAGCATTTGGCCGGTATGAAAGAATCTAAAGTGATCGTTGCGATCAACAAAGATGAAGAAGCGCCAATCAATGCAGTGGCTGACTACTGGTTAGTTGGTGACTTGAACACTGTTATTCCTGAATTGGTTTCTAAAATCTAATTCCTGAATACAGTTTAGAAATACGCTCTTGCGCAAGCAGTGAAAGCAATGCTTTCCTGCTTTGCTCAGGAGCATTTTTTATGTCTTAACATTTGAATAAGTAATATTAATTACAACCTGTCTATTTTTTGATTGGTAATTTTAGCTATTGTATATTTCGTGTTAATATTACACTTTTATTAAGCTTGCCATTTTGGCGGAGTGCCCGTGAAATTTGATTTTCAGTTATCAGTCAGTATTTTGGTAATGATGATCTGCTGTCTGATTTTCCCTTTTCTCCCAAGTTTATCCCCTCCTTTGTTAGATGGTATGACTGTCACAGCAGTTGAGTCAATCCAAGCATTGATGTTGCTTGGTTTTGCAGTGCTTAGTTTTTTTTATATCCGTCCATTTGAATTAAGCCAAGGGCAAAAACAGTTCTGGCTCTGGTCAGTTGCATGGTGGATTTTACTGTTCGGCAGAAGTACCAGCTGGGGGCGTGACTATTTCCCGGAAGTTCCGAAAATTTATTTCCGTGGTATTTCGATCCTAGTCATTGCTCCTGTCGTTTTCATGCTGTTTTTAGCGCCTTTGCGTCATGAGATTGCGAATAAATTCAAGCATGCAAAATTTTCATTTTGGGCTTTAATACTGGCAGTTACCGGTTTGGTTATTTCAGATGCAATTGAGCATAATCGGTTTTTTATTCATATGATCTTTACAGAACTTGTTTATAAAGATCTGATGGAGGAGCTGTATGAATTTCCACTGATTATGGGGTTGTTTATGGTGGCTTATCCGTTAATGCAATGGGATTGTAAGAAAGCCAAACGGGCTGAACAGCAACGTGCAGAAGATGATTTGTCTGACGTAGACTCAAAAATCAGCATTTAAGCTGGCTATTCAAACACCTAAAAAATGAACCTCTGCTTGTAGAGGTTTTTTTAACACCTAAATTTTGTGAAGTGTTTAAAATTTCTACTAAAAATCCTATGGATACTTAGGGCTGAAACAGATAAATTTGGCCGGGATTATGCTATACTGTACGACTAAATTTTAATATTGGTTCAGCTTTTTTTGAGCCGATTTATAGCTGGATTTACGACATATAAATGCAAGCCAGATAGATCTGGCTTGTAGAATAAGGAGTATGCATGAGCGTATCGGAAATTAGACCGATTGCCATTGAGGATGAACTTAAAAGCTCATATCTCGATTATGCGATGAGCGTGATTGTGTCACGTGCATTGCCCGATGTACGAGATGGTTTAAAACCTGTTCATCGTCGTGTGCTTTTCGCAATGCACGAATTAGGCAATGACTATAACAAAGCTTATAAAAAGTCTGCACGTGTAGTCGGTGACGTGATCGGTAAATATCACCCGCATGGTGATTTTGCCGTATATGAAACGATTGTACGTATGGCGCAAGATTTCAGCTTGCGTTACCAATTGGTTGATGGTCAAGGTAACTTCGGTTCGGTCGATGGCGATAGCGCAGCAGCCATGCGTTATACCGAAGTGCGTATGCGTAAACTGACCCACGAACTGTTAGCGGATCTTGAAAAAGATACCGTCGAGTGGGAAGATAACTACGACGGCTCTGAGCGTATTCCTCAGGTCATGCCAACCCGTGTTCCGAACTTGTTGATTAACGGTGTGACCGGTATTGCAGTCGGTATGGCGACCAATATGGCGCCGCATAACATGACTGAAGTGGTGAATGCGTGTCTGGCCTATGCCAATGATCCTCAGATCAGTATCGAAGGGTTGATGGAACATATTTCTGGTCCGGATTTCCCGACAGGCGGTATCATTTACGGTAAATCAGGCATCGTCGATGCTTACCGTACCGGTAAGGGCCGTTTGCATATCCGTGGTAAGTACCATTTCGAAGAAGATCCGAAGAATGGCCGTACCACCATCGTATTTACTGAAATTCCATATCAGGTCAATAAAGCAAAAACCATTGAGCGTATTGCTGAACTGGTCAAAGAGAAAAAACTGGAAGGTATTTCAGAGCTTCGTGACGAGTCTGACAAAGACGGTATGCGTATCGCGATTGACTTGAAGCGTGGTGAAAACGCTGAAGTGATCGTGAACAACCTGTTCCAGAACACGCAACTTGAAAACTCTTTCAGCATCAACATGGTTTGTCTGGACAATGGCCAACCAAAATTGATGAACCTGAAAGACATCATTGCGGCATTTATCCGTCACCGTCAGGAAGTGGTCACGCGTCGTACCATGTTCGAATTACGCAAAGCGCGTGAACGTGGGCATATCTTGGAAGGTTTAACCGTTGCCCTGGCGAATATTGATGCCATCATCGAAACCATTAAGAGTTCTGCGAATCCGGCTGAAGCGCGGGAGCGTTTGCAGGCAGGTGAATGGGCAGGTGGCGGTGTTTTGGCATTGCTAGAAAAAGCCGGTTCAGTTTCTGTTCGTCCGGATGAGATTGAAGGTGAAGACCCAAGTCGCCCGTTTGGTTTGGATGGCGAGATTTATCGTTTGTCACCAACCCAGGTGAATGCAATTATGGAACTTCGCTTGCATCGTTTAACTGGTCTGGAACAAGACAAGTTACATGCTGAATATAGTGAAATCCTGTCACAAATTGCTGAACTGACTGCAATTTTGAATGACTTTAATCTGTTGATGAATGTCATTCGTGAAGAGCTTGCATTAATTCTTCAGCAGTATGGCGATGCACGTAAAACGTCGATTGTCGAGTCACGTATCGATTTCTCTCGTGAAGATCTGATTCCTGAAGAGCAAATGGTGCTGACGGTATCGAAATCAGGTTATGCGAAAACTCAACCATTGTCTGACTACGCTGCACAGCGTCGTGGTGGCCGTGGTAAGTCTGCGACCAGCATGAAAGAAGATGATTACATTCAACATCTGATTGTAACGTCAAGTCATGCGACGGTACTTTGCTTTACCAACGTTGGTAAGGTCTATCGTCTGAAAGTCTATGAAGTGCCGCAAGCCTCACGTGGTGCCAAAGGTCGCCCAATGGTGAACTTGCTGCCACTGGATGAAAACGAGACCATTACTGCGATCTTGCCTGTCATTGACGCGCCGAAGAAATTTAAAGAACGTCTGGCTGACTTCAAGGCATTTGTAAAAGCCAATGCAGCGCAGTTGCAAGCCAATGAAGTGATCAATGCTCATTTTGCCGAGCTTGAAGCTGCCCTGACTGAATCTGAAGATGGTGCGGATGATATTTCTGATGCATTGCGTATTCAATTGAAACAGTTGGGCTTGGAGCTTTCTGCAACAGACCTTGATGATGACATTATCAATGACTTTGCTCAGCAGGCTGAAGCGGTACGTAAAAACTTCTATGTGTTTATGGCGACTGAATACGGTACGATTAAACGTGTTGAGCTTGAACAGTTCTCAAATGTTCGTTCAAACGGTTTACGTGCGATTGAGCTGAATGGCGATGATACCTTGATTGGTGTAGCGATTACTGATGGCGAACAGCAAATCATGTTGTTCTCGAACGAAGGTAAAGCCATTCGCTTCGCAGAGACTGATGTACGTTCAATGGGCCGTTCTGCCAAAGGTGTACGTGGTATGCGCGTGACTATTGGTGCAGCTGCACAGCTAGAAGAAAATGATGAAACTGAGATCGAGTCTGATGACGAAGATGGTTCAGATTCAGCATTGATTAGCCGAATCGTATCACTGGTTGTTGTACCTGAAACTGGCGAAGTACTGTGTGCATCTGAAAATGGTTATGGTAAGCGTACTCCAGTAGATGATTTCCCGACCAAGAAACGTGGCGGTAAGGGCGTGATTGCGATCAAGACCTCTGAACGTAACGGTCAATTGGTGGGCGCTGTTGCCATCGATGCTTCTAAAGAACTGATGCTAATCTCTGATGGCGGTACACTGGTTCGTACCCGTGCATCTGAAGTGGCGCAAACCGGTCGTAACGCACAGGGTGTTCGTCTGATCCGCCTAGGTAATGACGAATTGCTGGTCGGCGTGGTTTCAATTGAAGCTGTTGAAGAAGACGAGTTTGTTGAAGCGATTGAAGGTGCAGAATCTTTAGTAGCAGAAACAGATGTAGCAGCTGAAACTGAGCAAGTTGCAAAAGATGGTGAAAATTCAGTAGAAGAATAAGTTTTTTACTGATAAAAAGGGCGCTTCGGCGTCCTTTTTTATAAACCTTGACTGCATAAGGGTAAGCGATGAAAACCAAATTAATGTTGTTGGCAGCAGCGGTTGCATTGACTGGCTGTAATTCAATGGACAATATTCCGAATCCGAGTCCTGAACAGGAAAAGGCGGCACAGCTGGCTTATGAGGATTTGCGTGACGGGAAATATGAGGAATTTCTGGATCAGTTAGAACCGCAGTTGCAAACCCAGTTTAAGGATAATGAAAAGCTGATGAAACGCTTTTCACGTTCAATTCCTCAAGGTGAATACAAGTCTAAGACTTTAATGACCAAAGAGATTGAAGAAGCAACCAATCAGCCTGGACAATATAAGGTCAGTTATGAAATTGCCTATCCGGAGAATCTGGTTCAGTATGATGTGAGTTTTGATAAGCCGAATGGTAGCAACAAGATTCGTAATTTCAATATTCAGGTCTTTGGCGAATCAAGTAAATAAGTGGAATAGGCGCATTGCTATAATGTTCTATCTGCTTTGATGACCAGAAATTAAACGTCGATAAGCCAAGAAAAAGCACATGCTGCCGATCATTCCAAGATAAAGCAATTTAGGCAAGACTAGTGCGGTAGGTACACCCATCTGATTGAGTTGAATAAACATCTGCACAATTTGGGTAGAGGGCAGGATTTCGCCAACGACTTGCATCCAGGTGGGCATGGCAGCATGCGGCCAGGCCGCACCAGATAAAAAGAACAGTGGAATAGAAGTGAATACAATGACATGCCCCGCACGTTCCGGCAGATCCAGAAAACTGGCAAATAGGCAGGTCATGCCAATTATCGTGTAGATAAAAACCGCAACAGCCAGCAGCATCCCGAGCAGGTTGCCACCACGTGGATAATCAAATAGCCAGAAGCTAAAGCCGAATAAATAGAAACATCCCAGACAACCAATGGTGAAGACCGCTAAACACATCCCAATCAATGCATTTGTGTTTAATTCTATTTTTCTTTCCCGATATACCAAAATCAGCATACTCAAACCCAAAAGAATGGTTTGGTGGATAATTAAAGGTGCAACCGCAGGAAAGACATAGCTGCCATAGCCGGACAGCGGATTAAATAAAGGAATTTGATGCACAGAAAGAGCAGGTGAAAAATCCGAGACCTTGCTAAAGCGTTCAGTATAGTCTGCCAAAGTTTGCTCAACTGATGTGGCTAAGCCCAGACCAATTTGTTTGGTCACTAAAAAGTTGGCAGTGCTTAAATACAGTCCAATTCCGCCTGTTTCACCATGCCTTAAGCTTTGCGATAAATTGTCCGGTAGTAACAAGATACCATCGGCTTTTTGAGATTCAACCCATTGTTTGGCTTCGGCAAAATTGCCGGTAATCGCCTCAATTTCCACATTGGGGCTTTGTGCCACCTGACCAATAATACGGGTGCTTAAGTTACTTTGTTCTTCATCGACAATAATAATGGGTAAGGCTTCAGCCTGCTGTGCCTGATAAGCGGTTGGATAAAAAAAGCTGTAAAATAAGACGGATAGAATAAGCGTGGTAAAGATCGTGCCGTGACTGACAATATCCTTGAAGCTTTGCAGATAGTAAAACCAGAGGGATTTCATTGGACTGCTCCTTTAGCTATTTTTTTAAGAAACAGATAAGCCAGCAGAGCGTAGACTAGGGCATAGATCAGCAGCATTAATCCAGCTTGCAGTGAAATATGCAATGGACTACCAATCACCCATTGTTCAGTTTGTAATTTGGCATAGGGCGTAAACGGAATAATATTGGACCAAAACTGGGTGAATAGGGGCGCATTATTTAAAGGGAGGGTCACACCGGCAAAGCTCAAAGATGAACCGCCATAGACCGCAATAATGCCAAAAGATTTGCTTAAATCTTTGGTCGCAAGAACCACTACACTGCTTAAAAATGCATAGGCGCTATATAGCAGAAATTGTGCCGATAGAATCAGAGCGAGCGAGCCGGCAACAAACCAGCCGCGAATTTCAATTAGCCAGAACATCCAGACCCAGGTCCATACACTAAAAATAGCCACATAGACCAGGTTCTTAGACAGTAATGCCATCCAGATGGACGAGTTGCTGACCCAGCTTGTTAAGGTCTGCCGCTTCAGTTCCTGACCGACGGAAAATGCCACACAACAACACAGCAGTAAATGCAGAATTGCCGGAATGATATAGGGTTCCAGATAGAATTCATAATTCAGCTGCGGATTATACAGCGGCGATATTTTGATATGCGGTGATGGTGCTTCGAGAGAAGGCAACCGGTTGCCCAGATATTGCTGTCCGCCAAATTCAGCCAGTGCTTGTAGGGTACTGACCAGCATGGCAGAGGAGATGGTATTTCCGATACTGAAATAACTCTGGTTAAAGGCAATACTGATGTCAGCATCCTGGGCACGAACCAGACGTTGCTCGGCACCGCTGGGAATATGGATATAACCCCAAATTTTATTTTGATTTAACAGGCGCTCAATTTCAGCTGTTTGTTCCGACACCGTAGCAATTTTAAGAGTATGATTCAGCGCCACATGCTGATAAATGCTTTGACTCAGCGCACTCTGGTCTTGATCAATAATCGCAATCGGTAAATGATCCGGTTTCCCTTGAGCAAACATGCTGCTGAATAAAATAATCACCAGTGCAGGTGCCAGCGTGACCAGACACAGATCCCATTTTTCGCGGAGCAGATAGCGCAGTTCGCGCCATATACCCGTCCACATTATCGGGTCTCTTTCAGTTTAAATAACACGCTCATCCCGACTTTGAGTTCAGGAATCACTGGTGTGGGCACAAGATGCAGCTTAAAACTGCGCACATCATAACCGCCGGTTTGACGTGTGGTCTTAATGGTGGCAAATTCACCTTCAGCACTGATCTGTCTAATTTGAAAAGTGGCGGTTTTATCTAGGGCGGGAATATAACCTTCAATACTGCTCATTTTCTGAAATGGGGCATATTGGTCTTCACGAATATTCAGGCTCACCCACATTTGATCTTCAATCAGGCTGACCACAGGGACTGCGGTGGCTACCAGCTCCGAGACTTTGCCATAGGTTTTAGACACCGTTCCGTTTACAGGTGCTACTAATTGGGTTTCTGCCTCTAATGCATTGGCTTCATCTAGCGCAGCCTGGGCAATATCTACCTGTGCATCGGCAGAACTCTTTTGCTGCGAGGTGCTGCCACGTTTGGCACGTGCGTATTGCTGATACGCTGCTTCTGTCATTTGTGCCGCTGATTGACTGGCTGCATACAATTCATCACGGCGCTGGCGTGAAATCACACCTTCCTTAAATAAATTTGCACCACGCTCATAAGAAACTTTGGCTAAATTTTGCTGTGCTTTCAGCGATTGCCAGTTGGCATACAGGCTGGCGATATTTTCTTCTTGCGAGCCACGTTCAGCAGTCGATTGTAAGGCCAGCGCAGATTGTAAAGCCGCTGCGGCTTGCTGTTTTTTGGCCTGAATTTCCGGGCTGTTTAAGCGCACCAGCACATCGCCTTTTTTGACCCGCTGACCTTCTTCTACATAAATTTCTTCAATACGGCTTGGCACTTTGGTCGCCACCTGAACTGTTTCAGCTTCTACACGACCCTGCAATTCAAGCGGAGCCGGTTGGTAGCTTTTCCACAATCCAAAAGCGATGACTGCCAGCAGAACTGGAATCAGGGCCAGCAATAAATATTTTTTCTTTTTAGCGATTTCAGGAGCTTGTTGTTGCTCGGTCGAAGTCGTCGCGTTATTTTCTATTTCAGTTTTTGTTTCTACCTGTTGCGCAGGCGATTTTTCTGTATCGCTGGATAAAGCCGCTTCATTCACAGGATCATTGGGTTTTTGATCTTCGTTCATGTTCGGCTCCATTAGCGAATAGAGTGAGTGTTGGTATGTTGGATGTAGTTCGGAAATTCTGCAATCGAACCATGGCTTTGTAATAGGGTGGCCAGTGACATCACATATTTGTAGGCATTCAAGGCAGTTTCAGCTCGTAGTCCGCTCAGCATGTTTTGTGCATCGATGACCTGTGTGGCGGTGCCCATATCTTCTTTAAAAGACAATTCTTGGATGCGTAAATTTTCCTGTGCGGCTTTCAAGTTTTGTGCCAGAAGCGCATCACTTTGCTGTGCACTGAGTGCTTCGCTATAAGATTTATAAATCAGATTTTCAATTTCCTGCTGGGTGCGTGCAGTGAGCAATTCTGTGGCAGAGCGTTTGAGTTCGGCAGCCTGAATATTTTTGTTTTTATCGATGCCAGAAAACAGGTTATAGCGTGCGGCAACTCCGACAATCCAGTTTTCATTTTGATCCAGACTATATTCGCCAAAAGCAAAAACATTCGGTTTTTTTGCCGCTTGCTGGGCTTTGACATTGGCTTGAGCCAATTGGGTATCCAGCTGCATTTTTTGAATCAGCGCAGAGTTCTGACTAAAGGTTTTCAGCAGATGATTTAAGGCCTGTGGCTCGGTTTTATTGACAAATAAAGGCGTTGAAAGCTCAGTGATGCTACTTTCTTGAAGCAGATTATTCAGCTGGAACAGCGCAGCATTCAAATTGGCTTGCGTGTTTTGCTGGCTGCGTTCGGCATTATTACGTGCCACTTCAAATTGCATGCGCTGGCCTTTACTGATAAAACCTTGCTGTTCCATCTTTAAGGCATTGCGATAATGTTGTTGCATGGCATTCAGGTTAAATAGTGCTGCTGCATGCAGTTGCTTTTGAAGCTGTACATTAAAATAACTTTGAATCAGTTCAAAACGCTGCGTATCTTGCTGCTGTTTGTTGCTGAGCTGACTACGACCGACCTGAATATTGGCGATTTCTTTAGCGCTGCTTGTCAGTCCACCGGTATAAAGCGGCATCATGACTGAAACCGTCGGGCGAATCACCTGATCATCCAGCACGACATGCGAACTATCAGGAATTAAGCCAACTCCATTTTGAATAGGTTGTCTTAAACTATTTTTTAGCGGGTCAGCCAGATCACCTAAGTTCAGTTCATCAATTCTATTATTGACACCATCCGTTAAGGATTGCTCTAAATTATTTTTTAATGCACCTAAAGGCAGATCGAGTTCATTATGAAAGGCATACGCACGAACATTCAGATCGACACGCGGCAGACCTACGCCTTTTACTGCTTCAGCTTCAAGTTTTGAAGCCTGCTCCAGACTTTGATAGGCTTGGCTGCTATAAGAGTTTTGCAACAACTGACGTTCAGCGTCCTGAAAGCTGATGCTCTGCGCATGAGCAAAGCTGCCATACATCATCGATGCAAGCAGATTTAACCCCCAGACAAGCTGTCTTTTATTTTTCTTTAAGTTCATAAAGTCGCTAAACTGATTTAAAGCCGGTGATGTTATCCGGCTAGTATAAATCAAAGGTTCGCAGATAGAACTAGTGTAAAGTTATAGTATTGTTTCTTTTACATCTGTATTTCAAATACTTATCGGCTGTTTTTGAGAGAATATCCAGAATTAAAAAAAGGCTTAATCTTGAATATTTTCAATTGTGAGTGCAAAGATGATAAAAACAGCAGGTTAAAATACTGGTCAATTTATCTTGTGAATCTACATTGATTTTTTGACTCTATCTTGACTCATAGATTGAAATAATTTTGTGCAAGACCCTGCCAGATATGGTTAAATGCCATCATTTTATTGTGTTTCACTCTGAAAGGAAAAATCATGCGCGCGTACAACTTCTGTGCTGGTCCTGCTGCATTACCGACTGCCGTACTTGAAAAAGCTCAAGCTGAAATGCTTGACTGGCATGGCAAAGGTCTTTCGATCATGGAAATGAGCCACCGTAGTGCCGACTATATTGCCATGGCTGAAAAAGCGGAAGCAGACCTGCGCAAACTCATGAATATTCCTGAGAACTACAAAGTATTGTTCTTGCAGGGTGGGGCATCACTACAGTTCTCGGCAATTCCATTGAACTTGCTTGGCAAAAACAACAAAGCAGACTATATCGATACCGGCATCTGGTCTGAAAAAGCTTTGAAAGAAGCGCAACGTTATGGCGATATCAATGTTGTAAAAGCAGGTATCCAAATTGATGGAAAATATGCGATCAGTGCCCAAAGCGAATGGAATCTTTCTGATGATGCAGCTTATGTGCATTATGCCGATAATGAAACCATTGGCGGTCTGCAATTTGCTTCAATTCCTGAAACAGATAAGCCATTAGTGTGCGACTATTCATCAAGCATTTTATCTGCACCCTTAGAGGTCTCTAAATTTGGTTTGATCTATGCTGGCGCGCAAAAGAATATCGGGCCTGCTGGCTTAACGCTGGTGATCATTCGTGATGATCTACTTGATCAAGCTAAACCTGAAATTCCAAGCATCTTGAAATATGCAGATCAAGCGAAAAATGGCTCAATGGTCAACACACCATCAACTTATGCATGGTACTTATCTGGTCTGGTATTCGAGTGGTTACTGGAAAATGGTGGCGTAGAGGCCATGCACAAGGTGAACCTTGAAAAAGCTAACTTGCTTTATGGTTATATTGATCAAAGCGATTTCTATGCGAATCCAATCGCAAAAGCAAACCGTTCAATCATGAATGTACCATTTACCTTGGCCAATGCTGATCTTGAGAAACAGTTCCTGAAAGAAGCCGAAGCGCAGCATTTATTGAATCTTGCCGGTCACCGTTCAGTGGGTGGTATGCGCGCAAGTATTTATAATGCTGTGCCTTTAGAAGGCGTGCAGGCATTGGTGAACTTTATGGATGACTTTGCCAAACGCAATGGTTAATTCCTGAAACGAAAAAACCCAGCACAGGCTGGGTTTTTTTTATGAGTACAATAATTTTAGAAAATAAAAGTATGCAGGATGAATCCGCAGATCAGCATCCCCAACATGAAAAAAAGGCAGGACATCATATCAATATTATAGCGGGAGCTAAGATGATGCTCAACCTGTTGTAATGTTTCTTCTTGCACGATTTTCATAGATATTTATTGTCCGATCTATTTATCGTTAATACTAATTTGTTGTGAGTATTTTTATCATAAAAAATTGATTAAATAAAGTACATTTTTGATTAAAGAGCATAAATTTTAATTTTATTTAAATATTAGATTTGCATGACATCTGATTATTTATATGAGAAATCAAATGCTTATTTTTACAAGATTTTTAAGGTTATTTTAAATATTTAAAATGAATTCATTTGAATTTAAAAATGTGGATAACTTGGTTTTTAATGAATTTAAATACATTATTAAGCGAGAAAATATGTATAAAAAATAATCAAAAATTAAAATGACAAATAAGAATATAGATGGATTAAAAGAAGATACCCATCAAAATGAATATCTTCTTTATATGTTTGAACTTAGGCCGCTTTTCTATAAATATTGGCCTGAATCCACAAGTTGCCACGAATATACTGACCAATCTGGAAGTTTTTGAACTGGTCATTCCGCGTTGCAATCCGGATCAAGGTCGCAGGCTGGTCTTCTTCATGAATCAGGGTGACATCATACAGGGTGTAGTCCTGATCCATAAACTGCATGGTGGTTTTACCGACAATATTGCCCTGGAACCAGGCTTCATCTTCCTGACCCATAGTTTCGCCATATAGATAAGCCACCATTTTAGAAAAATCTACGGTTACAGGTTCTTTATCTTCTTCGGACTGCGGCTGCCAAGCATCAATCTGTTCCTGCAAATTATCTGGGGCCACACCATTATTGGCAGCCAGAATATCATTCAAGGCACGGTGGTGCTTGATCGAAGCCGGATCATCAACCACCAGATGCTCATGATCTGCGACCGCTTCAAGTTCATAGGCCCAGCCATTCAGATTTACCACATAGGACTGGTCTTTTTCATAGTGCGGGTGATTGACGCTATACAGGCTATCGAAAGCGTAAATAATATTGTTAGCACCCAGATTCAGGCGCAATACAGCCTGAGTATTGGATTTACAGCTAATAATCCGGTCAATCGTGGCTTTCACCTGATAAGGACTGTCAAAGCACGGAAATGCAGTTTTTACCGCTTGAGGTTTGTTGTTTTCGACGGCAATCACCTGACTCAACTGTACCGCAGCTTTACTCGGTCCCTGAATCAGCCAAGTCTCTGCATCCATATCACATTCTTGTGTACAAAGGCCCATCGGCATGATTGGTTCATCAAGAGCTTTGCCTAACCACTGTGGTACATCTGTGCCCGGATTGTCGGTGAGCAAGGTCCAGTGTTCGACATGACTACCGAAATTTTGATCATCAATGGTGATGATCTCTGGGCTATTCTGATTTTTCATATGCACAATTGATCTTGGATGATGTATTTATAGTTAATCGAGGGTCATTGCGATTTTTCAAGTCAATCGAATGAATTTTAAAATTAAAATGCCAGTCAAATTAAGTCAATTTTTTTTCTCGTGTGAATCACGCCAGTTTTACCGGGCACATACTTTTTAAAATAAAGAGGGCAGATGCAATGAAAATGGAGCGATTTAATCATCAACCTGATCACTGCAATTTGCTAGAATAACCATGATTTATACCTTAATGGGAAGCCCTGTGTTGCCATTCAAACTTTGGGTCGATGCCGATGCATTGCCCCGTATGCTGCGAGATGTGATTATTCGTGCTTCGGATCGCTATCAGCTGGAAGTCACTTTTGTTGCCAATCAGCCGGTAGGTATTACACCTTCGGTCAGAATTAATTCAATTCAGGTGATGAGTGGGGCGGATGCTGCAGATAAAGAAATTATTCTGCGTATGAAAGAGCATGATATTGTCATGACCCAAGATATTCCCTTGGCTGCGGAAGTGATTGAAAAAGGCGGAATTGCGATTCATCCCCGTGGTGAAATTTATACTACGGCCAATGTCAAAGCGCGCTTACACCTGCGCGATTTTATGGACAGCTTACGCGGAGCTGGCGTGCAAACGGGTGGGCCACCCCCGATTTCAGAACGGGATAAACGCGAATTTTCCAGCGCACTCGATCAGACCATCCAAAAACAAAAACGTAAAACTTCCGCGCTTTAAGCCTTATTCAGAGTGACTCGCATGCCCACACAAACCAATATGATTGCCACCTATCTTTTATTGGTTTTTATCTGGGCAACGACACCGCTAGCTATTGTCTGGAGTGTGACGGATTTGCATCCGCTCTGGGCTTTGGCATTGCGTTTCTTTTTGGCTTTACCTTTTGCATTTACCTTGTTGTGGCTGTTTAAAACCCGTTTTCCCTTAGATAAATTATCCATGCACAGTTACCTGGCAGGTGCATGTAGTTTTATCGGCTCACAGATTTTCACTTATCTGGCCACGGATTATCTGAGTTCAGGCATTATTGCCCTGATGTTCGGACTGGCCCCGATTATTACCGGCCTGATTGGCCGTTTCGTTTTTCAACTCAAACTCTATCCTTCACAGTGGTGCGGCATGGCAATTGCACTGCTGGGACTGGGGATTATTTGTGTGGGTGGCAAAGATCAGCATATTCAGCCCGTGGGCATCGGCCTGATGTTACTCAGCGTGTTTATTTATTGTGTGTCAATGTTCTGGGTGAAAAAGGTCAATGCACCTTTGCAGCCCATGGCACAAGCGGCTGGTTCGATCGCGGTTTCAGCCCTCATGGCCTGTGCCATGCTGCCTTTTATCTGGCAATTTGCGCCTACCCAGATGCCACAGGCGAAATCACTGATCGGACTGGGATATGCTGTGGTGATGGCTTCACTGATTGCCATGTTCTGTTATTTTAAACTGGTGCAGAAAATCAAGGCGACGACCTTGTCTTTGACCACAGTGCTGACACCGATGCTGGCTTATTTGTCGGCGTACTTCTCAATGATGAAAAACTATCCGGTGCAGCAGTTGTTAGTGTCGGCATTTTGCTGGCGGGTTTATTGTTATATTTTTCCAGAGAAATTAAAGCCAGCTATGCTGCCCGCCTGCCATCAACAAACCAGCACCACTAAGTCAGCGATTTAAGCAAAGTCGGCTTTGACACATTCACCCAGTTTGACACGATCTTGTGGATGCATGGTAATAAAATACGCACCTGTCCGATATTTACCATTTTCTTCTTCGCGACTGTAGGCCACCTGAGCGGTTGCTGCAATATGGAAGAAATTTTCCGGATGACTCAAAGTCACGTGCAGATAAGTGCCTTCAGCGATAGGACGCTCATTAAAGAAGCTAAAACCGGTTTCTGAAAAGTTCACCTGTTCCGGTACAGGTAACATGCTTTGTACAATTGCGTCATACAAAGAACCGGTAATAAGGTTTAATTTTTGGTTGAATAAGGATAAGATTCGAGCAATTTGTTGATCTTTTTCAGATAATTGTTCTAATTCGTAGTTAACCGCATGATCAAATTGATCTAGTTCTGCAAGTAGTAGAAAATAGCGGGGCAACACGAAGTTAGGATCGTAAGGATCATTCAAGGCAACATCATCGGAAATAATCTGATAATTAATTCGTAAGGCAGCATCGATTCGAGACATGACGCGTCTTTCCGCAAATCCGTTTGGATGCTGTACATTTTCCATAATTTATTACCTCGGACTAGATGGTTATGTTCAAACCAATCTCGCTGTATATAGGGTTGAAATATACTCGCGCACGGCGTAGTAACCACTTCATTTCTTTTATCGCGTTGGTCTCAATGATCGGCCTTACACTCGGTGTGGCAGTCCTCATTACAGTCTTGTCTGTGATGAATGGTTTTGACCGAGAGTTGAAAAATCGTGTCTTGGGAATGATACCTCAAGCGACTGTTTCCTCGACGCAAATTTTAACAAATTGGCCTGAACTTGCAAAGCAGATTGAGCAGCATGAACATGTCCAGGGGGTTGCACCTTTTACTCAATTACAAGGTATGCTGACCGCACAGGGTCAGGTCGCTGGCATCATGGTCAGCGGGATTGAACCCGAGTATGAGAAAAAAGTTTCGATCATACAAAACCATATGGTTGAGGGCAGTATCGACAGCCTTAAAAAAGGTGAATTCGGTATTGTTTTGGGCAAGCAAATGACCGATGCCATGGGTGTAGGTTTAAACGACAATATTACCCTGGTTCTGCCAGAAGCCACCCCTTCACCCGCCGGTGTCGTCCCACGTTTTAAGCGTTTTAAAGTCGTGGGAATTTTCAGTATTGGTGCTGAAGTCGACTCAATGATGGGTTATATCGCTTTAAATGATGCGTCAACTTTACTGCGTCTACCGGATGGTGCGCAGGGTGTGCGGATGAAACTGGATGATATTTTCCTGGCACCACAAGTGTCTCAGGAAATTGTGCGTGATTTACCGGCGAATTTCTATGCTTCGGACTGGACGTATACCCATGGTAATCTGTTCAGCGCGATTCAGATGGAAAAAGCCATGGTCAGCCTGCTTTTATTCCTGATCGTTCTAGTCGCGGCATTTAATATTGTGTCTTCACTGGTGATGGTGGTGACGGATAAAAAATCGGACATTGCTATTTTACGAACTTTGGGTGCTTCACCTGCCACCATTACCAAAATTTTTATGGTACAAGGCACCGTGATTGGGGTCATTGGAACTTGCGCAGGAGCTATCCTCGGAATTATTGCGGCAACCAGTATCAGTAGCTTTATTGGGTGGCTGAACAATACTTTAGGTCTGAATATGTTTGATGCCTATTTTATTAACTACTTACCTTCGTATCTGCGCTGGCAAGATGTTCTGGTGATTGTAGGCTTGTCACTGGCACTTAGTTTTGTCGCGACGATTTATCCGGCTTTACGTGCAGCAAAAATTCAACCGGCAGAGGCATTGCGTTATGAGTAATCTGATTTTAGATGCCCAAAATATTCACAAGTCCTTTACCGATGGTAAATCCACTGTCGATGTGATTCGTGGCTTGTCGCTACAGGTAAAAGCGGGTGAATTTGTCTCTATTGTCGGTTCAAGTGGTTCAGGTAAAAGTACCTTATTACATGTTCTGGGCGGGTTGGATCGTCCGACTTCGGGTCAGGTCATGGTGAATGGTCGCCGTTTTGATACCTTGTCTGAAGCAGAACGCGGTTATGTGCGAAATGAGCATTTGGGCTTTGTTTATCAGTTCCATCACCTGTTGCCAGAATTTACCGCACTGGAAAATGTAGCGATGCCACTGATGTTACGCGATAACATGAAATTCAAGGAAGCCAAACAACAGGCCGAATATTTGCTGGAACGCGTGGGGCTTTCGCATCGTTTAACCCATAAGCCGGGTGAATTGTCTGGCGGTGAACGTCAGCGTGTAGCCTTGGCGCGTGCGGTAGTGGGTAAACCTAAACTGATGATGGCCGATGAACCGACCGGAAATCTGGATCGCAAGACTGCAGCAAAGATTTTTGAACTGCTGACCGAATTACAACGTGAGTTCAATATGGCGATGCTAATTGTGACCCATGATGAACAATTGGCGCATGCGGCCGACCGGATTTTGCATATGCAGGATGGTCTCTGGATTGAAGCATAAATAACGAGAATATTCGCATTTGATTGAAGCTCACTCCGGTGGGCTTTATTATTGGGCAAAATAATAACAAGACAGAATAAGATTCAATGTTGCAGTGGCTATGTATTGGCTGGATTTTAGGCCTTGCCTGTATGGGGAAAAGTTTCCTGTCTGTTCAACTGAGCAGGACGGCAGTTTTGATCATTGCGCTGCTGTGGTATCTGTGTTGCCATAAATTAAAGTTCATCTTGAATACACCGCTGCGAAGCTTGTTGATCGCTGGATCAAGCTTGCTTTTGGGACTGTTTTTAGGTCATGCTTATGCCAATCTGCAATTGGCTGAACGTTTATCCAAGCGAGAGCACGAAGTCGCTGAAAAAGAAATCGTAGTATATATCAAAGAGCTGAATAAACTGGGTGATCAAAATATCCAGCAAGCCTTGCATGTGCTTAATCCTGATGGTACTACGGTTAAGTGGATGGGTTTTCTGCCAGTTTCAGATCCTGTCACATCTAGTTTGGTAAATGATGAAACCAAACAGCAGACCCTTAAGCTGGGATACTATTATTTATTGCAAGGCCAGATTCGACCTAACCATAGTTATGCCACACCGGGTGCTTTTGATGCAGAAAAATGGGCATTACAGCAAAATGTTATGGCTGGGTTTAGGATCAAACATATCCAAGAGTTGCAACCGCAACAACTCTATGCACTAGGTCATGCTCAACATTTCCGTCAGCAACAAAAGTTGGATCAGCGATTTTTGCTTTGGGTAGAACAACAGCGACTGGCCTTAAGAGAGTTTGTGGCCAGACAACCCGTACAGCAGAAAGGCTTATTACTGGCTCTATTAAGCGGTGATGAAAGTCTATTGGATCAAGCGACGGAACAGCAATTCCAGCGTTTTGGCATGAGTCATTTATTGGCAATTTCTGGACCACATGTCCTGATCTTTGCCTTTATCATCTGTGGCAGTTTGCAATATCTGATTTCAAGGTACACGCCGCAGATTTATCTGAAATGGCCAAGGCAGTATTTTTTGAGTCTGCCTTTCTTGCTGTGTGTACTGCTGTATTGTGCCTTCGTCGGTTTTGAAATTCCGGCGCTCCGTACTTTACTGATTTGTGTGATTGTGACTTTTACACTGTTGCTCAGGCAAAGTGTGCAGCCATTAAAACTGCTGATTTTAAGTGCTGCCTTATTGTTGCTCTTTGATCCTTTTAGTATTTTATCGGCCGCATTCTGGCTGTCTTATGGGGCCTGTTTTGTCTTGCTGCGAATCTACCAAACCATTCAGCAACAACCGCGTGAGACAGTACAAACAGCATTACAACGACTGTATTTTACAATAAAAGTCTTGGTGGAGTCGCAGTGGAAAATCTTTCTGGCCCTGTTTCCCTTAATGATGCTGTTCTTTAAGCAGGTGGCCTGGATTACGCCGCTAAGCAACCTGGTGGCTATACCGTGGATTGGCCTGCTGATTGTTCCAGTGGATATTCTGGCGGCTTTACTGTTTTTCGTCTCTGAACCATTGTCGAGTCTGTTGTTTCAGCTCAATGATATTTTCATTCATATACTGCTGGCATTTCTGAATCTGCTTGATCGGCTGTTTGCGCCACAACTGATTCCGGTGGCCATGAATGTCTGGATGATGGGTCTATGCATATTGGGCTTGTTAATTGTCTTTTTGCCGCGGGGCTTAGTGCCCAAAAGCTGGATCGCACTTGCCTGTGTACCACTGTGCATTCCGCAACTTAATCAGCATGCATTTCAGCTGTCTGTTCTGGATGTCGGGCAGGGACAGGCCATCTTTATTCGTGACGGGCAACACAGCATGATGATCGACATGGGCGGTTATTATAATGAAGAAAAATTCAGTATTGGCCGGCAAGTGATTATGCCGTTTTTGTCTGTGCAAGGGGTTGGAGAGCTGGATCAACTGATTTTGACCCATCTGGATCAGGACCATAGCGGTGCATATCACAGTATTAAAGATAAGTTAAACATCAAACAAGTATCATCTAATCAGATACCTGAAACGGCTGCTTCTTCAAACTTTCAGTTTTGCTATGAAGGACAGCAATGGCAATGGCCTGAAGGGATTAACTTTAAAATTCTGGCACCTCGGCAGCAGCAGTTAAATACGCCAAACTTCAATAAAAACGACCACTCTTGTGTAGTATATCTGCAAGTCAAAAATGCCGGACCGTATCAAAACTTTTTACTGATGGGCGATGCGGGCTGGGAAACTGAATACCAGCTGCTCCAAGATTATCCGGAACTGAAAGTCGATGTGCTGGTGCTTGGACACCATGGTAGTCAGCACAGTTCAGCCTATCAATTTTTAGAAGTTTTACAGCCTAAATTGGCGATTGCCTCGGCTGGGAAATTTAACCGTTATGGCCACCCGAGCCAACTGACGCAGCAACGGTTGAAAGCCCTTAATATTCCCTTATTGACCACGGCAGAACAGGGGAGTGTGCACTTCCAGCAACAAGGCTCAAAATTGGTGCTTTCTGCCGAACGGCATGAATGGCGGTGGTTGTATCGTCAGCCTTTAAGTCACTGATTCCAATATGGGCGAAACTTCATGTAGTTCTTGAGTTCTTAATGCATTTACTTTGCCCAAGGCTTGTTCATGTTCAAGTTTATAGAGATTTCCCAAGTCTTGATGCGCATTAAAGCGTTTATAACTCCAGTGATAATGTTCCGGATGGCGACGAATTAAATTTTCAATACTATTGATAATGACTTGAGTACCCTGATTGGCATTGCCACTATAAATTTTTTCATCAACGGTTTCGATAAAGATATCGAATCCATCTTTAGTATTACGTAGAGCATATAAAAACAGGGCACGCGCTTTGGTCTTTTGAATCAGCTTGGCACTCAAATTACTCGTGGCCAGAGGAACACCGAAATAAGGAATATATTCACCACCAATATTCGGGGTATGATCAGGAAGGATGACCGTAGTGCCGCCTTGTTTTAAGGCCTTAAAAATCTGACGAACGCCAGATTCATCGGTCGGCACCAGATGCGCTTGTTCACGACTACGGGCGGCTCGTACAAATTGATCTGCAGCCTGATTTTTCACAGGTTTGTACATAATGGTCATTGAAGTGAACTGGGCGATATAGGCATTCATGATTTCCCAGGTACCAAAATGCGGCACAATTAAAACCAGACCTTTATTTTGTGCAAGGGCATCATGAAGTAGATCTTCGCCAATAACGCGATGAACGCGTTTAAGATTTTTCTGATTGCTTGAGCCCCAAATAGTAAAGAACTCGAAATATGACATTAATTCATTGCGAACCGCAGCACGGTTAATCTTTTCACGTTCCTGACCGGACAGTTCTGAAAGACTGATTTCAAGATTCAGGCGAATGACTTCCGAAGTTTTAGTGACTTTAAAACTGTTCACAATAAAGGCCAGAATACGGGCCATCCAGCGAGAAACCGGAAGCGGTTGGCGGCTAATGTATTTGAGTAAACCGTAAGCTGAATTCCGTGAGCCCTGTTTCGTCATTGATTTCGTCTAAGTACAAAAAAAGAGAACAAAATTTATTATAGGCGAAAACGTTTTGTTTAGACAGAATTACCCGATTCAGTGTATATAATGGGTTCAATATAAATCAATTTATTGGATTATTTATGTCCGATTGGCCACCAAAACCTGAAAATCAAATACAAAATACGCAACAGCCAGTTCAACCGACTGGTCCGGAATGGAAACTGCTGGAAAAAGCGGTTTTAGCTTCGGTAGAAGAACAGCGCCGCGCGCGCCGTTGGGGGATTTTCTTTAAATTTCTGACTTTTGCTTATCTGCTTGTCGTTATTTTGGCGCTAGGCAAAAGCTGTAGTTCCGTTTCTTCAGATGCCAGTACTGCTGCAAGTTCTCATATCGCAGTCGTGGATATTGTGGGGACGATTGCTGCTGACAAGCAGAGTGTCAACAGTAGCAATACCATCAAATCACTGAAAAAAGCCTTTGAAAATAAACAAAGTAAAGCAGTGGTACTGAATATCAACTCACCTGGCGGTTCACCGGTACAGTCGGATGAGATCTGGCAGGAAATTCAGTATCTGAAAAAACAGCATTCTGGGAAAAAACTGTATGCCGTGATTGGCGATACAGGTGCTTCAGGTGCTTATTATATTGCTTCAGCTGCGGACGAAATTATTGTCAATCCATCGAGTCTGGTCGGTTCAATTGGGGTGATCATGCCGAATTATGGTGTGAATAATCTGCTGCAAAAATTAGGTGTTGAAGATCGCACCATGACCTCAGGTGAAAATAAAGCTTTGTTGTCGATGACTCAGCCAGTTGATCCTGCGCAAAAAGCTCATGTACAGGGTGTGCTGGATAATGTGCATGGTCACTTTATTAATGCAGTTAAACAAGGACGTGGCAATAAATTGAAATCCAATGATCCTGCCATTTTCTCTGGCTTGTTCTGGACCGGTGATCAGGCGGTGAAATTAGGGATTGCGGATCGTATCGGTAGCTTAAATACTCTAAAACGTGAACTGAAAACTGAAAAAGCGTTGAATTACACCATTGAATATAGTCCATTTGAATCCGTGTTGGGTCGTATGGGTTCATCGATTGGGGATGGAATTGCTTCTTCGGTTGCACAGAAGCTTCAGTCAGAAAATAGTACAACACTGCAATGAAACCACTGATTCATTTCGCGCACGCCAATGGCGTGCCATCCAAAGTCTATCAAAAGCTGTTTGATGGATTGCAAGATGATTACGATATTATCTATGTGCCGCTTTTGGGGCCAGACAAGCGTTACCCGGTTGATAATCATTGGAAAAGCCTGACCCAGCAAGTGATTGACAGTATTGTGCGCCAGTCCCATGGACGACCTGTCATTGGTCTGGGGCATTCTTTGGGATCCGTGTTAACTCTGCAGGCGGCTTTGCAGCGTCCGGAACTGTTTTCGCAAATGATCATGCTGGACCCGCCGATGATTATGGGCAAAGAAGCCTTTGCCTTGCATATCGCCAAGACTTTTCGCTTAAAAGCATTAGATAAAATGTCTCCGGCAGGCTTGTCCAAACGCCGTCGTGATCATTGGGATTCACGTGAACAGGCCGCTGAATTGCTGCGTCCTAAAGGTTTTTATCAGGATTTTGATGCGGATTGTTTCCAAGCTTATATTGATTATGCCTTGCAGAAGGATCCCATCCGGGGTGGGGTAGAACTCACTATTCCTAAAATGGATGAGGTCGCAGTCTTTAGAACGAATCCGTCGCTATGGTGGTTGCCTCAGGCAAAACCAAAAATTCCTGTGCATCTGATCGTTGCCGAGAAAGGTCCATTTCTGGCCCGCAAGTTCCCGCAGCAAGTGCAAAAGAAATTTGGTATTCCTTTTACCGTGGTGGATGGTGGACATATGTTCCCATTGGAGCAACCCATTCAAGTGGCAGGCTTGATCAAACAGCTGATTCAGCAACAGTCTGCTTGAATTATTGAATGTATTGGAAATAAAAAAACGCATCCGAGGATGCGTTTTTTTAATATCTAAATTTTTTAGAACTTGCAGAATTGAACAGGCGCTTGCATTTTCTCATTTCGATACAGCACACCATCTTTAGTATGTTGAATCGTACCGCTACAAATCCATTCTATGACTTGTGGATAGATCACATGCTCGAGGCTATGCACACGTGTTGCCAAACTTTCTACCGTATCGTGGTGAGAAACCTTGAGAACACCTTGCGCAAGTGCTTGGCCTGCATCCAGCTCAGCCGTAACATAATGCACCGTACAACCGTGCAGAACATCACCGGTATTGAGTACACGCTGATGCGTATGCATGCCTTTATAATAAGGCAACAGGGAAGGGTGAATATTTAACATTTTTCCTTCCCAGGCTTTCACAAATTTTTCACTTAAAATTCGCATAAAGCCGGCAAGTACCACCAGATCCACATCCCAGTCCAAAAGCTGTTGATGCATTACATCATCAAAAGCCTCACGGTTTGGATATTGCTTGTGTTCAATAACTGCAGTCTGAATGCCTGCCTGCTGTGCACGCGTTAAAGCAAAGGCTTCAGGTTTGTTGGAAATCACGCCCACAATTTGCCCTGAAAGATTGGCATCAATCAAGGCTTGCAGATTTGATCCGCTACCTGAAACAAGTACAGCAATTTTAATCATGTGAAATTACGCGAAGATCACACGAATTTTTTCGTCTGCACCTGCAACCGATTCAGCATTGTCTTGAATCTGACCCATTGCCCATGCTTTTTCGCCAAGCTTGTTGAGTAATTCAACAGTTTTGTCTGCATCAGCTGCATCAACAACCAGCACCATACCGACGCCACAGTTGAAAGTGCGATACATTTCAAACTGTTCTACGCCGCCTTCACGTTGTAGAAGCTTGAATAGCTCAGGCCATTCCCAAGAAGATTCATTTACCAGTGCTTGAGCGCCATTAGGAAGTACGCGCGGTAAGTTACCCGGCAAACCACCACCGGTGATGTGTGCCATCGCATGTACATCAACGTGTTTTAACAGCTCAAGAATTGGTTTTACATAAATGCGTGTCGGTTCCATTGCAACATCTGCAAGTGGGCGACCATCGACGATTTGAGTTAGATCAACGTTTTTCACGTCCAAGATTTTACGAAGCAGTGAGTAGCCGTTTGAGTGCGCACCTGAAGAGGCCACACCAATTAAAACGTCACCCGCTTTGACTTTAGAGCCATCAATAATTTTGCTTTGCTCAACAACACCGACACAGAAACCTGCAAGATCGTAATCTTCGCCTTCATACATGCCTGGCATTTCAGCAGTTTCACCGCCAACTAATGCACAGCCAGCAAGTTCACAACCAGCGCCAATGCCAGTGACTACATTTGCAGCAACATCAACATTTAAGTGACCAGTTGCATAATAATCAAGGAAGAACAGTGGTTCAGCACCACAGACAAGAAGGTCATTCACACACATTGCAACCAGGTCTTGACCAATTGTGTCATGACGGTTCAAATTCAGTGCCAGACGTAATTTTGTACCAACACCATCTGTGCCAGATACGAGAACAGGTTCTTCATAACCTTTAGGAATTTTACAAAGTGCACCAAAGCCACCTAGGCCGCCCATAACTTCGGGACGTGAGGTACGCTTAGCGACAGATTTGATACGATCGACTAACGCGTCGCCCGCCTCAATGTCGACACCTGCATCTTTGTAGCTTAAACCAGTGTTTGGGGTAGAAGTTGAGTTGCTCATAATGAAGTCTCCGCATTCGCGGGTGCGATTATAACCTGAATATGTAAAACTCTTATGGTATTTGTGGCCTAAAATGCTATCTTTATTAAAATATTTTAATTTTTAGAATGATTAATAGAGAAAAGGCAAGATTCTATGGTCGATCGTACTTTACGGCGCATTCTTATACTTGCTGGTATAGCATTGATACTTTGGGTTTTATATCTGCTTAAACCAGTTGTGGTTCCTTTTGTGGCAGCTTTTCTAATTGCTTATTTATTTAGCCCCTTGGTTGATGTTTTACACCGTATTGGGCTGGCTCGATGGCTCTCGATCAGTATTGTATTTATCGGAATTGGGATCGTGGTTACATTGGTGATGTGGTATCTGGTGCCACTGGTCTGGCAGCAGCTAATGTATGCGCGTGATAGCATTCCGGCCGGGATTCACTGGATCAATTACACGTTCCTACCTTGGCTTTCCGATAGCTTTAATCTGGTCCCGATGGAAATCGATACCGATCAGATTTCCTCAGTAGTAATGGACTATGTTCAGACCAATTATAGTGCGGACAGTATTCAGGCAATGCTGCTGAAACTGGCACAATCTGGTCTGAACTTTATCCAGATTGGTGGCACGATTGTCCTGATTCCGATTATTGCCTTTTATTTCTTGCTGGATTGGGATCGTATGCTGGACAGCTTACGTCGTCTAATTCCCCGTCCTTATGAAAAAACAACCTTAAATATTGTGAGTGAATGTCATAGTGTCTTAGGTGCCTTTGTCAAAGGTCAGTTCCTGGTCATGCTTCTGCTGGGCGTGGTTTATGCAGTGGGACTCCAACTCATTGGCCTAGAGATTGGCTTGATCATCGGGATGATTGCCGGATTGTGCAGTATCATTCCGTATCTTGGTTTTGCGGTTGGAATTATTGCCGCAGTCATTGCAACCTTTTTCCAATTTGGAATCGACTGGTGGCAACTGGTATTGGTCGGGATTGTCTTTATGGTCGGGCAGGCAGTCGAAGGCTATATTCTACAACCATTCCTGTTGGGTGATAAAATCGGTCTTTCTCCTGTAGCTGTAGTATTTGCAGTTCTGGCAGGTGCGCAACTGGCCGGTTTCTTGGGCATGCTGATTGCCTTACCGGTGGCAGCCGTGATTGTGGTACTACTGCGGCATATCCGTGAGTATTATGAACATACGCCATTTTATGGTGATCGGGCTGTTGTCATGCAAGATGCCTCTACCGGTTCAATCAACATTGAAACAGCAGATTTAGATGTTGATATTGAAATGAAAAAGCCACAGAAAAAACCGCTGCAAGCAGAGGAGAACTCAAGTAAAATTCACGATCCTCATCGTAAAGACTCATAAGGCCAAAAAATCGTATGCGTCAATTGCAGTTAGATATAGAACCTCAGCTCGATGCCCGAATCAGTGATTTTTCAGGGCCGGGTTGGGGGCATGTCATTGATGCTGTCCGTCAATTACATGCAGGCCTGATCAACCGATTTTATGTCTATGGGGGAGCCGGTACAGGTAAAAGTCATTTGTTGTCTGCCATCTGTGACTCTTATCTGGAAATAGGTAAATCTGCGATTCAGGTATCTCTACTTGAACTTTTAGATGCACCCACTGAGGCGATTACTTCTCTAGATCGTTTTGATCTGGTGGCACTTGATGATATCGAAGCAATTAGCGGCGTACCTCATTGGCAACGCGCCGTCTTTCACTTGATTAATTATAATAATGAAGGTGGTGGACAGTTGGTGTTTTCGTCACGTTTTGCACCTATAGAACTCAAACTTGAATTGCCAGATTTACAATCTCGTCTCACGCAGGCGGTCAGTACTCGTGTTCCGAGTGGTAGCCTGTATGCTGATCGCTATGCGCTGGTTTCCTCGGTACTCGATCGTCGTGGGATCCATTTAGACCCTCAAATCTTTGACTATTTACTAAGCCATGGACCACATCAAACTTCAGTGCTGCTTCAAAGATTAGAGCAGATTATTCAATTACTTAAAGGAGAAAAGCTGAAAGTCAGCAATGCCAATCTGCGGCAGATATATGCCTTGATTGACGAATATCGGTAAATCATAAAAAATCTTGAGTAATTACTCAGTCTATGCCACAGTAAGGCAAAATAATTCTCTGTTGCAAGGATTCTGCAACTTTAGAAGAAAAAGAAAGAAATAAAAATTAAGGAGAAGGTTATGCTCAAGAAGAGCATAGGCATAGCTTTGCTATGTATAGCGGGGCAGTCGTATAGTGCAGATATTATTGTAACCACTACAGAAGATATTGAAAAAGATGACAAGGAATGTTCACTTCGAGAAGCTGTTGAGTATGTTAACCGTGGCTTAGCTAAAGCAGGTTTTATGGGCTGTGGTGGGGAGAACTCATCCAGTACCATTATTTTAAAAGAAAAAAATACCTATGTGTTGAACCAGCATATCGCGATTAAAAAATCTCTTACCATCCGTTCGGTCGCAGAAAGTGATAGCGAATTCAGTACGGATGAAAAAGCATTAGGCTTGCATAATGCCCATATTCAAATGAAAGGTACCGATAATCTTTTTCGGATCAATAGTACAGATACACTGGTTCAGTTAAATTTGAAAGAACTGGATCTCGAAGGCTGTGGTAAAACCAGTTGTGCTGAACAAGGTGGCCTAATTTATAATAAAGGTCAGCTAATTCTAGAATATAACCGTCTATTTAATGCTGCTGCCAACTTGGGTGGGGCAATTTATAATGCTGGCAAGTTTGGTCAGAACTTAACAAGCCGTGCAGAAATTAAAAATAGTCTGATCGAAAATAACAAAGCCCAACGAGGCGCGATCCTGTATAGCGAGCTACCTGATTTCCTTATTTTGCAAAGTGTACTTAAAAATAACCAGACACTGGATAATTCAGCAACCAATATTTATAGCGCGGGACAGTTTGCTGACTCCAGTAAAGATCAAGGTATTAGTGGGGAGGTATTAAGTAGTACGATACTAAAAAATAAGGGTGTACTTATTAATGTCATGGACGGGATGGGATTGAATAATCTCACCATGGTTGATAATGAAAATACTGCTTTACGTATCCATGCGCCGTATGGCAGAGCTTATGTAGCGAATAGTATTATTTTAAGAAATGGTACACAGGATTGCCAAATTATCACTGGTGACAAGACTTTGTCGCAAAATAATCTGCTGACAGCCTCCTGTGGTGTAGGGGATACAGTCGCACCAAATCAGTTCTGGAGTGGTACACGACTTTTTGCTGAATCCTCAGATAAAAGTGAAGGTGCTTGTCAGACCCTAGAAGAAAATAATAATGCCATACTTTGTCCATACAGCGTTCCTAAAGGACAACTTCTCGGTTATATGCGCCCACGAATTTTGTTGAACTATATCCTTGTAAATGAATCGCCAATTGTGAATAGAGGCACAGGATTGAATCTGGCAAATCCAACGGTAGCATGTGAAGCGGCAGATCAGCGCGGGATCAACCGTTTGATGGATAACCTGTTTTGTGATCGAGGTGCTATTGAAATCACGATCCCAACTTCGGGTAGTCTGGTGGGACAAGACCTGTTAAAGGGTGAAAATGCTAAGTTTTCAATTGAATCTTATCTGGGAGATAGTGATTTAATCCCAAAAGAACAGTGTAATGCCATTGTTGGTCAGAATCCGACGGGTGAGCCTTGGCAAGATGGTTGTTTGAAAGTAGTACAAACCAAAACAGCTTCCAAAGGTAAAACAGTCATCGATATTCATGGCAATGTCGTTTATACCCCGGATTCTACCTGGCATGGAGCAGATATTTTCGAACTACAAGTGGTGACCTCATCTACACGATTTAATAAAAGTAAACCTTATATGGCTATTACTACTCAGATTGTTCAGGAGCCAAAAAATGAAATGGAAGACAAAGCAGTCAAAACTTCAGGTGGCTCATTAGGATATGGTGGATTACTGATTTTACTCGGGTTAATAGGTTTACGCCGTGGATTAAAAGATTAAGGATAAATCATGAAAAATTATAAAAAAGGACTGCTTGCGGCCATGATTTTATCTGCCATGAGTTTAATGGCAGCCGAAGATAAAACGATATATGTAACTACTTTTGCTGATGAAGATGGCGAGAATAATAATGCCTGTTCTTTGCGAGAAGCCATTAAAACTGCAAAACTGGATAAATCCTATGGCGGCTGTAAGGTAGGCCGTACGCTTCGACTGGATGGCTCAGCACCAGATGTCATCCAGCTTGAAGCAGGCGAATACAAACTGGATGGAGAGTTGATCGTAGAATCTGCACTCAAAATTTATGGAAAAACACCACTTAGTTATACCAGTCGTAGTCCGATTACGAATTTATATCCAACCCGAGAAGCTTTAAAAACCACGATTTCGGGTCAGGGGAAAACCCGTATTTTTAACAGTATTGCCAGTCAATCCAGTCTAGACATTCATCATCTGATCTTAAAGGATGGTTATGCAGCAACAAACAGTCTGGATAAAGGCAATGGTGGTACTTTCTATATAGCAGGACCTTTAAGTATTAATACCAGTGAAATAGTCAATTCCAGAGCCGATGCAGAAGGTGGGGCTATTTATAGTGTGGCAATGAATACGGAAAGGAATATTATCATTCAGGATTCTTTGATTCACCAGAATCAGGCGAGTTCGTATGGTAGCGTTCTGGCGATGGACTGTCTGGGAAATTTAGGTACGACTCAAACCAATGTGAAAATTAATTCTAGTAGTATTGTTAAAAACGGTTCTGGCGTGACTAACAGTATTATGGATTTTTGTGGCTATGCTACAGTAGAAATTATTAATTCAACCATTGCGAAGAATACTGCAAGTTCCACGGGACATATTGTACGCATGACGAATCAAGCGAATCGTCCACTCAGTACATTCTCTAGCTTAACGGCATTGAGTAATACTATTGTTGAAAATACAGCTCAATCCACCTTATTTTATGACAATACTGGTTATAAGTATTTAAATTTTAACATCTTAGCCTTTAATCAGGGGTTATCTTGTGAATATGCCTTAAATGATGGAAATCCGACTACGGAACAACGTGTTGAATTCTCTACAAATCGAAATGCAATTGCAAATACTGGACCTTCGCGTTGTGTGTTGCCGGCATTAAAAGAGGATGTCACGTCAACTAATCTGGATGTTTCTAACAGTGCGATCAGCAGTTTGTTAACACATTATCTTGAACCTGCTATTGATAACCGTTTTCTAGGCATGTATTACCCACGAGATAATCAGACGACAACAGATTTAGTCGATATCGGAGTGAGTGGCTGTATTGAACAAGACCAGCGTGGTATTGATCGTGTGATTGGATCCACATTAACATTTGATCCAAGTGCAAAAAATACTTGCGAGATCGGCTCAGTTGAAATCCGACGTTTGACTGCAGCAGATATTACGGATCTGAACAATAACAACTTGGTGGGGTTAAATGCTTTTTATCAAGAAAATATAGATGATATTGAAAGAATTATTGCGGATAAAAATACCCCGGTAGATGAGCTGCCTGGCTTAAAGGAAGAATTAAAAGAATACGAAGATCTGCTGAAATATACCAAGCAATATCAGCAATACCGTGCAATTTATATTAATCCCTTTGTCTTAGCCATGCCTCAAGAAACACTGTCCGGAAATACAGTTCAAACTAAAGTATTTAACTCAAAAAATTATGACGTAAGTGTAAAAACTTTGGGTGTTGGTAAGTTAATTGGTACAGGTAATTCAACCAGTGTAGAGGGAAACCCAAATGATCCAAATCTTAAATGTGAGTGGAAACCTGATTTAAACCGGATCATGATGTATCGCACAGATGGTAAAGAAACCAGCCTCATTGATATGGAGTTCTGTACTTATACGCTGAAAGACAAGGCGACAGGTGCGAGCAGTTTAGGACTCTTGAGAGCGGCTTTTAAAAACATTGCACCTATCGCAAAAGATGATGAATACCGGATTAGTCCAGAGAATAATCTTACCGTGAATGTAAATCCGCTCGAAAATGATAGCGATGACGGGGATGGGCCGCTGCCATCCGGTAAATCAGTTTTTTATCAGGACAAAGATGGAAAAGAGATTCCGATTCGTATTGTTAAGCTTCCTGCGGGAGTTTCGCTGAAGGCAGAGCGACAAGGAGCTTGTCCTGATACTTATGAACGAGAAACCTGTTATGGTGGGCAGCTGACATTTAGTGTGAAGAATAATCTAAGCCAAGCCGATTACAGCATGGAGTATACAATTTTTGATGCTGATGAAAAAATGTCAGAAACAGCAGTAATCTTGTTGCGTAATACAGTTAAAAATACGAATACTTCCTCAAGTGGTGGAGGGGGAGTTGGTATTTGGGGACTTCTGGGATTATTAGGACTTGCAGGTTATCGCCGCTTAAGAAAATAAAATATGATAAATATAAAAAGCCTCCATATGGAGGCTTTTTATATTAAGTGTTTAATGCGAGTTAGGCTGTTGAGTCACTTGCTGATATTTGAGAATGTATTCTTCGCGAATGGCAAGGCGTTGCTCAGGAGATGCTTTTTGCATACGTGCGCCCAGTTCTTTGCGTTCCTGACTGCTCATCATTTGCCAAGTCTCACGCATTCTCTGTTTTTCCGCATCAGGGAGTTGGGTAAACCAGTCCATACGCTGCTGTAAGCTGACACTTTGTTGTTCGGGAATTTCTTTTAGAGATTGGTAGCGTTTAATCAGTGCCAATTGTTCAGAATCAGAGAGACTATCCCAAGTATCAGTTACTTGGGTATTCGCATCCTTGGAAAATAGCCAGAAACGTTCAAATCCTGCAAAGCTGGTTTGCAGAAAACTGAACGCACAAAAAGCAATCACCAATTTTTTAGCTGCCATGTGGAACTTTGTCCTCACCTAAAACCATTAACATTTCTAAATCTTCAAGCATTTGCGGAGACAGTTTTGGGACTGACACCATTTGAGTTTGCGGCTCGTTATGGTCCGAAAGATTCGGTAATACCACAACGCCTGCAATCGCAGCTGCCAAAGCAAAGCCAGACATTTTTAGAAATGCAAAGCGTGAATGTTTTGAATCCTGAATTTCTTCAAGAACATGGTGCATGACAACAGGTTTGTCTTTATGTTGTTGTGCCAGTCCATCAAGTTTGGAAGTTACTTGTTTTAAGAAATCATCTTGATTCATTCGGATGACCCTCCCAGATATGGATTTAAATGTGCTAAGGAGGCGCGTAAACCTTGGATAGCACGGTGATAATGGGTTTTTACACTGCCTTCTGTGCAGTTCATAATTTGTGCGGTGGTATGCGTATCAAATCCTTCCCAGGCTCTGAGCATAAATGCCTGCTGCTGACGCACAGGCAATTTTGCAATCGCTTCCTGGATTTCTTCAGCAGTAACTGCCTGATCGAGAAAGTCCAGAGGCGTTGGTGTTGATTCATCGACGACATCATCGAATTCAATTTCGTCGTCATCGAGACTGACTTTTTTGAAAAATGAGAATATTTGACCACGCCGTGACTCTTTACGGCGCCAGTCCTGTAACTTGTTGTTGAGAATGGTATAAAATAGGGGATACCATTCTTCAGTGCTTTTTTCTGCATAGGATTTGTGTAAGGAAATGAAAGCTTCCTGAACCAGATCCATGGCAATACCATGATGACCTTGAGTTGCACTTTCCATCATCACCAAAGCACGCCCAGTCACATCCTGCATGAAATTCTTCAGACGTGCTTCAGCCGTACTCTTCAGAATACTTACATCATGTGTTTGCAGCTGTTTTGGTGCTAAATCCATAGAGATGGAAAATCCTGTCATTGGACACCCACCATTATTCCCAAGTTCATAATCATATAACGTTGGGAATTCTGGTTTGGTTGACAATTAAGTTTATTATTTTTGTAGTTTAATCTATTTTATACACGGGCAGGGTCGTATTAAAACACTGTAACCTAAATCCCTAATTAGATACGTTGACGTACCATTTCAAAGAAACAGATCGAACCTGCAATTGCGACATTCAGTGATTCCTGACCACCGGGTTGCGGAATGCTCACTGCTTCAGCATGTTGCATCGCATAATCAGATACGCCTTGACCTTCATTGCCCAGAATCCATACGCAAGGTTTACGTAAGTCTTTTGAATACAGGCTTTCAGCGCGATGTGAGCTAGTCACATAGACAGGGATTTGAAATTGCTCAAGAATTTGTTCAAGCGCAATATTTTCAAAGGTTTGCAGTGTGAAATGTGCACCCATACCGGCACGTAATACGCGTGGAGACCAGAGCGATGCAGAACCTTTGGTACACACAATCTGTTCAATACCGGCAGCAGCAGCAGAGCGAAGCAGGGTGCCTACATTACCCGGATCCTGTACATTTTCCAGAATCAAAGTGTCTGCTTTAAAATCCAATGCATAATTTGCTGTCGGTAGAGTGACCACAGCTAAACAGGCTAAAGATGTTCCTAAAGTGCTTAAATCTTTGTATAAAGACTCGCTTAGAACAAAGACCATACCGGTGTATTTTGCGAGAATTTTCTCGAAATCAGGATGTGAAAGTGCATGTTCAGTGGTGAAAATAGAATCAATCTTACGGTTTTCATGGAGCCAGGCGAGAGATAGATGCGTGCCTTCTAAAACCGTTTGACCCTGTTTTTTACGATAGGTATTTTGTTCAATTAAACCACGTAAGTGTTTAATCTTTGGATTGTCTTTTGAATCAAGAAAAAAAGTTGGCATGGGAGATATAATCCACGGCAGCCGATTCAATATCGACTGCCGCTATAAAAATTAGTTGTGGTAGCTGGTCACAAGATCAACTTCGTTTTTAGAACCAATGATCACTGGTACACGTTGATGTAGATCTGTCGGTTCGATCTCAAGAATACGCACGCGACCTGTAGTCGATGCACCGCCAGCCTGTTCCATGAGCATGCTCATTGGGTTGGCTTCGTACATTAAACGTAGACGGCCAGCTTTAGCCGGATCTTTAAGGTCGTATGGATACATGAAGATACCGCTACGGCAAAGAATACGGTGAATGTCGCCCACCATACAGGCAACCCAGCGCATATTGAAGTCTTTTTCACGAGGGCCAGTCTTGCCAGCTAACAATTCATCGATATAACGCTGTACTGGTGCTTCCCAATGACGTTGATTTGACGCATTGATTGCATATTCTTTGGTATCTGCAGCAACCTGAATGGCTTCAGAAGTCAGTAGGAATTCTTGAGTTTCAGGATCATAGGTAAAGAACACCACGCCTGCACCGACCGTCAATGCCAGCATAGTCGATGGGCCATAAAGCACATAACCTGCAGCTACCTGATGAACACCGGCTTGCATAAAGTCTTCTGCCTGAGTCACAGCATTCTTCGCAGGAAGAATCGAGAAAATAGTACCAACACACATATTGATGTCGATATTGCTTGAGCCGTCTAATGGATCGAACAATACCAGAAATTGACCATTTTCTTGTGCAGGGGTGAATTCATCTAGTTCTTCTGAGGCCAAACCACCCACATTTGGATGTTGCTGCAAGGCATCAATCAAATAGTCATTAGAAATGACATCCAGTTTCTTTTGCTCTTCGCCTTGAACGTTTTCATGCTGTGCACTTCCCAATACACCCGCTAAAGCACCTTTTTGCAGTAATTGATCAATATCTTTGCAAGTGTTTGCAATTGTTTCAATAACTTGTGCAAGTTCAGGTGTGAGATTCCCGCTTTGTTGTTGTAAAAACTGGGATAAAGTGCGGTATGACATAGGGGAAACTCCAAAACTTAAATCGGGAAAAAATGATCAAAACGATATGCGGCTATATTTTAGATGAGAACGTACTAAAAGAAAAATTAAACTGGATTATTTGTATCGATTTTGCCCTTGCAACTCCTGCGGAAAGTGCTATGTTGAAGACAAAGGAAAATTGAGAATAGGAGCACAGATATGACAACATTGAAGTTTGATGCGACTCCAACGCCAAGCGAAGGCATTACTTTAGAGGATATCTCTGAAGACAAGATGAAAGAAGCCTGGCGGGATTATGAAGCAAAACCAGAGTACAAACAATTCAATAAACATGATCTGATCGAATCGATGCATCCGGCTGAACAAGATCAGCTTCCAAAGTAGACCGATTCTTTCATTGTAGCCAATAAAAAGCACTCATGATTGAGTGCTTTTTATTTGATGAAACCATCATGAATGAAAATTATTTCAACAATGGTGGTACCGCTTCATAATTAATTTCTACACGGCGGTTTTCTTTCCAGGCATTTTCGTCATGGCCCGCATTGATTGGCATTTCCTTACCATAGCTGACTGCTTCCAATTGACCAGGATTCACACCAGTCGTCACCAGGAAACTTTCTACTGCTTTGGCACGACGCTCGCCAAGTGCCATGTTGTATTCACGGGTACCGCGTTCATCGGTATGGCCAGTGAGTGCTACACGTGAATTGGCATTGGCCATCAGGAACTGCGCATGGGCTTGCAGCGTATTTAGATCTTCATTGCTGAGCTCAGTACTGTCATAGTAAAAATGCACCACGCGTTTTGCTAAGAATGCTTTATTTTCTGCAGTAACGCCTTTTGCAGAAGCGCCTGCCATGTTTTGTGCATTCAGTGCTGCATCTTCACTCAGACCTTGAGTATTCACAGTTGTTGTACCGGTCGTATCTAAACCGCCCGTTTGAACTTCAGCGGCAGGCTTACGGCTCGCACAACCTGTCATGACAACAGCTGCTGCTAAAAGTGGCAAGGCAAATAATTTTACTTTGTTCATCTTCATCTCCATGAAGTTTGATTATGGGGTAAAGGGTTTATCAATATAAAAATCTTATTTTGGCGCCCAAGCCGGTTCACGGACTTCACCCGTTTCACTTGGTAAATTCATACGGAAGCGGCCATCCAGCGACATGATCGACAAGAGTCCGCGTGCACCTTCACGGGTGGCATAGACCACCATCTGGCCATTTGGTGAGAAGCTCGGCGATTCGTCCAGCGTCGTTGGCGTCAGAATATTGTTCACACCGGAGGTCATGTCCTGAACCGCAACTCGATAGTTACTGCCGCTTGGACGATGAACTAATGCAAGTTTTTTACCATCTGTGCTCAGCGTGCCGCGCGCGTTGAATGCACCACGGAAGGTCAGGCGTTTATTGCTACTTGATTCAAGATCATGGCGGTAAATTTGCGGAGAACCACCACGGTCAGAAGTGAAAATAAAAGATTTTCCATCTGGCGAATAACGTGCTTCAGTATCAATGGCACTGTCATTGGTCATACGTTGTAGCTTACGCGTTTCCAGATTCATCTGGTAGATTTCCGGATTGCCGTGCATAGAAGCAGTAAACAGCATGCTCTTGCCATCTGGAGAGAAACTCGGCGCGCCATTCAAGCCGCGGAAGCTGGCCAGTTTTTCACGCTGTCCGGTCGCCAGATCCTGTACATAAATCGCCGGGCGTTTGGTTTCAAAGGACACATAAGCGATTTTTTTGGCATCTGGTGTCCATGCCGGAGAAAGGATCGGATCACGCGAGGTCAAAATAGTCTTTGGCTGTTCGCCATCGGTGTCGGCAATCTGCAAGGTATAGCGTTGTTCCGGCGTAGCAGGATTACGCAGCACATAGGCAATACGTCCGCTAAAATCACCAGGAATGCCGGTCAATGCCTGATAGATGGCATCACTGATCATATGCGCTGCCTGACGGGTGCGTGAGGCTGGAACAGTCAGCAATTCATTTAATAGATATTGTTTTTTTTCGACATCATAGAGCTGATACTGGATTTCAAAAGAACCATCGGCTGTGGTCTTGGATGAACCGGTGACCACATAGGGAACACCAGCCGATGCCCAAGCTTCTGCATTCGGATTATTCAATGTCGCTGTTGCAGGCAGATTTTTTGAAGCACTGGTAAAGCGGCCAGAACGATTCAGATCATTTTCCACAATAGGATAAATGCTCTGATCCTGACTGAAAGGTACAACGGCAATTTTAGGTGCTGCCTCAGGTGCCTTGGTAATTTCCAGATGCAATTGGGCATAGGACTGGGTTGCCAATACAGGGCTTAAAGCGCTAATGATTGCGAGGCAGAGTAGATGTTTGCGAGTCTTTTCCATCATTCGTTATTTACTCAAATCAACGGATTTATTGTATAGGTGCTTGGCCTACATCATCGCATGGATTTAATAGAATAAAACCATGAATTTATGACCAAACTGTTATGACACTGTGAAAAGTGAATATTATTTAATCAATTTAAAGTGAAGTTTAGCTTAAAAAATAAAAGCCATCACAACATTATTTATGTGATGGCTCCGTTTTTATTGCGCAGTAAAGGTTGAAGTAAAGCTTCGTGCTTCACGGCGTGCATCTGGATCGGAAGGCATTGGATAAGGTGCAGCAGCACGAACTGCAGCTTCTACACTGGCTTTCATATCGGGATCACTTGCACTTACCACTACAGAAATGACAGAACCACTATCACTTAGCGTGACGCGAGCGTTGGCAGTTTTACCAGATGAACCCACTGGTGTATTCCAAGCCTGTTTAACTTTATTGGTAAAATCGCGCTTCGCAGTAGAGGCAATCCGTTTAGATTCCGCTTTTTTCTGTGCAGCTTCTTCAGCAGCCTGTTTCGCGGCTGAAGCTTTGGCATCTGCATCAGCTCTGGCTTTTGCTTCGGCATCTGCTTTGCGCTTGGCGTCTGCATCCGCTTTGGCCTTAGCGTCGGCATCTGCCTTGCGTTTGGCATCAGCGTCGGCTTTAGCTTTAGCATCCGCTTTGGCTTTCGCATCAGCATCCGCTTTGCGTTTCGCCGCTGCATCATTTTTAGCCTTAGCTGCCGCGTCTGCTTTGGCTTTAGCCGCTGCATCGGCTTTAGCTTTCGCATCAGCATCTGCTTTACGTTTCGCCGCTGCATCATTATTGGCTTTTGCTGCCGCATCTGCCTTTGCTTTAGCAGCAGCTTCAGCCTTACGTTTGGCATCAGCCTCTGCTTTGGCTTTTGTTGCAGCATCCGCTTTTTGCTTGGCAGCTAGGTCTGCTTTTTTCTGTGCTTCCAGTTTGGCTTTTTGTGCAGCATCGGCTTTGCGCTGTGCATTCAGTTCAGCTTGGCGTGCAGCTTCGGCTTCGGCCTTGGATTTTTGTGCTGCATCCGCTTTGGCTTTGGCCGCTGCTTGTTTCGCCTGTTCAGCGGCTTCGGCACGTTTCGCTGCTTCATCTGCTTGCTGCGCAGCCTTGGCTTGGGCTGCCTCTGCCGCTTTCAGTTCCTGCTGGACTTTTTGTGTATCTGCTTTTGGCGCAGGTGGAGTCACAGGTACAGCAGGGGCTGCTGTCGGAATGACAGGAGCAGGTTCTATACTGGGTTCTGCCGTTTGAGTGATTTCTTCTGCGACATTTTCATGTGCAGCTTCCTCAAATTCGGTTTCTTCGCGAGTCACCGGTTTGAGGTCCTCCGGCTTGATCAGGACAGTTTTGATCTGTTTCGGCGGTTCAGGTGGTTTACTCATGCCCAGATAAAGTAAGCCCACCAAAGCCACTGCATGGATACCTAAGGTGAATCCAAGTGCGATGGCTTTTTTCTTAAATGGTGGCTTTTTATAGTCTTTCATACTTTATTCTAATGGCTTGGTCAGTAAACCGACTTGAGAAAGGCCAGCATCCTGCAGGCTGGACATCAAGGCCATGACATCGCCATAAGGACGGGTATTATGGCCATTGATCACGACATTGAGCACCTTGTTGTCATTTTGCGCCTGGGTTTGGGCATCAACCAGAGTACGCGTCAATTCTTCCAGTGTGACTGGGCCAGTCGCCTGATTTTTATATTCTAGATAATATGAACCATCTTCTTTGAGTGTGACAATGGTCGGGGTATCCTTGGAATCGATCGGCAAACCGTTGGCCTGAGGCAAGTCAACCTTGATGCCACTGGTAATCATCGGGGCAGTGACCATAAAGATCACCAGCAGTACCAGCATGACATCGATATACGGCACCACATTCATGTCACTTTTCAGTGGCTTTTTAATACGCTGAAAGCGTCCTGAACCTTGAATCGCCATTAGTCTTTGTCCTGAGTTACGCCCACAGACTGACGTTGCAATAGCGCCACCATTTCTTCGGCAAACAGCGCACGGTCAGAATAGACTGTTTCACCTTTGGCCGTAAAATGGTTGAAAGCCAATACTGCTGGAATGGCTGCGAACAGACCAATCGCCGTTGCAATTAGTGCTTCTGCAATACCGGGTGCGACCGTCGCCAGTGTCACCTGATCAACATCTGCCAGACCAATAAAGGCATTCATAATGCCCCAGACCGTACCAAACAGACCGACATAAGGCGCAACCGAGCCAATACTTGCTAATGCACCCAGACCTTGTTCCAGATGACCTTGATCACGGCTTAAACCGACACGCAGAATACGCTCAGTTCCTTCAATCGACTGGGCAGTTGGCGCATGGCGTTTTTTTAATTTCAGGAACTCGCCCAGACCCTGATAGAAAATATCTTCAAGGCCGGTACGTTTAGAATTGAGTTGTGCATTGTTATACAGAGTATTCAGCTCAGCGCCAGACCAGAAGATTTTCTGGAAATGTTCATCATCGGCCTGGGCTTTTTTATAACTCATATAGAGCTTGGCAATCAGATACCAGCTATATATTGAGGCTAACAGGAGAGAAAGCATCACCAGTTGTACGACAGGGCTTGCTTGTAAAATAAGATCTGAAACTTGAAGAGATGATTCTAACTGAGTCGCCATAGTTGTTACGTGTGCCAATAAATTTTTTTAGTCTTGTTCCAATTCTTTTTGAATTAGTTCGCGGATTTCATCCGGGAGTCGACGTGGTCGCATCTCTGCACTGATACATGCCAACTCAACCTCACCTGATGCAAGCATGATTTCACCACGATAAATATTTTGTTGCAATACAAATGATGAAGCTTTACATGAAATGACACGTGCCGTAACAGTAATTAAATCATCCATCAGGATCGGGCGCATATATTTGACATTAATTTTATGCACCACAAAATTGTAGTCTGTCTGATGCCAGTAATGGCTCACTCCAGCGGCACGTAACCATTCGGTACGGGTACGTTCCATATAGCGAATATGATTGGCGTGATAGACAATGCCACCCGCATCAGTATCTTCAATATAAACGCGGATATTGAATTCAAAGTGATTCGCCATAGTTTTGTTCCATGCAGATTTTCGAAATTTTTGCTTGTTTTTAGATGCAGGAGAGGGATTAGAATTTGCCGGATTCCTGCCAAAAGTCAAGCAATTTAGCGGTTCAAAGTTTAGCATTGTGAGTTTTGAGACCAATGGCACAAGGTGTCAAATCTGGAGAGAAGTCGCCAAGATGAAGTGCTGAGCGCTTAACAGCTCATTTATAAAACAGCAGCAGATACTAAAATGCGCGAGTCCATGGAGCCGCGCATTTTTTGTAGCAGAGGATTAGCCTTTATTTTTCTGTTTCCAGTTGGCCTGAACCTGCTCAGCCACTTTTGGATAGTCCAGAATAAAACGGACATGGCTTTCAACACCGGTTTTCAGGGTCGCATCATCAACAATGAAATTCGGGTTATGGTTCGGTGCGGGTTTTGCCGGATCCTGATCTGCTGGTGTGGCACCGACAAAAACGAAGAGCGATGGCATGAGCTGGCCATAGTAAGCAAAGTCTTCGCTGGCGCTGGCATTGCTATCTAAAACATGCAATTTCTCTTTACCATGCACGCTCGCCAAGGTTGGGCGCATTAATTCAGTCAAGGTTTTATCATTGGTGGTTACCGGGGCATAAGGTGCAATTTCGACTTTTACTTTGACATCATTGGCTGCGGCATTGTGTTCCAGCATTTTTGGCAAGTCTTTTAAAATGCCCTGACGTACATCTTCACTATTGGAACGGATGGTGCCGACCATATTGACCTGATCTGGAATGACGTTACCGGTGGTGCCGCCCTGAATGCTGCCGATACTCACCACCCCCATCCCTTTGGTCAGGTCAGCTTTACGGCTGATCAGGCTTTGCAAATTGGTCACCATCTGGGCAGAGGCATAAATCGGATCTTTACCAGCCCAAGGCATGGAACCATGCACCTGACTACCATTCACTTGAATACGTAGATGATCGGCACTATTCAAAATTGCACCATCTTTATAGAAAATATTGCCACTCGGCATGCCTGCCATGACATGCATCCCGAAAATCACTTCAGGTTTTGGATTTTTTAAGGCACCGTCGGCAATCATTTTACGTGAGCCAATCTGATCGCCATGAGTGAAGTTATCGATATCTGCACCGCCTTCTTCGGCCGGCTGGAATACGAATACCACTGTCCCCGCAATTTTATCTTTATTGGCGGCCAGAACTTTGGCTGCACCCAGGAGCATGGCAGTATGTGCGTCATGACCACAGGCATGCATCACATAAGATTCTTTGCCTTGATAAATGGCCTTTTGTTTACTGGCAAAAGACACCGGTGCAGTTTCTTTAATTGGTAGTGCATCCATATCTGCGCGTAAGGCCATCACAGGACCGGGTTTTGCACCTTTTAATACACCGATTACACCGGTTTTGGCATAGCCTTTACGTACTTCAATGCCGTAGGATTTTAATTCTTTCTGGACCAGCTCCGAGGTTTTGAATTCCATGTTGCCCAGTTCAGGATGCTGGTGGATATGCTGGCGTAATTTGATGGTGTGTGCTTCAGCAGCTTGTACAGAATCATCAATCCAGTCAGCCAGGCTGAATTGGCTGCAGAAAAGAAGAGGGAGACAAAGGGATATCTGCTTATACATATTCATACTTCGGGAGAACCTTAAGAATTTGAAATGGTTAAAGTGATTCTTTAGGATGGCATACTGATCTAAATTCAACCAAAACTCTCTAAGTATTTTTTAATACTTTAAAGGTATTGTTGGTGTTAATATCTGTTCTAAAAGAGCTTTATTACCTCTTTTACTTTGTAAAAATATGTATCTATATTAATTTTTTATATTTATAAGGTATGAGATTTATAAAAATAACCACCTGAAAAATGATGAAGAAAAAGAAAAAAATGATTCCATTTATATCTATAGCCTGGATGAAATGAAGATTTTTTTAAACCTCTTAAAATAATTTTGGCACTTAGATTGCATTCACTCTTCCGTAATATTTTTTATGATGGAAATTGAACACATGTTAAAACCTTTGGCTTTATCTCTGGCAGTGGCTTCAAGCTTAAGTTTTATTTCGACAAGCATATGGGCTGAAGACTTTAAGATACTGAAACAGCTGGAAAATAAACCGACATTACTCAAAAGTGGTGAATATAAAGGTCATTATTATGTGCCGAGTACCTTGAATACGATTACGTGGGGTTATCTGCCAAATAAAGATGCAAAACCTGTTTTAACTGTCCCTTCAGGTAGCACAGTTACTTTCGATACAGTTTCACATGAAGGGCTGCTAGAAGATCAGGGCCGTAATGCAGAGAAATATTTCACATCAAAAGGTGTCAAGCCTGAGCATGTATTGGATGAAGCCAAGCTGATCACGAATTCCAAATTAAAACATGATTTCTATAAAGATGGACCACACATTATTACCGGGCCTGTCTATGTAGAAGGGGCAATGCCGGGCGATATTCTAAAGGTGGAGATTCTAAAAGTTGAACCGCGTGTGCCTTATGGTGTGATTTCAAACCGTCATGGCAAAGGGACCTTACCCGAATTCCCGAAACGTCAGAAACATGAGCATGCATCTCCAGCCAATCCTGAGGCTTATGGCAACGTGTCCATTTTTACCCCAATTGAGAAAAATGCGTATGGTGTATGGGAAGGCGTTTTAAAAACTGAATCTAGTAAAGCAATTCGTTTCCCGCTGAATCCGTTTATGGGCACGATGGGTGTTGCACCAAATACCAGTGAGCCTGTGCACTCTGTGCCACCATCATTTTATGGCGGGAATATTGACATCAATGAATTAGGAGCGGGGGCAACAGCTTATTATCCTGTACAAGTGCCAGGTGCTTTATTCTATACAGGCGATAGTCACTTTGTACAAGGCGATGGCGAGGTGGCTTTAACTGCCTTGGAAGGATCAGCACGTGCGACTTTAAAATTCACTTTGCTTAAATCAGGAAAAGATAAAATTCCGGGTGCAGACATTAAACAGCCACTGGCTGAAAATGCTGAATTCTGGATCACTCCAGGTTTAGATGAAGACTTAGATGAAGCCATGCGTAAATCCACCCGTGAAGCGATCCGTTTTCTGGTCAATGAATATGGCATTTCTGAAGAAATTGCCTATGCCTACTTAAGTGCTGCCACTGACTTTGAAGTGTCTCAAGTGGTGGATAAGACCAAAGGTATTCATGCCATGATTCGTAAAGCGGACTTTAAAGAGTTTAAGAAAGACGCGAAATAATTTTTGAATAAAACTTAGAAAAATAGGTTTGTGCTTTTGCCAACTGATTTAGACATGGTCAGTTGGCTTTTTCTTTTGTAAGCGGCTTAAACTGTTTAGAATATAAGAAATAAATAATCAAATTAAAATATGTGGGGAAACGTGCAAGAACAACAAACTCAAACTATGGTTTTACAGCAGCCTAAAGATCAGAAAGTGTATTTAGATGTGCAACATTCGACAGATTGGGTTGTTGCAGCTTCAGTTTGTGTATCGGGTTTAATCAGTCTGTTTGGTTTTATAGTGACGGTTTATGTGGTGAGAAAATCTACAGAAAGTCAAATTAAATCTAATTGGGAGTTAATAGAAAGCCAAAGAGATCATTTAGAAAAAGATTTAGCATTTAAAAACAAACAACTTATAACTCAAAACTTTATTCAATATGCTTCAAGATTCATTAGTGGACAAGCTAATCTTATTATAAAACTCAGAGATTTCGGGATATTTTACGGAGCTATTAGTAAAAAGGAAAAATTGGATCGAACTACACATCTGGGACAGATATATCAAGAGTTAAGAGATATCTCAAATCAAGCTTTGCAAGATTACCATGTCTTAGAGCTATTTTTACTGAGTAAAGGTCGTTCCATTACGAACCTAGAAGTAAAAAATAGATTATTTTTTAACTTTTTGTGGAGATATTTGGAGCTTCTATTGGATGAACCTAGATCAGAATCATGGTTGAAAAATGAGAACATAACAATAATCGATCTGTTAGAACACATTGAATTTCAAAATATAGGAGTTGAGCTTAAAAAGATTATAGGCGAAGATAATATTACAATTTACTTGATATTAAATGAGCTAAATAAACAGATCAGCAAAATGATTAAAACTGAAATAAAAAAAGCAGCCTAAGCTGCTTTTCAAAATCACTTTTCTTTCGGCTCTGGTGGTGTCATCCCAAACTGCAAATATGCCATATTGGTGGCAATACGACCACGCGCAGTACGCATTACATAACCTTGCTGAATCAAGTAAGGCTCAATCACATCTTCCAGTGTGCCTGAATCTTCCGCCATGGCTGCTGCCAAAGCTTCAACACCGGCAGGACCGCCATCAAAACGCTCAAGCAGCATGGATAAATAACGGCGGTCGAGCGTATCTAAACCATCTTTATCGACTTTGAGCATATCCAAAGCCCGTTGTGCCATATCCTGATTGATTTCACCGGTACCTTTGACCTGAGCGTAATCACGGACACGACGCAATAAACGGTTAGCAATACGCGGTGTACCTCGTGAGCGACGGGCAATTTCTTTTGCGCCATCTCCCGTCATAGGTACATCCATCAAATTGGCTGAACGTTTGACAATATGGGTTAAATCTTCAACCGAATAAAACTCTAAACGTTGCACGATTCCGAAACGGTCACGCAGCGGAGAGGTGAGTAGACCTGCACGTGTGGTTGCTGCAACAAGCGTAAATGGCGGTAAATCCAGTTTAATCGAGCGCGCAGCCGGGCCTTCACCAATCATGATGTCGAGCTGATAATCTTCCATTGCCGGATACAGGATTTCTTCAATCACGGGTGAAAGACGGTGAATCTCGTCAATAAACAGGACATCACCTTCTTCCAGATTGGTTAGCATCGCGGCTAAGTCGCCGGCACGTTCCAGAACCGGACCAGAAGTTGACTTAAGATTGCCACCCATTTCTCGGGCAATAATATTGGCCAACGTTGTTTTACCCAGACCTGGCGGGCCAAAAATCAGGGTGTGATCAAGGGCTTCTTCACGGCCACGGGCTGCGCCAATGAAAATTTCCATCTGCTCACGAACCACCGGCTGACCGATGTAGTCATCGAGGGAAGTCGGGCGGATGGCACGATCAAAATGATCTTCGGGTTTTTCAGAACCACTGATGAGACGGTCTTGCATAACGTTTATATACCAATGTTTTGGTGATCCTTTGAGCTGGTAATTTTGACACGGCCTCAAATATGGATCTGAATCCTAAGATTTTCGCCTAGGCGAGGAATTGAATTTTTGCAGAGTCTTTCCAATCAGATTTATATCTGAGTATTAACCTGCGGTTCGCCTTACTTTTGTTTCGGCAAAAGTAAGCAAAACCACCGTCATTCGCAAAACTCGTCGAATATTGATTCTTATCGAATATATCGCAGAAACATTTAACTATAAATGTCTCCTGCCTCAAACAGTTGCGAATGACTTTTACGCGTATCAGATTTTATCCTGTAACTTGGATATCATCTCTATTTATTCATCGACTTTAATGCCGCGCGAATGATATCACTGGCTTCAGTAAATTCACCTTTGGCAGCATTCACCAGTTTTTGTGCTTCAGCAGGTTTATAGCCCAAGGACTGTAATGCAGCTTCCGCTTCAGCCACGGCTGAATTGCCCATAAACTGAATTTGTGGTGCAGTTGAATTACTTGGGGCAGCACCTGAAGCCATGGCTTTAAAGCGGTCACGCAATTCAATCATCAGGCGTTCTGCAGTCTTTTTACCCACTCCCGGAACTTTAACCAGAGTGTTGATATCTTCATGTTCAACGGTATGGATCAGCATTTCCACACTTAAAGTTGAAAGAATACCAAGCGCCATTTTCGGACCTACGCCGTTCACCTTTAATAAGGTACGGAAAATGGTTTTTTCCTGCGTATTGATAAAGCCATAAAGTAACTGGGCATCTTCACGAACAGCAAGATGGGTCCACAGGGTAATTTTCTGGCCTTTTTGCAACTGACAGAAAGTGGTTAAAGGGGTGTCAATCTCATAACCTACGCCGTTTACATTTAATAAAACAGTCGGTGCTTCCAGCGCCAGCACTTCCCCAATTAGGCATCCAATCATTTTTTATACATACTCAAATTTAATACAGGCATAGTAGTCAGCATTTTCGATAAAGGCAAAACTCTATCATTCAAATCCAGTGATTTTGCTGAGATTATCATCAGGCGCTCGTTCACATTAGAGTAACCCGGCTTTATTGCCATGCAGTTCCTGCGCCAGATTATAGGCCTGATGATCAGAAAACTTGGAGACAATATCCAGCACCTGCATGATATTGGTATAGTGATCATCTGCGAAATATGCACCTGAGCGTTTTAAAATAGCCATTAATCGTTGTTCCTTAAAACTCAATGTCTTCTGTGGCGTGCTCAATGGAATAAAGGCATCCAGAATCGTCTGCAAACTTTGATGTGCGATAATTTCCAGACCGGCTTTTTGCGGATGTTCAAAGATTTTGTCTCGCGCCAGTTCTTTGGCCCGGTTAATGCCAATCTCAATGTCGGCACTACAATAACCCAGCAATGAACCTTGCAGTTGGCCCATCAAAATTTCCTGTTGATGTCGCGCAAAAGCTGTGGTGACTTCATCTACCAGACGTTTCATGACCCGACCACGTAAGGCGGCAATTTTTTGTTGCCAGGTGGTATTAGGCAGATTGATTTCTTCAGGTGTGCCATATTCTCCCAGCAAGTTTAGGAAAACTGGCTCGACTTCGGCATAACTGAGCATATTCAGGCTAATACCATCTTCCAGATCAATCAGGGCATAGCAGATGTCATCCGCAGCTTCTAAAAGATAGGTCAGCGGATGACGACAATAATGATATTCACCAAGCTGGATTAATCCTAGCTGTTCAGCAATTTCCTGCAAAATCTCTTTTTCAGACTGGTAACAACCAAATTTTGGACGTCGACTGGCCGGGGTGTTACCAGTCGGGTCAATCGCCTCAGAGAGCCACGGGTATTTAAGATAGGCACCGAGTGTGGCATAGGTCAGGCGCATGCCGCCATCATAAGGATGATAATCGATCTTGGTCAGCAGGCGCAGGCCTTGGGCATTGCCTTCAAACTGGCGGACATCGGCTTCCTGTTCAGGACTTAAATCTTTTAAAAAGTCGGTATGAGAAGCATCGTCAAACCATTCCCGAATGGCGTATTCACCGGCATGACCAAAAGGCGGGTTGCCAATATCATGTGCCAGACAGGCAGCCTGAATGATGGCACCGACATCAGCCGGAGAAATCCAGGCAGGTAAATTATCTTTGATTTTCTCTGCAGCCAGCATACCGAGTGAACGGCCAATACAGGAGACTTCTAGCGAATGGGTCAAACGGGTATGAATACCATCATGCTGGGTGAGTGGATGGACTTGGGTTTTGCGGTTTAACTGCCGAAAGCTTTGCGAAAAAATAATACGATCATAATCTTTATGAAATGGGCTGCGTGCCAGTTCAGTGCTTTGTTTTTTACTACCAATCCGAACTGTCGAAAGCAGTTCTAACCAACGCATTTGAGTCATTTATCATTATTCAGTGATCCACTATTTGCATCATGCCAAAAAACCAGCTCTGACACTAGGGGAGTGCGACATGAATTGTCATGCTGCATATGGTTATTTCATTCCGCTGGAAAAAACTAAGAATTAAAAATCGAAATCATCAAATGAACAATAAAAAAGCAGACTCAATGGCCTGCTTTTTGTTTAAGGCGAAGAATCAGATTAGCTCTTCGCCATTTTTTTTGGCTTGTTGTATGTCTTTATAGACATTCAGGCAAATCGTGAACAAGACCAGGCTTGCCACCAATGGCCAAAAAAGTACATACAGGGTCAATAATTGACTTGTCATCTGAAATCTCCTTATTTACTTTTCTCAGATAGCTGGTGAAATTCAATCACCATCTTATTGATTTGTTTAAAATCAAATCGTTCTTTACTGTAGACCAGCGTCAATACAGTACATACCAGTGCACTACTGCCATACGCTGTTAGTGAGCTTAATAAAGTGCCATATTCGCGCAAGAAGCCGATGGTCCATGGCATGAAGCCAATACTGGCCAATATGCCAACGACCAGACCCACTTTCTTGCCAAAGAAACCAAAGGTCATCAGACCCAGCACCACACCAATCCCCAGGGTCGCAACGAGTTCAAAGCCAAGTGCGATCAATCCCTGAATCGGAAGCCATTCAAAACGTACTATCAGAAAGCTGAAAAATGCGAGGCCCACTGACCAGTTAAAGGCCCGGGCATTCACCTTGTCCCAATACAGGCTGACAATCACCGGGAATACAATAGAACCCCAAAGCGCACCCACAAAAATCAGCATCGACAAAATGTCAAACTTCAAGGTGGCAATCACAATCCCCAGCATGGTGGCAACGATCATGGTCATACGGCCAATAAACAGCATTTTCTTTGGATCAGGACGGTTTTTCGCAATCTGTTTGCCATAAATGTCCGTCATGACAATCGCAGACAGGGCAGACAGATCCGAGTCAGCGGTAGAAGACAGGGCTCCAATCACCATGATAAATAAAAGCGCGACCATAAATGGCGAAAGATAAGTCGCTGCCATTTGCGGAATCAGATTATTCAGGTTGCCATCAATGGGTTGAATACCTGCAAATAGCGCCAGTAATCCAAGCATGCCTAGACCAATGACAATTGCAGCATAGCCAATGGTTGCAGTGATAAAACTCGGTTTGATCAGGTCTTCACGGACTGCAAACAGGCGCTGGGCAATGGTCTGATTACCAATCGCGTAAGCCAATACGGCAACAAAAAACGGCGCGCCTTGTTCCAGAAAGGCTGTTTTAGAGAAAAAATCCAGCTGTTCCGGTTGCAGGTTATGAATCCCGCTTTGAAACAGGGAAGGTCCGCCTAAGGTAAAGAATAAGGTTGGAATAATGATCACAGCCGCGACAATCATCGCCACCAGCTGACCAAAATCGGTAAAGACCGAAGAACGGAAGCCCGACCAGAGGGTATAGGACAGCACACCGATACCGGTAATCAGCACGCCATGGATAAAGCTTAAAGGAGATAAAATTTCAACCAGTGCTCCAGCGGCGGTAAAGTTAACCATCAGGCTGATGACGCTACCCACAATATTGGAACCCGCCAGAATCATCTGGCTTTGGTTGCCATGCCGGGCATGCATGATTTCTGCCAGGGTGTGTGCATTAGGCGCCAGTTCACGAAAGCGCTTGCCAAAGGGATAGATAAATAAAATCATCAGTGCACCCCACAAACCATAGTGTAGGGCACCGGAAACGCCGTATGTATATCCGGATGAAGCTGCTGCATAAAATGATGCGGCCCAGATCCAGGTAGCGGTCATACTGGCCGCAGACATTCCAAATCCGATGGAGCCATTCGAGACCATGTAGCCATCGACATTTTCATTTTTCTGTTTAATACGTAACGATAGTAGAAAGGTGATGCCATAGAAAAGCACCATCAATAGTACAGTTGCTGTACTAGTGAATTGAAACATACATACTCCTTAAGCGGGTCACCTTTTGTTTTTGAAAATTAAATCATTGGTGACAGATTAAGGCTCTAAAATAGACAGAGCAGTGAAGCTATAGAACATCAAAAAGTTAGTGTCCGAATATAGAATTTATATTCATCTCTACAGCGGAAAGGAAAAACCATTGCCAGGCCCAGAATTTGGACATTTCCTCAGCAATTTGGCTAGAGCTTAACATAAAATCATCAAATTTACTGATGAAGTGTCTATTTGGTAAGATTCTTAGCTGATATAGACGTGTGAGTCTGTTGCTTTATTAGTTGAATAAAAAAGAAAATTTTAGATATTTTTTTATTAATTACAAATATTTATTTTAAATTTTTCGAGTTAAATAAAACCTGAGAATACGGATTAAATAAAAAAGGTAACAAAATTTTATTAGATCTCTTGCGAAAGTCGTTATTGCAAGTTCATCCGGTTTACCAGTGCAGCGATTAAGTTAATGCGTAAACCGAATCTTTTCCGTCTATTTCGATAGCGTTCACTTAGTATTCTAAATCTTTTCAATTGACTGTTAATATGTTCGATTACAACTCGTATTTTTCCAATTATTTTATTGTAATTTTTCTCAGCATCAAATAAGGGTAAATTCTTCTTTTTCTTTATTGGCATCAATAATTTAAAGCCATCTTGCTCTAACCCATAGTACCCTAAATCGGTCATAACATAGTCACAATGTTTGAATTTCTTAACTGTTTTTCTTGCCAATTTAATATCATGCTGACTGCCAGACGATATATCTACTCCTATGATTTGTTTGCTCTTCGGATGATAGATCACTTGGGCTTTTAACGTATGTTTCTTCTTTTTACCACTGTAGAACTTACTCTGATTTTTTTTTCGGGCGTTCTATTAAACATTCTGTCGCATCAATAATTACCCAGTTAAATTGTTCGTCTGCTGTGGTAATGCTTCGTTTTGGCAGGGTAAAACGTCTTGATTTCATTAATGCATCTTCAACCTTTTTAATAGTTCGATTCACATTACTTTCAGCGATATGGTAATTTGCCGCCAATTCCAATTGGGTGTTGTAGCTCCGTAAGTAATTGAGTGTTAATAATAATTGATCCTCTATAGCTAAAGTATGAGGACGCCCTAATTTCTTTTTAAGTGATTCTGCTTCTTTTAAAACTTCGACCATTTCACTAAAAACTGCTCGAGGTACACCAACCAAGCGCTGGAATTCAGAATCTGAAAAACGATTTAATTTCTGATATTTCATGAAATCTATATTGAGGCAGTTTTTACTTTCGCAAGAGGTCTATTATTAATCATTTCTTCATTATTTTTTTATATAGGCATCATAATTCCTGGTAAATTTTCTTATAAATACGAGTGGTATTTTGCTATTTATATTCTGCTTTTTGCGCATAATAGAACTAATGAATAAGTGATGAAATTTCAAAATATTGGCTATGATAGGATAATTTTATCTATATCATTTTTGGTCTTTTAGATGAGTAAATTTCGCTTAATTATGATCTGGGAAAATAAATATCAAATATGAAAGAATAAAGGGATCAAATAAGGGATTTTATTTTTATTCTTTTAGAAGATGAGAGTAGGTGTCCGGTTTTTTCCCCGCAGATGATGTCAAATTAAAATACCACTCATTATTAATTACTCATTTATATGGCGGAGTAATTTTTGTCGGATGCTGTAATGGCGGAGACGAGCGGAGAATTGCTCTTTGTATTTCATAAAGGCAGAAGACCTTTAACCAGTTTTCTAATCTTAAAAGTCAAAGTTAAGAGTCAATCAAAATAATTAAAAACAGTCTGCAAAAAATACGACTTCATGAAATCTTGTAATCAAGTATTTCATTTTGGCCTAAATCGGAACTTTGACAGGTCATGACAATAAAACCTGAATTTGATTTTGCACTGATTGCTGTTGAAAAATAATACAATTTTTATGCAGAAAATTATTCTGAGGCGGTTTTGATTTTTCTTGAAAAAAATGTGTTAACCTGTGCGACTACATTCAATTTTCCTGACTGAAAATAAACGAAATATTTTAAAAGTCCAGGATATTTCAGACGTAGTTTTCTGATTTGGCATCTAGCCGATTTCCTTATTTCACAGTAGAATATGCGCTCTCTCAAGTCACATTGTGGCATGGTTGTTCAGACCATCCCGTGGAGCCAAAATCAGCATGTTTATCGTTGCCGGTGCACCCGCACATTCTTCTTTTAAGAAAACTCAACTATTATCGCGTTTGACGTCAATTAGTTCTGTTCAATCAATTGAAAGTCAATGGGTCTACCTCTTTGACCAAGCGCTCAGCGAGCAACAACAGCAATCAGCTTTACAGCTTCTCAACGATGGTCAATCTTTTGAATTGCACCAGGCTGCAAGTGATGAAATCCAGATTCTAGTCACACCGCGCGTCGGAACCATCTCTCCTTGGTCCTCTAAAGCGACGGACATTTTCAAAAACTGTAATACGCCGGTTCATCGACTTGAACGCGGCGTTTTGTTTACTTTGAAGGGCGTAAAAGAGCTCTCTAAAGAAGCATTGCAAGTACTTCACGACCGTATGACCGAAAGCGTATTCAATGCGATTGAAGATGCTGCGGTATTATTTGTAGAAACTGCGCCAAAACCACTGAACTCGATTGATATTCTGGGTGAAGGTAAAGAAGCACTGGTAAAAGCCAATAATGAATTTGGTTTTGCATTATCAATGGACGAAATTGATTACCTGACTGAGGCTTTCATCAAGCTAGGTCGTAATCCGAATGACATCGAACTGATGATGTTTGCGCAAGCCAACTCTGAGCATTGCCGTCATAAAATTTTTGGTTCGGAATGGACGATTGATGGTGAAGTTCAGCCATTGTCGTTGTTCCAGATGATCAAGAACACCTATAAAGAATCACCGACAGATGTATTGTCGGCTTATAAAGACAACGCTTCAGTGATTGTTGGTTCGGATACCCAGCGTTTTTATCCAACCCAAGAAGACAACGGCCATCAGGTTTATAAATACAAGAGCCAAGCTGCTCACATCCTGATGAAAGTGGAAACCCACAACCATCCAACTGCGATTGCGCCATTTGCTGGTGCAGCGACAGGTTCAGGCGGTGAAATCCGTGATGAAGGCGCGACAGGTCGTGGTGGTAAGCCTAAAGCAGGTTTAACCGGCTTTACCGTATCTAACCTGAATATTCCAGGCTTTGAACAGCCTTGGGAAGAAAACTACGGCAAACCATCGCGTATGGCATCACCGTTACAAATCATGATTGAAGGCCCGCTCGGTGGCGCTGCATTCAATAACGAATTTGGTCGTCCAGCTTTAAACGGTTACTTCCGTACCTTTGAACAAAACGTCAATGGCGATGTTAAAGGTTTCCATAAGCCCATTATGATCGCTGGTGGTTACGGAAATATCCGTCCAGATCACGTTGAAAAAGATCCGATCTTACCGGGCGATTTGCTGATTGTACTCGGCGGTCCAGCCATGCTGATCGGTCTTGGTGGTGGTGCTGCATCTTCTGTAGATAGCGGTAAACTCGGCGAGAACCTTGATTTTGCTTCGGTACAACGTGAAAACCCGGAAATGGAACGCCGTTGCCAAGAAGTGATCGATACTTGCTGGCGCATGGAAGACCACAACCCAATCGTGTCGGTACATGACGTGGGTGCGGGTGGTGTATCAAATGCCATGCCTGAACTGGTGAATGATCACGAATTGGGTGCAGTGCTGGATCTTCGTAAGATTCCATCTTTAGAACCTGGCATGTCTCCAATGGAGATCTGGTCAAACGAAGCGCAAGAACGTTATGTATTGGCGATTCGTCCATCTTCTTTAGAATTATTTGAGTCAATCTGTGCGCGTGAACGTTGTCCGTTTGCGGTACTAGGTGAAGCGACTGAAGCACGTCATTTAACCGTTGAAGATCCATTGTTCGGCAACAAGCCAGTGGATATGCCAATGCAGGTGATGCTTGGTGGTACACCACGTATGAGCCGTACCTATGAAACGATTGAACGCAAAGGCGATGACTTTGATGCGGCTAAAGTCACCGATTTAAAAGATGCGATTTATCGCGTTCTGAAAAACCCGACTGTTGCTTCTAAATCGTTCCTGATCAGTATTGGTGACCGTTCGATTACCGGTATGGTGGCACGTGACCAGATGGTGGGTCGCTGGCAGGTTCCTGTCGCGGATGCTGCAGTTACAACTACGAGCTTGGTGGGTTACACCGGTGAAGCAATGGCGATGGGTGAACGTCCACCAGTAGCCTTGTTGAATCCTGCTGCATCAGCACGTTTATCTGTGGCTGAATCGATCTCGAACATCATGTCTGCGAAGATTGAAAAAATCAGCGACATCAAATTGTCTGCAAACTGGATGGCCGCTGCAGGTCAACCGGGCGAAGACCAGGCACTATTCGAAGGCGTGAAAGCCATCGGTATGGAAATGTGTCCTGCACTCGGTATCGCGATTCCAGTCGGTAAAGACTCATTGTCAATGCGTACGACCTGGAATGACGAAGGTGAAGACAAGTCTGTGACTTCTCCCATGTCAGGCGTGATCACTGCATTTGCACCAGTGACCGATGTGCGTCAAACATTGACTCCAGAATTGAAAAACCTTGAGTCTGTGCTGGTTCGTATTGATCTTTCTAAAGGTCAGTTCCGTCTAGGTGGTTCGATCCTGGCGCAGGTGTATAAAGCAATCGGTTCTGTGACTCCTGATGTTGATAGCTTCGATGACTTAAAAGCATTCTTCGCATTGGTTCAAGACTGGAACAACCGTGGTCTGATCAAGGCGTATCATGACATCGGTGATGGTGGTTTACTGGCGACTGTTGCAGAAATGATGTTCGCATCACGTCTGGGTGTGGCTTTAGAAGATCAATCAACTGCAAGCTTATTCGCTGAAGAAATTGGTGCGGTTCTGCAAATTGCCAAAGCAGATTGGGAAGCGCTACAAACTGAAGTTGCAGTATCTACGCTTAAAGATGCAATTGCAGTGGTTGGTACTGTAAATAATTCTGACCAATTGTCTATCAATGGTCTGGTACTTGAACGTGCTGATCTGCAAGTGGCTTGGACTGAAGTTTCTCATCAAATCCAGCGCCTACGTGACAACGTACAAACTGCGGATCAGGAATTTGCTTTAATTACCGATAAAGCACACAAAGGTATTATCGCCCAACCAACATTCGACTTGAATGAAGCGATTGAAGCACCTTTCATTAACTTGCGTCGTCCAAATATGGCAATTCTGCGTGAGCAGGGTGTGAATGGTCATATCGAAATGGCTGCAGCATTTGACAAAGTGGGCTTCAATACAGTTGACGTCCACATGAGTGACTTGCTGGCAGGTCGTATCAGCCTGGATGATTTCGAAGGCCTGGTAACGTGTGGTGGCTTCTCGTATGGCGACGTGATGGGCGCTGGTGGCGGCTGGGCGAAATCCGTATTGTTCAATGCTAAATTGCGTGACCAGTTTGAGAAATTCTTTAACCGTCAAGAAACTTTCTCACTCGGTATCTGTAACGGCTGTCAAATGTTATCGCAATTGGCTCCATTAATTCCGGGTGCGGATGCTTGGCCACGTTTCCATCGCAATACCTCTGAAGTATTTGAAGCACGTGCAGTGAACGCTCGTGTGGAAAAATCGAATTCAGTCTTATTGCAAGACATGCAAGGTTCGATTCTGCCAATCGCTGTGGCGCATGGTGAAGGTCGTGCAGTTGCAACTGCGGAAAACTTTGCTGCACTGAATGCATCGAATCAGGTGGTTCTACGTTATGTCGACAGCCATGGCAATACAACTGAACAATATCCATTGAACCCGAACGGTTCGCCAGAAGGTATTACTGGTGTAACGTCTCAGGATGGCCGTGCAACGATTATGATGCCGCACCCTGAACGTAACTTCCGCGCGATCCAGCATTCATGGAAACCAGAAGACTGGGATCAGGATGGTGCTTGGTTACGTATGTTCCGTAATGCACGTAAATTTATTGGCTAATTTATTTTAACTTGAAAAGGGTTGCGGAAGCAGCCCTTTTTTATTGCAGAAATTACCGGAATAGCTGCAAAACTGGAAAATCTCTCAGCTTTTGTTTAGACTATCTTCATTAATTGCCACCTTTAGGTGGCTTTTTGTTTTTTAAGGATTTTGATTTTTTTAATTTTCTTTTTCCCTACGGACTTGGTTTAGATTTTGCTTTCATATTGTATATAAAGTGCTATGGTATATTTTATGCACAACTTTATTGCACTATAAAAGAAAGATGGAATAGATCGGTTCAGTATCAATTCTCAAAGATGAGGTGATGACATGGCTAAGACACTCAGAATAATGGATAAGGCAGCAATGCGTCAGAAAGGTTGGTGGTTATTTGGTTTTGTTGTTGGTTTACAGATGCTGTTTTTGGTTGGTAGTTATTTACTACAGGGTTCTTGATCATCAGATTTTAAAAAGCCACCGTTAAGGTGGTTTTTTTACGTATCGCGTGTAGATGGAATTGTTACTTTGAAGGATGAGGAATATATTCCGTAAGGTAACCAAAATCCTTTGTCAGCTTGATGGCGTCCATGTCGCAGGATATATAATTGAAGTACTCGAAAACTAAAAAAGACCACCCTAGGATGGCCTTTTTTATATTGACTTAAACACGGCTATACATGGTATAGAGCTCTTTTTCTTCACGCTCAATACGTTGTACCAATGCAGAACCAATCGCTTCATATTCTGCTCTGAATTCAGCAGCAGCTGCACGGTTTACCCCAAAATCCATCCAGTGATCTATAAACTTAATCACTGTACGTTCAATGACACGCATTTCCTTTCTAAACTGACGTAAAGATAAAAATGCCTGGCTTTGTTCTTTTAAGCCTTGTTCCAAGTAACCATAAAACTTGATATTTTCAGCATCTAAATGCGCTTTAAAATCTTGTTTAAATTGAGCTAATTGATCAGGCAGTAAATGATATTCCTGTAGATATAAAGAATTGCCAATGTTGCTGTACAGACTCAGAAGTTGTTGGTGATCTAGTTCCAAATGTTTAATCAGATTCGGATAAAAAGGAATACCTACATCATCATGTTTAGAGAGGGTATCAATCGAGTGACGATTACCCAAATCTAACGCCGTTTCATTTTGTGGATTGTCCGCTTTGGATGGGTTAAATCCATTAAAAAGTGATGAAAATAACTGTTTTAACCAATTAAATAACATTGGGGAAATCCTGAATTTAGGTTTTATTTTCAAATCAATATCATCCATTCTTTTGATTTGAAAACATGAAACTTTTGCTTTTAAGGGTTTCAGGGCAGCATGTCATTGGCATTGCATTCGCGGTATCAATGAGAGGATCAAAACTTGTAATTAATTTTTGACCATTCCTGAAGCCGTCGAATATCTGGGAGAAATTTGCCATGACATGTGCTTACCTCACAAAGAACATATTTTGCTGGCGGAGTGCGGGAGAAGTTTGAACCACAGATTAGCAAAATGAATGTGTCTTAGCTATGCAAGGCAGAACAGTATGATTAAACCTAAATGTGGGAGTTATACTGTATTAATGTGAAATTTATCACAAAATCAATCGTATATGCGCATTGGTATTAAATGAAATAGTTGCGATTAAATGAGTTTTAATCAATCAGTGAGTTTAGGAAAGAAATATTATAGGACTTACGCACTATTATTTATAGATTTTCTGTGGCAGCAGATGATTCTTATCGAGAATAAATTCATCAATAAAGTTCTTGATAATTGGTCTAAATAATTTCTTCTGCCAACGATATACATTTTCAAAGATCCGCTCAAACTGGTTCTTTTGTATCTCAACATAGGCCATCAAGGCTGAGAAAATATGATTCAAAATCAGCTTGGATCGTCTTACTTGAAACTTTTCAATATGACAAACCTGTTTAATTACTCGATGATATTGTTCTATTTTCCAATGACTTGAATGTAATTCATAAAAACCATCAAAGGACAATAAATCATCTTCATCTTGATGCACAATATAAAATCTCTGCTGTTCTTTTAACTGAGTCTTAAATAATTGTACAAAGCCAACATCTTTGAGCCAGACCACTTGACCCTGATGAAAATTCGGCAATAAACGGAGTTGAAACCATTGTCCTTTTTCAGGGGAAACCTTACGGTTACTGTCGACACCAAACATAAATCGAATACCATGTTTTCTTATGGTTTTTAGATTTTCAGTCGATGAATACCAACTATCACCTGTAATGAGTTGAATCTTTGCACCCCAATCGAGTACTTCACTTAACATCTCCATAAAGTAATCATTCTTGGTTTTACTTTCTGACTTATCATAAATTCGAAAATTAATTGGAATATTTTTGCCATGTTGATCTGTCGCATACAAGGTAATGAGATTAATACCCTTGACGGATCGGTGGTGTTTACCTGACCAAAGATAGCTAACTAAGTCCATATGTTGACTATATGGCTTATCTAAAACAGTATCATCAATACTGACTGTAAGTTTATTATTATCAATGTGTTGAATTGCTTCTTGATATAGATCGTGAGCTGTGTAGTCTTCACGCTCCAAAAAGCGATTTACACTGTCATGCGAGATATTATAAGTCTCGGCAAGTTGTGTGCAGCTAATAGAGTTTGGTTCTGTCATGAGAAAGCCCATATAAATGGGTAATGTACAAGTTGCTGTAGAAGCATGTTTAGTTCGTCTGATCACAGATACGTTATAAAGTAGTTTGAGACTTTTTTAAATCCGTCAATGCGTAAGTCCTATATTAGAATAAATTGACTTCAATAAAGCCGAGAACAAGCATATATTCTTATTTTAAAAGCCTAAAAAACCACCCGAAGGTGGTATTTTTCAAAACTCATTCATTAAATAACTAGCTGAACCTGTTTGAGTACTGCTTTTAGCGTATTCATATAATCAAAAGCATCATTGGTGCTGTCCTGATAACGCCAAGCCACATAACCATCCGGACGAACCAGCACTGCACCAGATTCATGGATTTGAGATTTGCTGTTCCAAGTACCATACACATCACGGTAGTCACGAGAACCAATTTGAATCACATCTAGATAAGATAAGTTCAGTACTTCAGCAGCCTGTTTCCAGCCTTTACCGGATAAACCTGTGAGCAGGGTAAAACGACCTTTACCCGTAATATCCAGTGTTGACTGCTTTTGACCATTGGCATTGATCAGCCAGATATGTGGCACTTTAGCACCCGGACGAGTCGTTGCCTGTAAGTACAACTGCTCATCTTTTTCAAAAATTTCAGGCTCGGATTCTGCAATCACCGCATTGGAGCTATATCGCTGGTTCAGCTCTACACCTTGAGCATTAAACTCAAAGTTTTTAATTTCTAATGCTTCAAACAGTTTTTTGCGGATTTCAGCACCTTGCTCATCTTCCGAAAAAATATGTTCCAGCATTTGCTTCTGAGTCGTTACACCATTATCAAAACCGAAGACTTCTTTTAAGTATTTATAATCAAAACGTGATTGATTCGCACGCGCCACAATCTGCTTGCCGACCGGTGCACGCTCAGCCGTATATGAATCCAGCAGGGAAGGCGCAGCCCAGCCTTTAACGGCATATGCCAGTTTCCAGCCCAGGTTAAAGGCATCCTGCATGCAGGTATTTGAACCTAGGCCACTAGATGGTGGATGACGGTGCACCGCATCACCACCACAGAATACGCGACCTTTTGAATATTCGGTTGCCCAGGTCTGGTTGACATACCAATAAGACAGTTTTTGAATCTCGACTTCTTCAACTTCTGCACCAACAAAGGCATTCAGGCGGGCACGAACCTGTTCTTCAGTGACTTGTGGCTCACCTTTGGAAATGTCAAAGCCCCAGCCCATAATCCATTCATTCCATGGTGTAATGGCACGCAGTAAGCCCATACCAAGATCACCAAAACTCGCTTCCGGATTAACGATCCATTGCAGGATGGCAGGACGATACTGAACATATTGAGAAAGATCAGCTTTAAAGGTCACATAGACTGTACCCGCACGTGCCATCACGCCTTCCAGTGGCAAGCCGAGCTGTTCCAGTACACGGGATTTTGCCCCATCCATACCCACCAGATATTTCGCTTTTAAGCTAAATTCAGTATTGGTAATCAGGTTCAGGAAAGTGGCTGTCACGCCATCTTCGTCCTGCACATGCGATAAATATTCGGTATTAAAGTTATAAATCGCACCACGTTCACCAGCATTTTTGACCAGCAGGGCTTCCATTTTGGGTTGGATCAAATCAACTAAAGGACATGGGCTGCCTTTGAGGTAATCGCCATGACGCTCATCACCTGTACCCCAGGCACTTAAACGGGCAATTTCTTCACCGACCAGACTAGTGGTAATCAGGCTTTCACCCATCTGCTCCCAAGGTGTAGCGATCTCTTTAACCTGTTCTTCAATACCTAAATCACGTAATACTTCCATGGCGCGCTGATTGGTAATATGCGCACGTGGACTATTGGCCAGCCAGCTAAACTGGGTAAACAGTTGTACCTTGATGCCATAATTGGCCAAAGCCAAACCTAATGTTGAACCTGCAGGACCGGTACCAATGATCAGAACATCAGTGTCATAGTGTTGTGTCATACAAGACCCCATGTATATGCGTGAAGAACAAGCCATCTATCTAGCTATACAGTCTAGTAAATCAGGATCTGTTGATATAGCGATATTCATATAAACTATTGACCTATTCTTATTTGCAATACGTGGGTCATAATCTTAAGATGCTGACCTGATCAGAAACCGGGCAGACTATGGAACTTCGACATTTACGCTATTTTATCACCGTGGCGCAGCAACAAAGTTTTACCAAGGCCGCCGAAAAGCTGTTTACTGCCCAGCCGTCCTTAAGCCAGCAAATTAAGGATCTGGAACAGGAAGTTGGCGTTCTCCTGTTTGATCGTTCATCGAGAAAAGTAAAACTCACCGATGAAGGGAGGGCTTTTCAGATCTATGCTGAAAAAGCCCTGAAAAATGCCAAGCTGGCAGTGGCAGCAGCACGTCAGGTTGCACAGCAGAAAAATAATCAGATTCATATTGGCTTTCTGAATGTCGCAGAAATCAAAGTCATGCCACAGATTCTGGTACAGCTTAAAAAAACCATGCCGGACTTGAAAATCCATCTGCATAGCCTGACCTGTATGGAACAGATTCAGCGGCTAAAAAATGCTGAACTGGATTTATGTATTACTCGTTTTCAGCTGAATCATCCAGATTTTGACAATATTCATTTATTAACCGAGCAAATTTATCTGGTTGCTGCTCAGCATTTACATCCTACAAATCGAATCCTGAAATTACAGGAACTGAAAAATCACAATATAATTATGTGTGAGCAGAATGCATCCCCCGTATTTTATGAAAAGTTGGATGAACTGCTTTGCATTGATCAGCTCGATCATGAGCAGGTGCTGTGGGTGACCAATGTGTTACAACACATCAATCTGACCAATATGGGGATGGGCTTTAGTTTCGCACCCGAATATTTACTGCGTTTTTTGAATGATCATGTGAAAATTATCCAGACTGATCAGGCACTACCAAAACTGGGCTTGTATGCAACATTTAACAAGAATTCCCAAAATCCTGCATTGAAGCTGATTACCCAAGCCCTTAATAATACGGCAAGTATCTGAATTGCAGGAAGGAATATATGTTAAAGCTGATTTATTACGTGCCGGACGAAAATCTGGAAGACACCAAGAATGCAATATTTGTAGCAGGAGCGGGCGGTATTGGTGAGTATACGAATTGTGCCTGGCAGGTTTTAGGAACTGGACAGTTTAAACCACAGGAAGGTGCAGATCCTCATATTGGTGAAGTGGGAAAATTGGAACAGGTGGAAGAATGGCGGGTAGAAATCCTGGTGCCTGATGAGAAGGCAGTCGAGGTCGCCAAAGCTCTGAAAGAAAGCCATCCTTATGAAGAGCCAGCCTTTGAGTTTATTCAGCTTCTGGATATCAAAGTCTAAAATTATAAAAGTTACGTTCTATTACGGCACGGCGTATTCAATTTGATGCGCCGTTAATCTAGATTCAGAAAACAGCCAAACCGCTTTTGTTATTATCATTTCTGCCAGAATAATCCAAAGAAAAAATACAATAAGGAAAATAACAATGCTATGGCCAAAACCGCTGAGCAGCGTATGGAAAAATACGCTCAGTAAATCCATTCAATACGGTGCAGAAATCCTGCATCAGCGCATTCCGTATTCGCCGGATAATCCCTATCTGGAAGGTATATTTGCACCAGAGCGGCAGGAACACTTTTCCACAAATTTAAAGGTTGAAGGGCAGATTCCTGCAGAACTGGATGGCGCATTAATGCGGATTGGCCCAAATCCTATTAACGTCAAAAATCCACGTAACTATCACTGGTTTACTGGCGATGGCATGTTGCATGCGCTCAGACTGAAGGGTGGTGAGGCACATTGGTATAAAAGCAGTTATATCGGTTCTGCCAGTGTGCAGAAAAAACTTCATCGACCACAAATTCCAGGTACAACCCGAGGTGTCGCAGATGCAGTCAATACCAATGTCATCCACTTTGCCGGAAAAATCTGGGCATTGGTAGAAGCAGGCGCTTATCCAGTTGAGTTGAATGCTGCACTGGAGTCAAAACGACATCATTTGTTTGGAGATGATCAGGATCTGCCATTTACTGCTCATCCACATATCGATCCTGAAACAGGTGATATTCATGCGGTTTGTTATGATGCTTTAAGTCAGAACAAAGTTTTTTATTTGCAGATAGATTCAAAAGGTAAGTTGAAATATCACGTCGACATTCCAGTGAAACATGGTCCGATGATTCATGATTGTGCCATTACCAGATCTCAGGTGCTGATTCTGGACCTGAATGTGAACTTTTCTGTACGCAGTGCTTTAAAGGGTTCAATGTTGCCTTATCAATGGAATCCAAAACGGCAGGCACGCATTGGTATATTACCTTTTGGCGGTAAGGCAATTGATATTCGCTGGTATGAGATTGATCCCTGTTTTATTTTTCATACCGTGAATGCTTATGAGCTGGATTCTGGTGATGTGGTTATGGATGCGGTGGTGCACTCCAAAGCATTGGTCAGTTCGATTCAGGGACCGATTGAAGATCAGGATATTCGGCTGGAGCGGTTCATTTTTGAACACGGCATTGGAAAAGTGACTAGGACAGTATTATCCGAGATGAAACAGGAATTCCCACGGATTAATGAAGCTTATACGGGGCGGCCTTATCGTTATGTCTACACTATTTCCTTTGGCGAGTTTGATGATCCTTCTCGTGTCAGCAGCAATACTCTTTTGAGCCATGATGTGGAAACTGGCAATTCAGAAAGCTATTCTTTTGGAGAAAACTGGGTGACAGGAGAGGTGATATTCGTCGCACGGGAAGGGGCTCAAGCTGAAAATGATGGCTGGCTGATGTCTTATGTTCATGCTTTAGATGATAGTCCATCTAGGGTAGTGATTCTGGATGCACAGCATATGACTGAAGGGCCGATTGCAACCATTCATTTACCGGTACGTGTACCCGTCGGGTTTCATTGTAACTGGATTGATTATCGGAAATTGAGAACCCACTATTCATAGGTTTTGATTATTTACTGGCATTTTTAAGATGGCATAGCCTTCATATAGCGTGAAGACTTCACTCTCTGTTTGCAGGCTGATAGGGCTTTAAAGAACGAAAAATATATTGCATAGGATAAGCAAAATTATGTGTTAGGCAGAAATTCATTCTTGAATCTCTGCCTAAGCGCGATATCCATATCACCAAATGAGGTAGAACTTAAGGCTTTGTTTTTCTATAGCTGCTATTAAACCTTCTGAATAAACAGCTCACGATCAAAACGGTACTGTGGGAAAAATACTCCATCCTCAGCACGTTCACCCGCACCAATTACCATGACCGGATACTGTTCATCATTTAATTTCAGAATTTCACGAACCATCGGCTCATCAAAACCTTCCATCATACAGCTGTCAAAACCATAGGCCCGTAAGGCTAAGACCAGATTTTCACAAGCGAGCGCCGTTGTTTTGGTCGCCCACAGTTTCGCATCAGCTGGGCTGAAAGCAGACACTGGCATTTGTTTGTCCAGTGTACGGGCAACTTTGAAAGCCACTTTCTTAAAGTTACCGAAAGCATTCAGATAACCGGTTTTATAGTTGTAAGGAATATATTTATAGTATTTCTTAATCGCGGGCGGAGCTTCTGGAAATGGAAATTCATTCACATTACGTTTTGCCATTTCATCAATACGGTCGGTACGTGCGATACAGACAATTAGCTCAGAAGGGCTTTGTTGCACAAAGATTTGAAATGCAAAGCGCCCCTAATTGAGCCAAATTTAAGGCGTAACTTGGGTAAGTGGTCGACCTAATTCCGTAAATCTGTTGAGGACTGCTACACGTGCATGAATTTCATTCACCTGACTAGGAAAGCTTCTTGCCATTAATTTATCGCCTAATAATTTGATGCAATGCATCTTGGTTTCCACCAAACTGCGGCGATGATAGCCTGACCATTTTTTCCATAATGTCCTGCCTAAACGTTTAACTGTTCGAAGTAATTCATTTCGCTCTAGCGAGCTACTTTTTGTATCTTTCCATGGTTTCGCATTTTTTCTAGGTGGAATCACCGCATGTGCTTGCCGATCTGCAATAACCTGACGGCATTGCTTGGTGTCATAAGCTCCATCGCTATAAACAGAGTCAATCTGCTCATCTTGTGGAATCTGATTAAGTAAATCACCAAGCACCTGTGAATCACTGACATTATTGGTTGTGAGCTGAATAGCGCGTATTTGTAGGGTTTTGGCATCTATACCAATATGTAGTTTACGCCATTGGCGACGATATTCAGCTCCATGTTTCTTGCGTTTCCATTCGCCCTCACCTAGAAACTTCATGCCTGTAGAGTCTACGAGTAGATGCAGCCCATCGCTACTTTTTTGGTAGCTGATTGCAATATCAATATGCTTTTGTCTTCTACAAAGCGTACTGTAATCTGGTGCGGTCCAATTTAATCCGCAAAGTTTAATCAGACTTTGCACAAAGCCAGTGACCATACGTAAAGATAGACGGAATAAGGATTTAATCATTAAGCAGCATTGGATGGCTGCGTCGGAGTAGGTTTGATTTCGCCCTTGTTTGCCTTTTGATGGCGCATACCATTGCGTAGCAGGATCAAACCAAATGGCAATATTTCCGCGACTCATGAGTGCTCGGTTATATGCGGGCCAATTGGTTGTGCGGTAGATTTTCTGTGTAGGCTTATTCATTTGGAAATTATATCGCTGAAAAAGCCTTTACAGATAGGTTTGTGCAACAAAGCCGATTTGAACTATCTGTTGTTCCGGAAGAGGTTTGGGAGTTTTGATTTGGCATACTTCAGATTCTTAGAAAAATAAAAGATTGAGGCAGTCTAAACCACCTCGTTGAGCTCATAAGTTTGAAAATTAGTTGAATTGTGTGAAATCAGGTTTACGTTTTTGCATAAACGCTTGAACCGCTTCCAGCATTTCTGGCGAGCCTACACGCTGCATGAAAATTTCTGCTTCATGGTCAATCCATTCCACAATTTCATTCACATTGTGTTTCATCAAAGCTTTAGATTGCACCAGAGATGCTAATGGTAGGGCAGAGAGCTGGGCAGCTTGTGCTGCTGCTTTAGTGTAAACATCTTCTTCAATGCTATTCACCAGACCTGCGTCGAGTGCTTTTTCGCTATTGAATTTTTGCGCAGTCAGTAATAATTCGGCTGCTTTATGATAACCCGCTTGCTGAATCAACAGCTTGCTTGAAGCCCCTTCAGGCGATAGACCCAGACTGACAAATGGAATCTGGAACAAGGCAGTATTGTCACTATAGACCAGATCACAATGTAGTAAGATCGTCACGCCAATGCCGATCGCAACACCACGCACCGCAGCAATCAAAGGCTTGGAAAATTTTGCAGCAGATTTGAGTAAAACAAACGGCGGGCCTTCAGCAGCGGGTGCCTGACCTTTCTTCGCAGCAGATTTCATAAAATCCTGCATATCATTGCCCGCACTAAAGTCTGCGTCCTGACCACGTAATACAACTACACGAACTTCAGGTGCTTGATCTGCTTCATCTAAAGCTTTCGCAATCCAGAGATACAGCTCGCTATATAACGCATTTTTCGCTTCCGGGCGATTGATGGCTAAAGTGAGTACACCATGTTCTAAATTCGCATTCAAATGCTCATGAGGTTGTTGAATACAGCTCAGTGTCATCGTACTATCCTTGCTTTAAAACTTAATTTGATTTTATGGGAATGATTATGTCGCATATTTATTGGGGCGGCACAACTCATGAGTCATAAAAAACTGATCCCTTATGAACTATACATTTGATTATCTGGTTTTCATTGGCCGCTTTCAGCCTTTTCATCTGGCGCACATGCAAACCATTAAAATTGCCTTGCAGCACAGTCAACATGTGATTTTGGCGCTTGGTTCTGCGCAAAATGAACGCAATATCAAGAATCCATTCTTGGCTTCGGAGCGTGAAGCCATGATCCTGTCAAATTTTAGTCCAGAAGATCGGGCGCGGATCAAATTTGTAGAAGTTATTGATGTTTATAATGATGAAAAATGGCAAAAACTGGTGAAATCGCTGGTGAATCAGGTCATTGAGCCGGATGCCAAAATCGGGCTGATTGGGCACTTTAAAGATGATTCTTCTTATTATTTAAAGTTTTTTCCAGAATGGGAAATGGTCGAACTTGACAGCCTGGAAGATGCCTTATCCGCCACGCCGATGCGTGAAGCTTATTATCGTGGCGAAATTCAACGGGATAAATTTCCACAAGGCACGATTGATTTTCTAGAGAATTTCCAAAAAACCACGACCTATCAGCAACTCAGTGAAAAATTTGCCCACAATGATAAAACCAATCTGCTTTAAAAGTATCAGGTTGTTATGGGTTGATTCATGGTAGTTTGAGCATGCTGTTTCAAACATTCCCCAAGGATTTCTAGAGCAGGAGACTGTTCTTTCCAGTGATGCCAATACAAGGGCACTTCAATTCGCATCTTACTTGAAAGTTCAAGCAGTCGACCTGACTCCAGTAAATCCCTGGTTTGATAGTCCGGCAGCCAGCCATAGCCTAGACCCATGACAATCGCATCAAAAAATGCATGGGTCGATGGAATAAAAAAGTGAGGATATTGTGCTAGATTCAGGCCAAATTCGTGCTGAATAAATTGGGTATGCAGCTGGTCTTTTTCATTAAAAATAATTGCAGGGGCAAGCCGTAGCGCATCCCGATGTACCCCTTGATGAAACCAGTTTCGGGAAAACTCAGGGGTGGCGACCAGCCGATACTGCATCTGTCCGATCAATTCCGCCCGGCAACCTTTCATTGCCTTGGCTTCAGTACTCAAACAGGCATTGACGAGACCTGCTTCTAACAGATGATGAGTTTGAGATTGATCATCTACCTGAAAATGCAGCACAATTTTATGCTGGATCAGCTGGGCTTGTAAGGTGGGTAATAGCCAGGTCGCGAGTGAATCAGCATTGGTGGCAATATTCAGACAATAGAAACCTTCATGTTGCAGCTGTCCACCCAAATCTTGCATCAAATTCTGTTCTAGCAAACGTTGATGCTGTAAATAATGCAATAAAGTTTGCCCGGATTGGGTCACGCGGCAAGGCCGATCTCTGACCAGAAGCAATTGTCCCAATTTTTTTTCCAGACTTTGAACACGAAGGGTCACTGCCGAAGCAGTAATACTTAGCTGCTCGGCAGCCAGATCGAAACTTCCCGTTTTTGCAACTGCATAAAAAGCATCACATTGTTTCGCATTCAGCATTTCTATTATCTAAAAATAATTTAGTTAAATTGATATTAACTTAGTTTTAATTAATCGCACTCATTTTGTTGAATAATTCATTTATTCAAAAAAGGGGGAATGTGATGTTCAGTTATATGATGAGTGGTTTTGCTGTGGGAATGAGCCTGATTGTCAGTATCGGTGCACAGAATGCTTTTGTATTAAAACAAGGTTTAAAACAGCAGCATGTGTTCTGGGTCTGTGTGATTTGTGCCTTATCTGATTCCATTTTAATTCTGCTTGGCGTACTGGGCTTTGCGCGCGTCATTGAACATTATCCGGATATTGTTATATTTTCTAAATATATTGGCGCAGGATTCCTGTTTTATTATGGTTTACGCCATGCGATCAGCGCATTTAAATCAACCGAGGTCTTGGCACCAAGTGGTCAGCTAACAGAGAATTTTCTACAAGTACTGATGATTTGCCTGGCTTTTACCTGGCTGAATCCGCATGTTTACTTAGACACAGTCATATTGATTGGATCAATTTCAACTCAATACGCCCTAGGAAAATGGTGGTTTGCTTTAGGCGCTGTCTGTGCTTCCTGGTTTTTCTTTTTTAGTTTGGGATATGGAGCAAAAATACTGACGCCTTGGTTTCAACATCCAAAAGCATGGAAAATACTGGATGCTATAATTGCTTGTACCATGTGGGGCGTCGCAGTGTCATTAATCCTCAGTATTTGATTCAGGCTACGGAAGTCGATAGATCGGTTAAGAGTTGTCTAAGCGTGTCATTTTAGATAGTGATCGAGAATAGGCAGCGCAGAAAACAACTCTTTTCAGTGCTGTAAGCACATGGATATTTCCAATATAAATTGAACTTAAAATAAATGATCTGTTTTGTAAAAAAAATTTATAAAATCAGAATTTTATAAGATGATACAAGCCTCTGGCTAGCCTAGCAGGACCACTTATCAGAGAAAAATCAGCACAAGTATTTTGTCCGTTAGTCATGAATGATTTTACAAAAACTTCAATAAACTGGTATAAAAATAACGAAAACCTGTTCGCTCAAAAACAAGAAAATTTAGTTTCAGATTAAGCCGTGTATTTAAATCCGATTAATAAGAAATTAAACAAGGTGGATTTAAAATTGAAAACAATAATAAAAACTGGGCTCCTTAGCCTAGCGATCTGTTTAGCTTTGACCAGTCAGTCTTTTGCAAGATCATGGATCTTAACTCCCAAAAGTGATGTCGGTTTTGAGATCAAGTCAATGGGACTGACTGTGGTTAAAGCCAAGTTCAATCAGGTTCAATCCACGATGCAGTTTGACGCTAAAGCACCGCAAAATGCCTCAACCCATCTGGTCATGGACGTGGAAAGTTTAAGTTTTAGTAAGCCGCTATTTAAACATATGATTTTAGGCGAAGACCTGTTTTATGTAGAAAAATATAAGACTGTAATTTTTAAAAGTATCCAGTTTAAAGACTTGGGCAATGGCAAATACAATGTTTTAGGTCATTTAACCCTGCGTGGTGTGACCAAGCCTGTGATTTTTGAAACAACCTTTAAACCCAGTATGTCGAATGCCAACCTGCTTGATGTTCAGGCATCTGCCGTGATTAACCGTAGGGATTTTGGTATGAAAAAAGGAATTGCAGGTGTAGGGGATAAAGTGAATCTTCATCTATCAGGCCAGTGTGAAATGAACTAGGATAGATATAAAATACTTGATGATATGAAAGTTATCGTAAAAAAAGCCCGAATGTTTCGAGCTTCTATTCATACACAAGCATACAGTTAAGCAGCTTGCCAAGCTTTTAAATCTTCCAGAACTTGTTCTGCGTGACCTGCTGCTTTGACCTTACGGTATTCTTTGACCAGTTGGCCGTTATGGAAAATAAAAGTTGAACGCTCAATACCCATCACTTGTTTGCCATACATATTCTTTTCTTTGATCACATCAAAATGATGACACAGAATTTCTTCTTTATCGCTGATCAGGTTAATACTCAGATTCTGCTTTTCAGTAAAGTTCTGATGCGCTTTTACCGAATCACGGGATACGCCAAGAATTGTGGTGTTTAAAGCATCGAACTGATCTTTTAAACAGGAAAAGCCAACTGCCTGAGTCGTACAGCCTGGCGTAGAATCTTTAGGATAAAAATAAATCACCAGCCATTCTGTATTTAACTGGGTTAAATTGATTTCGCCTGTCGTCGCAGGAAAATTCTGGTCAAGGAAACTAATTTCAGACATAAAAACTCCTGTTTTCTTTAAATTTTTTCAAAAAAATAAGCCACATTATAGTGGCTTATTTTATCAAAGAATCATCAGATCTTATTTCTTTGGTGCCGCTTGAGCTGATTTCATTGCTTCTTCAGTCAAAGTTTTCAGTTTGCCTGTTAACTGTGGACCAAAGCATGCTTGAAGATCTTTATTCTGCTTCTGTACAAAAGCTAGAGTGCCTGGGCTTTTCTTCTGGTTAATGGTACTTTGAATTTCCCATTTTTGTGCATTGGTTAATTTGCCATCCGCTTCAATAGCACAACCACAATATTTGCTGACTTCAGCAGCCGTCAATTTTTTACTTTTGCCAGTTTCATTTTTACAAACATTGATCAATGCAGATTTTACATTGGTGCTTTTATAAGCTTGTTGTAATTTGTCATCAGCCGCTTGAGCCGTAGTTGCGAACATAGCAGCAGCCGAAACAATTGCTGAAAGCACGATGCTTGATTTTAAATTCTTCATAAACTCTACCTTGTTATTACGGTATATAACGTGTCGGGTCTTCAACACCTGCGTCCGCAAAACCCTGTTTACGTAAACGACAACTGTCGCATTTGCCACAGGCACGTCCTTGGTCATCTGCTTGATAGCATGACACCGTTTGACTGTAGTCTACGCCATGTTCAATACCTAAGCGAATAATATTTGCTTTGGATAAATGTAACAAAGGTGTTTCAAATTTGAGCGCCTGACCCTCTACGCCAACCTTGGTCGCCAAGCGTGCCATGTTGGCAAATGCGTCAATAAATTCTGGGCGACAATCCGGATAACCGGAGTAATCAACCGCATTAATTCCGATAACAATCGCTTCAGCTTCGAACACTTCAGCTGCTGCTAAGGCGTAAGACAAGAAGATAGTATTACGTGCCGGAACATAGGTAATCGGAATGCCAGCCTGTTCATGGTCGGGCACTTCAATACTATGATCGGTAAGGGCTGAGCCACCCAGATTACCCAGATCAATATTGATGACACGATGTTCCACACCCGCACGTTGCGTTAAAGCTTTTGCTGCATCCAGCTCGGTCGTTGAACGCTGACCATATCGAAAACTGAGTGCGATACATTCATAGCGTGCCTGCGCCCAAGCCAGACATGTTGTTGAGTCTAATCCGCCAGATAACAGGACAATGGCACGAGGACGCATAAGCTGATTCTCCAAAAAATACTTTACAAAAAATTAACGACCAGTTTCATCATTCCATAACAACTTGTGCAGCTGTAACTGGAAACGAACAGGGAGATGGTCTTCTAAAATCCACTGAGCCAAATCACGTGCCAGTGGTGGTAAGCGAACTGCACCTTTTTCGACCGCAAATGCAGGTGAAAACCAAACTGTACTCACTTTGTCTTGAAGTTGGTACTGTTCAAGCTGCTGTTTTGACCATTCATAGTCTTCACGATTGCATATCACAAACTTGATTTGATCATGTGCAGTTAAATGATCAAGATTAGAAAGCAAATTTCGTGCAACTTCACCTGAAGTTGGTGTTTTTAAATCGAGGACTTTGGAAACACGTGAATCCACTTTGGACACATCTAAAGCGCCACTGGTTTCAAGTGAAACTTCACATCCTAAATCCGCAAGTCGCTGCATCAGGGGTAGGGCATTGGGCTGCGCCAGTGGTTCACCACCGGTCACACAGACATAAGGGGTTTTAAAATCAAGCGTGGTCTGGATAATATCGTCCAGAGACTGACGCTCACCGCCTTCAAAGGAATAGGTGGTATCACAATAGCTACAACGCAATGGGCAACCGGTTAAACGGATAAATACTGTTGGCAGTCCTGCGGCATTGGCTTCACCTTGCAATGAATAGAAAATCTCCGTAATGCGTAAACCCGCAGACGGATCAGAGACAGGAATTGCGGAAGATCGAAGCGTATTCATAACAGAACTAACCAATGAGAAATAAATAACCGGGTATAAAAATAAAAATCCCTACGATTATTACTAATCGTAGAGACGAGGAGCGGTTGAAGCTCCGAGGAACACAAATGTGTCCTCTAAGTTAAGACATCTTAGTCTTCACGTAATAGATCGTTCAGACTTGTTTTAGAACGAGTTTGTGCGTCTACCTTTTTCACGATGATGGCAGCATACAGGCTATAAGTACCACACTTAGAAGGAAGGCTACCAGCAACAACAACTGAACCTGCTGGTACACGGCCGTAGTGGATTTCGCCAGTGGCACGGTCATAAATCTTGGTCGATTGACCAATGAATACGCCCATTGAAATCACAGAACCTTCTTCAACGATTACGCCTTCAACGATTTCAGAACGTGCACCGATAAAGCAGTTATCTTCAATAATGGTTGGATTCGCCTGAAGCGGTTCAAGCACACCACCAATACCTACACCACCTGACAAGTGAACATTTTTACCGATTTGCGCACATGAACCTACAGTTGCCCAAGTATCAACCATCGTGCCTTCATCTACATAAGCACCGATGTTGACATAAGAAGGCATCAAGATTACGCCTTTGGCCTGAAAAGAACCTTTACGTGCGACAGCAGGTGGTACGACACGTACACCAGCTGCCTTAAACTGCTCTTCAGTCCAGCCTGAGAATTTAGTCTCTACTTTGTCATAGAAACGAAGATCACAGGCTTCCATTGGTTTGTTGTCGTTCAATTTAAATGATAACAATACCGCTTTTTTAATCCATTGATGAACAACCCATTCACCATCGATTTTTTCAGCAACACGTAAAGTACCATTGTCTAGACCAGCAATTACTTCCTCTACTGCTTGACGAATTTCAGCAGAGCAATCTGCAGCTGTAAAATTCGCACGGTCTTCAAACGCTTGTTCAATGATTGTTGAAAGCTGCGACATGATCTTCCTTCCAGAAAAAATTTTCTAGATTTTACACTATATTGCAGAAAAAATAGTTGAAAGCACTAAAAATAGATGAAAAATAACTAAAAGTGTAGAAAGCGTGAAATTATTAAAGTAATAAGTGTACTTTTTCATTATGTTGAAATGTAGGAAAAGTGTTAGAAAAGACTTGGCTCTCAACAAGAAAAATTAATTTGTATCAAAAAATAACAAAAGATGAGCAAAATGTGAATAAAAAATATTTTTTAAGTCCTTTATATTGAGCTCATCACGAATAACTAATGATGAAAAAAAAGTTCTTTTGAGGAGAGAAATAATGAAAGCTTTATATCAACTTTTAGCAGTATCCGTTCTAGCTGCCACAGCTGGATCTGTCATGGCTGCTGATGAAACGATCGTAACAGATGAAGGTGTAGCATCTTTCTCTTTCTTTAAACCCGCAGCTGTTCGTGCTGAAGTCGGTACTACCGGTTATGGTGGTGCAATTTCTTGGAATGCCAATCCATATGTTGGCGTGACTTTAGGTTATAACGGTGGTGACATCTCTTGGTCTGATGATATCTCAGTAAATGGGACTAAATATGACCTGGATATGGACAATAACCTGACCTATTTAAATGCTGAAATCCGTCCTTGGGCGAACTGGTTCTATATGGCAGCAGGCGTAGGTTATATTGACAATGATTATGGGTTAGAAAGTCGTACAGGTGCTGATGGTATTATTACTGTTGATGGTAATCGTTATAAAACAGTAGGTGGAACTACTGGGCGTGTGACAGGAGATTTATCTTACAAAAACAATATCGCACCTTATGTAGGGATTGGTTTCTCACCAGCAATTACTAATCGTTGGGGTGTATTTGGTGAAATCGGTGCCTACTACAATGGTAATCCACGCGTCAATTTAGCATCTACTGGTAACTTTATAGCTGTAGATTCTACTAATCCAGATATTCCAGATTTTGATACTGCCTTACGTAATGAAGAAAACGAAATTCGTAACGACAATGAATACGAATGGCTACCAGTCGCAAAACTGGGTGTCAGCTTCCGCTTCTAAATTTTAGCTATATAAAAAAAACGGGCTTCGGCCCGTTTTTTTATTTTTTAGAACAATTTTAAAAGTGATAACCCAGTTTCAAACCTAGGATCAAAGCACTGTTATCAGAAACTGCAGATAAACCTGCAATCTGTGGCGTAATAGGTTCGGATGAGGAAATTTCAGGTTTTTGAAACTTTAAATAATATAGTCCTGTAGCAATATCCCAAGTTTCTTGAATCTTATAAAGATGACCTAGTCCGATGCCCCAATAGCCATCACTCGGATTCAAGGTTGAAGCCGGATTTCCTGTACCAGAATCCCATAAAAGTTCGATAGAATTTATGCCAAAAGAAGGCCATTGATGGGCAAGTCCGATTTTGCCAGACCATTGATCCTCACGATAATCAATCATTCTGAAAGGTTTTACTTCCGGAAAATGTAAGGCCGCATAGTCAATTACAGCGCCAAATTTAGGTGGCTGGATCATGAAATTTTGCCAGTTTGACCAACGCAGCGCGCCGTAGAGCGCATTTTGATCAGTTAAAGCTGTCTGAAAATCCAAGTTCACAGACTGTGGAGTTTGAATTTCTGTATAAGGTGCTGGATTTGTACCTACAATAATTGATTCAGTGGTTTTATTGTGATGAGTAATTGCAGAACGATAGGTCAGTGCGGTTCTAAAAAAATATTCAGGAATCTGATAACTGATTCCTGCAAGCCAGCCCCAAGCGGGATCTCGTTCAAATGTGGCTCGATAACCATTGAATATATAAAATGTCTGCCCGGATAAATATAAATTTCCCTCTAAGCTTTGATAACTTAGCCCTGTATAAAAATTCCAGTTATCGTTTGGTTGAAAGCCAATTAATGAGGTCAAATTATGGCTCTCAAACTGAATAGTAGCAGCCTCAATTGGAAGCGCTGCACCTGCAAAAACAGGATCATAATGATAAGCGATATCTATAGAATAAGGTTGATCGTAAATCAGTCCCCACGACACTTGAGGATTCAACTGGAATTTTAATGCGACATTGGAGATCAATTGGTTATGGGCAAGATTTCCTGTTGAAAAATCGGTGATGCCTAATTGTTGCAGCTCTTCGGTATGTTGTACCTGACCGCTGATATCAGGGCGAATCCAGGCCAATGAAACTTCAGCATAATGATTTTTTTCAAAAAACGATTGGATGCTTTGGTTAGATTGTTCAAACGCTGCTGCATAACCTGACCCGGAGAAAAACAAGCCCATGGAGAAAAGAGCAAATTTATTATTGATCATCTTGGTATAATTCAATTTATTATGCACGTGATTATGCTTGATATTTATATTCTTTATCCACTCAAAAAATAAAAAAGAGGCCATGTAGCCTCTTTGATTAAAAACTTAAAATAGTGCACTTTATTCGTCTGGATAAGCCACTTTTTTCAGTGCCTTAATATCTGCGTCTGGGGAACAGAGTGAAATAAACTCGTAGCCATAACCTCGCAGTAAATGACCTTTACGTACTGCAATCCAAGTGGTATTTATGCCGAAAATATCGGTTTTAATCTGCTTTAAGCGGTAATCACGCTCCGGGTCATAGGCCACATCGTTGACAATGCCGACACCCATATTCATTTCTACATAGGTCTTGATGACATCGGCATCAAGTGCGGACATCACAATATCCACATCAAAACCAGCTTCTTCAAAGGCGGTATCAATCTTGGAGCGACCGGTAAGACCACCGTGATAGGTAATAATCGGGTAGTGCGCCAGATCTTCGATGAGCACGTGTTCCTTACTTGCCAGTGGATGATTCTGCGGGGTAATAATACTATGCTGCCAGTTATAATAAGGCACGCTGGCCAAATTATCTTCAGTGGTGAGTGCTTCGGTCGCAATACCGATATCGGCTTGACCTTGAAGTAACATTTCCGTAATTTCAACCGGGCTGGCCTGTTGCAAAATTAGATGAACTTTAGGGAATTCTTTTTTGAATTGGCTGACAATCGGTGGCAACACATAACGCGCCTGGGTATGCGTTGTGGCAACGGTCAATGTACCTTCATCGACTTTATTGAAATCATCGGCCAGACGTTTGATATTGTCGGCATCGACCAGCATGCGTTCTACAATGCCTAAAAGTGCCTGGCCCGGTTCGGTTAAGCCCAGTAGACGTTTACCTTTGCGAATAAACAGTTGCACCCCCAGTTCATCTTCCAGATCTTTAATATGCTTACTTACCCCGGACTGTGAAGTATAAAGCGCAGCAGAAGCTTCAGTTAAATTAAAGTTTTGTCTAACCGTTTCTCGTATAATTCTTAATTGTTGGAAATTCATAATTCTCTTACCCTAGAAGAGGATGGGGCATTTTAAAGCCCCATCTTTTGGTCTTAAGCGACCTGGTTTTCAAATAAATGCAAATTCACCGCACTTAACCAAACAGTTTGATTTGGGCGGAATTGATGCGCTCTCGCTTCATCAGGCGTCAGTAAAATTTCAATCAGATTGCCTTGACGGTCATTTAGCTCAGCAACGACTTTACCCGCGATCCATAATTCACGAATGAAGGTCGCCTGAATGGCATTGTCGTGTGGCTGTGCATGGATGCGTAGTTCATCTGGACGTGCGAATAAAATCACTTCACCTTGAGCGGCATTTTTTGCACCCTCGAATTGAATACGGTCTTCACCGAGCTGGATGATGCCTGCATTGTTTTGACCTTCAAAACGATTCGCCTGACCTAAGAAGTCGAATACAAATGGGGTTTTCGGTGTTTCATAGACTTCACGTGGTGAACCAATTTGTTCAACATTGCCCTTGTTCATCACCACGATTTGATCTGCAACTTCAAGCGCTTCTTCCTGATCGTGTGTTACGAAAATAGAAGTAATATGCAATTCGTCATGCAGGGTACGTAACCAGCGACGCAGTTCCTTACGCACTTTGGCATCCAGTGCACCGAAAGGTTCATCTAGTAATAATACACGTGGTTCAACGGCCAGAGCACGTGCAAGGGCAATACGCTGACGCTGACCCCCAGAAAGTTGAGCTGGATATCGGTCAGCAAGGAAACCGAGCTGAACCAAGTCGAGTAAACGTGTCACACGTTTTTTAATTTCCGCTTCCGATGGACGAGTTTTACGTGGACGCACACGCAGGCCAAAGGCAATATTGTCAAATACCGTCATATGGCGGAATAGGGCATAGTGCTGGAATACAAAGCCAACTTCACGCTCACGCACATGTACATTGGTGGCATCCTGACCTTCTAAAATCACCTGACCGCCATCCGCAGATTCCAGACCGGCAATAATCCGTAGCAAAGTGGTTTTACCACAGCCGGATGGGCCAAGAAGTGCGACCAGTTGACCATCTGGGAAATCCAGCGAAATGTTTTTTAGTGCGTGGAATGCACCAAAGTGTTTTTCAATATTTTGTACTTGAATACTCATGTGGGCATTCCTTAAGAAACTGTTGAATCTTCATTACGTTTGTCTTGTTTTTCCTGGCGCAGTTCCACCCATGTTTTTAAAATCAGGGTCACAATTGCGAGGAGAGCCAGAAGCGAAGACACGGCAAACGCAGCACTAAAGGTATATTCGTTATAAAGAATTTCGACGTGTAGCGGCAAGGTATTGGTTTCACCACGGATATGGCCGGAAACCACCGACACCGCACCAAATTCACCCATGGCCCGCGCATTACATAGAATCACGCCGTAGATCAGACCCCATTTGATATTGGGCAGGGTCACTTTCCAGAAAGTCTGCCAGCCAGATGCACCGAGTACAATCGCAGCTTCTTCTTCTTCGGTTCCTTGTGCTTCCATTAACGGAATTAGCTCACGCGCAACAAAAGGTACCGTAATAAAGATAGTCGCTAGGACAATCGCAGGCACTGCATAAAGGATCTTGATATCGTGATCCATCAGCCAAGAACCCATCCAGCCTTGGGTACCGAAAATCAGCACCAGCATCATACCCGCGATCACAGGTGAAACCGAGAAAGGGAGATCAATAATGGTGGTCAGGAATGATTTCCCCGGAAATTTGAACTTCGCTACAGACCAGGCTGCCGCAACACCAAATACGACGTTGAGCGGTACTGCGATTGCAGCCGTCAGCAAGGTAAGTTTTACTGCCGACAGAGTATCCGGATGCACCAGCGCTTGGGTATAAACGCCAACCCCTTGTTTAAAGGCTTCAACAAAAACCAGAATCAAGGGCAGAATCAGGCAGCTTAAAAAGAAGATTAAGGCAATAGTGAGCAGCGTATAACGTACCCAAGTTGGCTCACGGGTTGCATCACGGGATTGCAACTTTTCAGCCAGCGCATTGCTGTTGGTATTTAAACTCATCGCGCAGTTCTCCCGGTACGACGGCTAGCCCATGCCTGTAATAAGTTAATCAGGAATAGCATCACGAAGGAAATCAGTAGCATTACGACAGCAATCGTGGTTGCACCGGCATAGTCATATTCTTCTAGGCGAGAAATAATCATTAAGGGTGCAATTTCCGTTTCAAAAGGCTGGTTACCAGCAATAAAGATCACTGAACCATATTCACCGACACCACGGGCAAAGGCTAAAGCGAAGCCAGTGATCAGCGCAGGCAGCAGAATTGGGAAAATCACTTTGGTCACAATCTGAAAACGGTTGGCACCCAATGCAGATGCAGCTTCTTCCAGTTCGGTTTCCAGATCGCTAAGGACTGGCTGAACCGTACGCACTACAAAAGGCAGACCAATAAAGATCAATGCCAGTGTAATACCAATCGGGGTATAAGCGACTTGAATGCCAATCGGTTCTAAATATTGACCAATCCAGCCGGTCGGTGCATATAAAGAGGTCAGGGCAATACCCGCAACCGCAGTGGGTAAGGCAAAAGGCAAATCTA